>PKQY01000039.1 GCA_017577895.1 Bacillota bacterium
TTTTCATAAACCATCTCCACCCTCTTGCAAATTTCTCACCGTTTCGCGATAAACTTCCAACAGCGACCGCCCGCGGCACAAGTCCGCCAGCGGCCCGCTGTAAAGGACGCGGCCTTCATGAAGGAGCAAAATGTCCTCTGCCAAGGCCTGCACGTCCTCCAACAGGTGACTGGAAAAAAGGACGGTGGTCCCTTGCCGTTGAAGCCGCTTCATCATCCGGCCCAACTGTTCCGACCAGTACGGATCCAATCCGTTGGCCGGCTCGTCCAGCAACAACAACGCCGGCGGTTTCAACAACGCCTGGGCCAACAACAACCGCTGCGTCATCCCTTTGGAAAACGTGGTCGCATCCCGCCGGCGGGCCGACTCCAAACCCAGTTCAGCCAACAGCTCGTCTACCCGCCCCTGACCGACTCCCTGCAACCGGGCGTGCAACCGCAAAAACTGTTCCGCCGACATCGCCGGGGGAAAGCCCACCTGATCGGGCATCAGGCGGACGACGGGCCCGCCACCCCGGCGGTTGAGTTTCAACACCGTTTCCTGCGGCTGTCCGAAAAGATAGATCTTTCCTTGACTGGGGCGACTCAGGCCGGCAATCATGTGCAGCAGCGTGCTTTTCCCGGCGCCGTTGCCGCCGCATAATGCGACACATTTTCCTCGGGGAATTTCCCAAGACAAAGGATGCAAGACGGTTTTCTTCCTGTATCTCTTGCCGACTTGTTTCAGCACCACTGCGCTGATCGATGCCGCTTCCTGTACTGCCGCATCCTGCGCCATGTACCATTCCTCACTTCCCTCGCCGTTTCCAACCCATAACTGCCCACCATAAACCGATGCCGACCCAAACCGCCGACCAGGCCAACACCGTTGCGTCCATCCACCCCGTCTTGGACCATTGCCCCAACGCGTAAAAATGGCTGCCGAAGACCGCTTCCCCGCCGATTTTAAACGCCGCATACACCCGCAAAAAATCGGCCGGGTTGAACATTTGCAGCCCGATGGCCAGCGGGACGTGCAATACAGAAGGAACGGTAATAAACAGCGCCATGCTGCAAAACGGATAAATCACGATGGCAAAAAACCAAATGAACAAACTGACCAGCACCGCCGTCAACCGGTCTTTGCACCAAGCCCCGACCGCGAGGCCAATGGCCAAAAAAATCATGGAAAGCAACAGCAAAACCCCGATGAACACGAAAAAGACCCATCCGCTGGCCAGCCCCCGAACGGCGCTCACCAGACCGGCAAAACCAAACCCTAGGCATACGCTAATCATCATCGCCAGCGTCAATCCTAGCCATTTTCCGGCCAGGATGGAAACCGGCTTCACCGTTTGCCACAGCAACAGGGCCGTGCCGTCCTCCCATTCCCCGGCCACCGACATGGAGGAAAGAAGCAGCGTGGCCACGGGGATAAAGTAAAATGCCAGTTGCAGGAGACTGGATGTGGTTTTGTTCAACGCCTGAAACGAGATGTCGCCGTAAGCCTGCACGCCGAAATACAACGTCAAGACGGCCAGCAGGAAAAAGATAACGGTAAACCAAGCCAACACCGCTCCGGTCGCTGCCCGTTTCCACTCGTGTCTGGCCAACGTCCACACCGGCCGTTCCCCCCGTTTTGCGTCAGGAAAAATCGTCGCTGCATGGGTTTATTGGAGCGCGCCTTCATGGTCATGGCCCGCTCTTGGCGAGGAATGTTCTTCATGAAGTTCCCCACCATGATCTCCATGGGGTTCCGAATGACGGGAAAAAACATGATCTCTCACGTCGCTCAGGCTCATGACGGAGCCGTAAGGATACTTTTCCAACATGGCTTCCGCGGCCGCAACATCCTTAAAGGATAACACGCCGTACCCCATGGGGGTCTGGATGGTTTCATCGTAAAAAAACGCCGCTGCCTCCAGGTCGACCCACTCTTTTGTATGGGCATCCCGGACATACATGACCGCCACGTCCAACTCGTTTTCCGCTGCGTACTGGAGCATGCAGCCGATATCGTCATATTTGTACACGGTCCCGTCGGCCAAGATCATCTGGGTGGCATGTTCGTCGTCTGCCACCGCCATATTGCACAGCATGCATACGTCCACTTCCGGATTGACGGCCACGGCGGCCGGCTTGCCGCCAGAGCCGCAGGCGGTAAGCAAGACGCTGCCCGCAACCAGCACGGACATCGCCAGCAAGCGAACCCGTTTGCCAAACCGCATGTTTCATCCCCTTTCCGTCTTGAGTCCCATCACAAAACCGGCGAGGGCCAGGATAAAAATGGCGCCAAACAAGGCTGCCCGGCTCCAAAAAACGGGACGCTCCTGTTCCTCTTCCATCGCCAAGGGACGGGCCAGCGGATGGTTATCGACCGGTGCGCCTTCACCGCCGACCGGCGCCGACATCAAAGCGGCCACCGCCGGACTGTGATCAAACAATTGCAAGGCCGGATGGCGTCGGCTGAGGAAAGAAAACCACCGCTCGGTCTCATGGGGGCTGTCGCCGATCCCGTCACCGTCCCGGTCCATTCCCGTGTAGTCGTCCCAAAAATTCCCCGTGCGTCCATCGTCCAAGGCATTTCCCCACTCTCCCGCACTCCGCACTTGCCACTGGTTGGCCAAAAACTGATTGCGGACGATGACATTGTCGGCCGTGTCCGCCGTCGCTTCCAACGCCAACTGATTGCCGACCAACGTGTTGCCCTCAATGCGGTTGCCAAAGGCCTTTTCCAGTTTCAAGCCGACGAAATTGTCGGCCAGCACGTTGTCCTGCAACTCGCTCCCCTCGGTGTCGTACAATACGGCGCCGTATCCTTGATATCCCTGATTGCCGTGCACGATATTGCCGTGGATGCGGATTTGGTCGGAACCCATGACCAAGATGCCGATGAGGCTTTGTTCGACTTCGTTGCCGGAAACCTGGTTGCCGTCGGATTGAAGCATGAAGTGAAACCCGTACCGGCTTCGGGTCACGACGTTGCGGGCGATCTCATTTTCCGCAGACCACTCCATATAAACCCCATCCCGAAAACCGTCAATGGTGTTGTCGGCAATCACGTTCCGGTGCGATCGAGCCACGTCGATGGCATGACCGCGCAGATGCACCGGTTGCCGGGGAAAACCGTCAAACCGGTTGGCGATGATGCGACTTTCTTCGCTCTCTCTTAAAACGATGCCGACCGGACATTGTTCAAAACGATTGTTCCGGACATCGGCCCTGGAACCCCGGAGCAATAGGCCGGCTTTTTCCTCTCCAGTGCCGTTCCCAGCGTTCCGGATGACAAGGCCTTCCAGCCCCACGTCGTCGGCCTCCACAGTGATGACCGGCCCATGGCCACCGCCGTCGATGACGGTTTCACCGGTTCCGCGCAACGTCAACGGCTTGTCGACGAGGACCGGACCTCGGTACACCCCCGCTTCCAATTTCAACACATCCCCGGGCCGGGCTTCGTCAATGAGCGGTTGCAACGGGGTGATGTCGGCGCCTTCGCACTGGCCGCCGCCCCAGAACAACAACACCAACAGGCAGACCGACATCCAAATACCGGTCTTTCTCTTCCGACCTGCCACCGCCTCCTCTCCTCTCTTGTCGCGGAATCAAACAACAAAAAAAGCATGTGACCGAAGCTTCGGTTCACATGCATCGTATAACACCAAAGGAGTGGCCACTATCCCTCAAAAGGGCTATTTTCGTGACGATTCCTTGTCATTCGCCGTCCTCGGAACCGACGAATCCTTGTTCGTAAGCGTAGCGGGCCAGCTGTACCCGATTGCTCAAATGCAATTTTTGCAGGATGTTTTTCAGGTGGTTTTTCACCGTGTACTCGGAAATGCCCAGCTGTTCCGCAATCTCCCGGTTGCTGTATCCCTTGGCCACCAACACCAGCGTTTCCTGTTCCCGACGGGTCAGTCCGGATACCGTCGGCGACGGCCTGTCCTGGGAGGACGTTTTGAACTCGGACAAAATCCGCAGTGCGATCTCCTTCGGGATGGATGCGTCGTCATTGGCGACGGCTTTCAAATAGTCGCACCAAAGGTCGGTTTTGATGTTCTTAATCAGATAACCTTGCGCTCCTTTTTTGAACGCTTCAAACAGATCCGACACGTCGTCGGAGACGGTCACGACGACGATTTTCACGTACGGAAATCGCTCCTTGATCTGTTTCGTCGCCTCCAGCCCGTCCATTCCCGGCATAATGATGTCCATCAGGATGAGGTCGGGCATCCACTTTTCCGTCAGTTCCAGGGCTTCCTGTCCGTTGGTGGCCTCACCGACAATCTCAAAGGCGGGATCGGCCGACACGATGAGCCGCATGGCCCGGCGGGCCAGTTCATGGTCATCGACGATGAGAATTCGGATGGGAGCCGCCATTGGACTCTCCTCCTTCTTCCATCCTCGAGCGGCAGATCGTGAGCCGGGTCCGGGAACCGTCCCTTTCCAGCTTCATGTTCCAGCCGATCTCTTGCGCCCGCTCCCGCATAATGTGCAAGCCGAACTTGTCTTTGTCGTTCCACGGCTCTCCGACAAAGCCAACCCCGTCGTCTTCGACGACGAGGCAGAGACAACCGTCCCGCTCACCGAAAAACACGTCCACCCGCTGGGCTTTGGCATGCTTGCGGACGTTCATCAGCGCCTCCTGCAAACAGGCGCTCAACGCCACCCGCTCTTTTGCGGATAACGCAGCTTCGGCTGCCGCTCCCGCCTCGTCCACCGAAACCGTTGCGGGCACGTGGGTCTCTTGCGAAAATTGTTCCGCCATCTGGCGCATCATCTGCGTCCAGGAAAACCCTTTCTCGGGCAAAGGGGTTTTCAAATTGCTCATGGCTTGACGGGTGTAATCGTGGATGCGGCGCACCGTTTTTTTCATCTCATTCCACTGTTCGGGAGTTGGGGTTTTGCCTTCCATCTGGTCAATTTGCACCGACAATAAAAACAGCGACTGGGCAAGGCCGTCGTGGAGCTGGCGCACCAGTCGCTCCCGCTCTTCCAATACCGCTTTCCGGGCCCGTTCCATCCGGACTTCTTCCTGCATTCTTTCGTAAATCAAAAACAGTTTGCGCGTCAGCGTAATGGTCACGATGAAAAGGATGACGGGCGACAACACATTTCCCAGATCCATGGAAATGTACGGGAGCAAAAATGCATGACGCACATACTCCCACAGGCCGATAATGATGGTGGGCAAGACGAGGATCAGCCACTTGATGGTTTGGTATGACATACGTTCTTCCACCCGCTAAAACAGATTCCGCAATACGATTATAACCAACATGCCCGTCAACACGGTACCCAACAGGCTGCGCGTGAAGAAAGCCACCAAAAAAGCCGGAATGGCCGCCAGGATGGCGTCGGGCTGCGGCGCAAACTTCCCGTTGTTCACCAACAACGACTGTCCCAACAAGGCGGCCATGACCGCCACCGGAATATGCCCGAGCCAGCGCATCCCCCAAGCGGGCAAACGGAGTTTGCTCAGGACAATGAAGGGCAATACGCGCGGAATCAATGTGACGATGGACGCGCCTAACAACATCCAAAAAAACGATGTACTCATGTTTGCGCTCCTCCCCGCCCCCGTCCTTTTTCCAAAGCTACCCCAATGGTAGCCGCCAGCACAATGGCCAGAATAACCCCCGCATGCGGGGACAGCCACACGCTTCCGCCCACCGCAATCACGGCCGCTGCCAAAGCAACGAAAACATCCACGCCCCACTTGGCCCGTTCACGCAATTGCAACGCCAATAGGCCGATAAACATGGCCGGCAACGCATAATCCAAACCAAACCGTTCCGGATCCGTAATCCAATGGCCGAACAGACCGCCGGCCAAGTTGGCCAACAACCAATTCAAATACGCTGTCACATTCAAGCCAAACATCCAGGCAAAACTGGCCCGTTGCTGCCCGGCCAGACGGGTGGCGGCCACGCCGAACGTCTCGTCGGTCAGCTGGGCCCCCAACACGACATTTTTCCAGAGGGGCAAGTGACGAAACAGCGGCGCCAACGCCGCGCCCATCAGCAAATGGCGCAAATTGACAAAAAAAACGGTCACGACGATCGCCGACGCCGGCATCCCGGCCATCATCATCCCGGCCGTGATGAACTGGGCCGAACCGGCGTATAGCAACAGCGAAAGGAGGGCAATCTCCAACAAAGAAAAGCCGGCCGTCCGTTCCACCACACCGGCGGCAAAACCGATGCTCAAATAACCGAGCACCGTCGGCAAGCAGTCTTTTACGCCCTGCACAAAACCTCCGTCTTCGCTTTTCCGGGCCGCTTGGGTCCATATGACGTTTTTCATCTCCGCCCTTCCCCGTTCCCCCTGTTCCTGCTGAATGTTCTGTTCGTCTTGTTCATTAGGATAACATGATGCCGTTTGAACGCAATTCCGATTGACCGGACAACGCGCCTACATTATGATGATCATATATATTTATTAATCATATGTAAATACAAGGTTTTATTCCAAAAACCCTCGGGAGGGATGCACATTGGA
The DNA here is from genome assembly GCA_017577895.1 of Bacillota bacterium. Taxonomy (GTDB): domain Bacteria; phylum Bacillota; class Bacilli; order ZCTH02-B2; family ZCTH02-B2; genus Bacillus_BB. The sequence continues at coordinate 6,477 of PKQY01000039.1, forward strand.
AAAAAACCCGGAAAGCCAAGCGCTTCGCTTGCTGGCTTCCAACGCCGCCTATGCCCGGCAATTTTCACCGCAAGATTGGCCGATTCAACCGGCCCGCAAAACGGCCGTCGTCACCTGTATGGACGCCCGGATGGATCCCCTGGCTTTTCTCGGCGCCCAATTGGGGGATGTGCACGTCATTCGGAACGCCGGCGGCCGGGTCACCGATGATGTCATCCGTTCCTTGGTCATCTCGGAACAACTGTTGGGAACAGAAGAAATTCTCGTCATTCACCATACCGATTGCGGCATGGCGACTTTCCAAAACGAAGCGCTGCGGCGCCGAATCGCCGAAACATTGGGTCCGGAAGCGGAACAGGAAGCCCAGACCATCGATTTCCTTCCTTTTGCCGACTTGGCAGAAAGCGTCCGCGAAGACATCCGCAAACTGCGCCAGTCCCCGCTCATTTCGAAACACATCCGCATCTACGGCGCCATCTACGACATCCATACGGGCAAACTGGAGCGCGTCGAGTAAACGGACAAAAAAACATCACCTGGGCGGAGCCAGGTGATCGCCTTGTCGGATGACCGGTCTCTTCTGCAGAAGGGACCGGCATACTTTCATCAGAAGCGGGATTGGCCGGGATCGCAATCGGGACGTTCCGCGGCAGCACTTTCGGACAACTTGTGCAAATAGTAACAGGCTTCCCGGCCCATGTGATCGGCCATCAACGGCGTCAACGTCCCCAAGGCCGCCGCATCGAGCCGCAAATCTTCCAGTTCATGCAGGAAGTTTTGGAACAGCTGCACTTCCAGCTCCACTTGCCGGTGAAAGCGGGACAACGCCGGAAATTGATCCAGGCGGGAACGCAAATATCCGGCCATCTCCACCGCCTTCATGTAAAACGCTTCAAACGTCTTCGTAAACGAAGCGCTCTTTTCCTTTAAAACTTTTTCCACCGGATCCAGTTCACACGCAATGGTCGCCGCATGGCCAGCCGTATCCAACAGCCACACCAAGTGGTGATGAACCGGATGACACAACGGCGGGTCTTGTTCCAACACCAAAGCATCGAGAATGCGCAAATATTCATCCAGTTCGTTGACCGTATGGTTGACAAAGGTCGGCGGAAGTCCCATCTTCAACTGGCCTTCCAGCTGCCGGCGCAACAAATGAAGTTTGTATGCCCGAAATTGTACCGCGTACGCCCGGGCCTCCTGGGCCAAACCGAGCAAGGCGCGGCCTTTCGGCGGTTCCTTGGCACGCCGATGCAGCCGCTCAAACACGCCCAGAAAATAATGGGCCTGCTGTATCTCCGCTTGTTCTTCCGGCGCCAGACTGTCCATGAAAAAACGAGCGTGATCCGCCAGCACGGGCAGCCAAAAGCGGTGCTCAAACAGCGCCTTTTGGGCATGCGAGTCGGACACCGTCGTCCCTCCTTCTCACATGAACGGGAATGGTTCCTCGACAGCTGCTACCAGTTTATGTGCCCACGCCCGGAAGGTGCATGGACCGCATTGCCGTTGGCCGGAGAACGTAACCGCTTTCATTTTTTAGGCACAAAAGGACAGGGGTTGATCCCCTCGGTGGAGAGGGCGAATCAACCCCTGTCGTGCGGGATTACTTGGCCAGCGCCTGACGAATGGCGTTGACAAACGCTTCGTTGTCTTTCGGCGTCCGCGACGTAATCAAGTTGCCGTCGACGACGACCGGTTGATCCAGTACTTTTGCCCCGGCATTTTCCAGATCATCCCAAATGCTGACATAACCGGTAACTTCCTTGCCTTTCACCACTTTGGCGGAGATGAGCAATTGGGGACCGTGGCAAATGGCCGCCACCGGCTGATTGGCCTCTACTTTTTGCCGGACGAACTGTTTCATGCCTTCGTCAATGCGCAGCCGATCCGGCGAATAGCCGCCGGGAATGACAACCGCGTCAAAATCTTCCGGGCGCACTTCGTTGATGGAGGCGTCCGCCGTGTATTCGGCCTGGCCTTTTTTCCCTTTCAACACCTCGCCCTTTTTCAGCGAGATAATGACGCATTCGTGGCCGTCTTTTTTCAGCTCCTCATACGGATACGACAGCTCCGAATCCTCGTATTCCTGCGCCACCAAAAAGGCAATCTTTGCCATCCTTCCCACCTCCAGTAAGGATTGCGGTTGTCAACCAGTACATTTTGGCAACTTCATCATAACATAGTGGACAATGGGATGGCATCTTTCGTTGCGCTGCTGGCCACCTTACGCTTCTTGCCACAGCGCCGTGGACAAATACCGCTCTCCCGTGTCGGGCAAGATGACGACCATGACTTTTCCTTTGTTTTCCGGCCGGCTGGCCACCACCTTCGCCGCGTGCAGCGCCGCGCCGGAAGAGATGCCCAGCAAAATGCCTTCTTCCCGGGCCAGCTTGCGGGCAGCGGCAAACGCTTCTTCGTTGGTCACTTGCACAACTTCGTCATAGATGGACGTATTCAGCACATCCGGCACGAATCCGGCGCCGATCCCCTGAATTTTGTGCGGCCCGGGTTTGCCGCCCGAAAGCACCGGCGATTCGGCGGGCTCCACCGCCACCGCATAGAAGGACGGCTTCCGTTCTTTGATCACTTCGGAAACGCCGGTGATGGTTCCGCCTGTACCGACCCCGCTGATCAAAATGTCCACCCGGCCGTCGGTGTCGTTCCAAATTTCCTCGGCCGTCGTCCGGCGGTGAATTTCCGGGTTGGCCGGGTTTTTGAATTGTTGCAGCATGTAGGCGTTGGGCGTCTCTTTGACGATTTGTTCCGCCCGTTGGACAGCCCCTCTCATGCCTTCCGAACCCGGCGTCAACACCAGCTCGGCGCCGTAGGCTTTGAGCAAGTTGCGGCGCTCAATGGACATGGTTTCCGGCATGGTCAAAATGAGCCGGTACCCCTTGGCCGCTGCGACAAACGCCAAGGCGATCCCCGTGTTCCCGCTGGTCGGTTCCACCAGTACCGTCTTACCCGGAGAAATGAGCCCTTTCTTCTCCGCATCTTCGATCATGGCAAAACCGATGCGGTCTTTCACGCTGCCACCCGGGTTGAAATATTCCAGTTTGCCGTACACTTCGACGCCGGTTTCCTCACTCAGCTTGTTCAGACGGACCAGCGGCGTCTTCCCGATCAGTTCGATGACGTTGTTGGCAACTCTCATCTTCACGTGCCCCTTTCAACTTTTCCGTATGTTTTTCAGATGAACCCATCCCGTTTATCGGAAAGTTGTTCAAAAACATCTTTTATACTCAGTATATCATCTTTTTCTTAAATATCAATATTTCATAGGTAAATACTTTGATTTAACAACGCTTGAAAACGACGGTCCCGTTCTTCCCAACGGCCTTCCCGGGTCAACTGCAAAAAAACCGGATCCAACAGGGCCGCAAACAACGGCTGACGCCGGCTCCGCTCCGGTACGCGATGCAAGATTTCTTGCCGGCATCGGGCGAGGAACTCGACGTAATCGGCATACACGTTGTCATACCGCTCCGCCAGCTCATCGGTGATGCGCTTGGCCAGCTCCGGGCTGGCTCCGCCGGTGGACACGCTGATGGCGAGCCGCCCCCGGCGCAACGTCGCCGGCACCGTAAAATCGCACCAATCGGGCCGATCGACCACATTTACCCATTGGTGCGGTTGTCGTGCCTCGTACACCGCGCGGTTCACATCCGGATCGTCGGTGGCAGCAATCACAAGCCGGGCGTCGAGGATGTCTTCCGGCGCAAACCGTTTGGGCCGCCAGATGATTTGTCCCTGCTCGGCCCAGACGGCCAGCTTTGGATGCAATTGGGGACTGATGACCGTCACCCGGGCATCGGCGGCCAACAGTTTTTCTACTTTGCGGGCCGCCACCCGACCGCCGCCGACGACGGTCACCGGCATCCCGGCGATGTGCAAGACGACCGGGTATCCGTCACTGCGCACGTTCCCCCCCCTTTCCTCACCCTTATGTGACCTTCCTCTCTCGTGCAAGCATCGTCATGCACGCCGAGGCATCGAACTGTCATCAGGGTTTCGACTTTCATCGGCATGAAGAATTTGTGCCGGTTCGCAGGACGACCGTCCAAACCACGGATGACGGACCATCGTATACTAAGGCAGAATCCATTGAGAAAGGGTGATGTTCATGTTTGGCAGACGACCTTGCCCTCCCAGAAGTGTCACGGAACGTCCCATCAAGATTTACCGCAACGTGTATCATCCGCAACCGATCACCGTCGTGCAGCCGGTAGAAATCATCTATCGCCACATTTGCTGCCCGTTTCGCCGTCGCGTCTTCCGTTATCAATTCCAAAACCAGTATGAATCGGACGGCAACTAGCAACGGCTGCCCGTCCAATGCAACGGGGGATCCATGTCCGACGAAGCGGCTGGATCCCCCTTTTATGGGCCTCACCTCAATGCATCATCCACATGTGGTGCCGTCCTTCCCCTTTCAGCCAACCGCGGGCAAACAACGCCTCTGCCAAACGGCTCACACCCACCATGTAAGCCGCTGTGCGCATATCGACTTGGTGTTTGAGATGCATCTGGTATACGGTTTCGAACGCTTGACGCATTTTTGCTTGCAATTTTTCGTTCACTTCTTCCTCCGACCAATAATAATGCATGGCGTTTTGCACCCATTCAAAGTAGGAAACGGTTACGCCGCCGGCATTGCAGAGAATGTCGGGAATGACGAACACCCCTTTTTCATGCATGATGCGATCCCCTTCGGCCGTGGTGGGGCCGTTGGCAGCCTCGGCGACAATTTTTGCCCGGAGCAAGGGCGCGGTTTCCTCGGTGATCTGGTTTTCCATGGCCGCCGGAACAAAGATGTCGGCCGGCACTTCAAACAGTTGGCGCCCTTCCAGCGGGCGGGCACCGGGAAAGCCGGCCACCGTCCCCATTTCCCGGGAATAGGCGATGAGCGCCGGAATGTCCAGGCCGTCCTCGCAGTACACGCCCCCCAGCGCGTCATTGACGGCGATGACGCGGATGTGATGTTCCGCCAAAAAGCGGGCCGTCATGCTGCCCACGTTGCCAAATCCTTGGATGGCGGCGGTCAAATCGCTCGCTTGCAAACCGAGCCTCCGGATCGCTTCCAAAATATTGATGACCACCCCCCGGCCGGTCGCCTCCAATCGCCCGAGGGAGCCCCCGAGAATGAGCGGTTTGCCAGTGATAAACCCCGGCATGTTCTGTCCACGCAAACGGTCGAACTCATCCAACATCCAGCCCATGATTTGCGGATTCGTGTTGACGTCCGGAGCAGGAATGTCTTTTTCCGGTCCGATAATCGCCTCCAATTCCCGGATATAGCCGCGGCTCAACTCTTCCAGCTCCCGCTCCGACAACTTCCCGGGATTGACGATGACCCCGCCTTTGGCGCCCCCGTATGGAAGTCCGAGAATGGCGCTTTTCAAAGACATCCAAATGGACAACGCCGTGACTTCATCAGCATACACATTGGGGTGAAAACGCACGCCCCCCTTGGTCGGGCCGAGTATGTCGCTGTGCTGGGAACGAAAACCGGTAAAGTTTTTCACGGTGCCGTCGTCCATCCGTACCGGAATGGAGACCGTCATGAACCGCCGGGGCTTCTTGAGGATTTCATACACGCCCATGGGCAAATCCAACGCCTCGACAGCCTGTTTCAACAGCCGTTTGACCGCATCGTAAGGATTTTCTTCTTTGTCCGGTACGTTCATCTCTGCCTTCAGGGGGCCGATGTCCGTGTCATTCGGCACATATTGCACCGGCGGGCCATATTGTGAACTGTCCCGGTCGGGCATGTCGTTCACCTCTTCGCTGCATGTTTTCTCCCTGCCATGGCATGTTTTCTTTCATACCATGAATGAATGTATCCCGGAGGCAGTATCTCGGAGCCACTTAATGTAAGTATGTACGAAATGCTTTACCTCATGCCCGAAACATGACGGCGAACGACAAAGGCCTATGGCGCCAACACATTCGACAGCCACACCAAGACGGGAACGACGAACAGAGCCGGCAAAAAATCGGCTACGCGTATCGTCAGCAAGCGCAACAAGTTGAACCCGATCATGAGGACCATGGCGCCGCCGACGGCCGTCATTTCAGCAATGAGGTCATCGGTCATGAAGGCGTCCAAAAAGCTGGACAGCAACGTCAAACTTCCTTGGATGACAAAAACGGTAACGGCGGACAAGAGGACGCCCGGCCCTAAAGAAGCAGCAAACGCGATGGCGGAAAAACCGTCCAGCACCGATTTGACCGCCAACAGCTGAAAATCGCCGGTCAACCCGTCCTGAATGGCCCCCAAAAACGTCATCGGCCCGATGCAAAACAACAGGCTCGTGGTGATAAACCCTTGCGCAAACCGACTGGTTTCCTGCAGCCGGTGGTCTTGGCGGCCAAGGCCGGTCACTTTCTGTTCCACCCAACGGCCAAATCGGTTCAACTGATCATCCAAGTGCCATGCCGTCCCCAAAATCCCGCCGAGCAAGATGCTGCCCAAGACGATGAGGACATTTTCTGTCGAAAGGGCCATTTGCAGACCGATGACCAACGTAATGACGCCGATGCCTTGCATGACCGTCTCCCGCAGCCGTTCCGACAAACGGGAACCGAGCAACAACCCGATGCCGGCCCCTAGCAAGACGGTACCGATATTGATCCAAGTGCCAACCACGTCCACCCTCCTCACCAACGCTTCCCAGTCGTGAAAACTCCCCTGACGTTCTTACCTCCCGCACAAACGTCCCGCTCAATATTGGGAACGACGGAATCCCGCCGCTTGCGCCTCTTCTTCGGTCTCGAACCACACTTCCGGCACGGTGACGTCATAATACCGTCCTCCGGGCACGTGGTAAATTTTTTCCCCTTTGCTGTTGATGTTGCCTTTGATCAACCCGCGTTGGGCATTGGTCTGGTCATCGGCCTGGGACTGGTCTTCATTCGTTTCTTCCGTGGCGGGGACATCATCGGCGGTGGACGCCGCCGCATCCGGATCCAGCCCCCACAATCCTCGGCCCGCCTCCCGGGCCGACCGTTCCGCCGCCAGAAAACGCTCCGCATATTTCACGTTGGGCGGCACCGTCATGACCCGCGCGTACCCTTCCAACAGCAAATGTTCATTAAAAAACGTGCCGTCTTCCAAATACACGTACGCCAACAGTCTCCCGTACCGATCCCGCTCTGCCACGTCCCATTCCAGGCGCACCCGTTTTCCTTCCAGCATCTTCTTCGTATATTCGCTGGCCTCTTGGCCGTACATTTCCGGCTCCGTGCCGGGTTTGACCGTTTCCGGCGTGTCGACGCCGATCATGCGCACCCGCTCGCCATTGGTCAACACAAATGTATCTCCGTCCACCACCCGCTCGACGATGTACCAGTCTCCCGCCGCTGACTGTCCGCAACCGGCGGCCGCCAGGACGACCGCCATCACGGCCAGCCACAGACCGACACGTCGCTGCCATGTTGCGCTCACCAAGTTTGCTCTCACCGCCCCGTCCTCCTCAATCAAACAGCCATTCCAGTTCATATCCGCCGATGCGCCAGCGCAACCGCCGTTCCTCATCATCCCACGTGATGCCGAAGCGGCCGTCCAGCCAACGGGCCCCTTTCGCCAACTGTTCCGGCGACACCGCCACCGGCAGGGAAAACGTGCCTATCCACGACCGCAACAGCGGTACATCGGACCAAAACGTCACGGTCGTCCACCCATCCACGGCGTCCCCGGCCTGCGCATCCACTGTCCTTCCGCTTTCCTCCGCCGGCGCTTCCAGAAAAGCATGCAGCCGTTTTTTGCCTTCCCCCGTTCGCCTTTCGGTCTGAAACGTCCAGGACGTCTCCAACGTCTGTTCTTTGCCGTCTTTGTCCACCATCACCCAGGCCACCGTCATCCGGTAGTCGGTCCCGGCCTTCAACGGATGGTCGGGAATGAAGATCATCTCCTGGCGCAATTCTGCATCGTTTTCCGGCGTATTGATATACAACCGTTGCGGCTGGCCGCCCCCATCGGTCAGTTGCGCGGACAACAGGCGCACTTCCTCGACTTTGTCGCCAAACACGCCAAAGACAATGGGATACCCGACCGGATAAGCGGCTCCAGCATGCAGACGCAACGGGTCCGGCACTTCCCGGCCGTCCCATTGCAGCGGCACGCCGACTTCTCCGTCGGCGGGCGAATGGATGACATGGACGGTTTCCGACGGGAGGACGCCGACATTCAAAACGTGGTAAGCGTCGCGATGCCCATACCCCCAATCCCGTGCCTGAGGCAGCATGAACGGGATGCGATGGTACGGCGCATCAAACAGGCCATCGACGGCCAAAACCGGATCCGCTTCCGTCTGCTGGCTGATGTCCTCCGCCACTCCGAAAAAGTATCCGCCCCTTTGGGCCCGCTCCTCCGCCGTCCGGCCGGTGAACCGCGGATTTCCCGGATCCTGGTAATGGGACAGCGTACCGTTGGCCGCCAAATAAGCGGCATGTTCCCGAGCCGACCACATGAGCGACGGATGAACTTGAAAGGGCGCAAGCCCCAACCGTTTCCGGTAATCGTTGGAGGCGGAAAGAGCCGCCTGCACCTGCGGTGATGCCGCAGCGGACAAGAGCGCCGAAGGCGATGCTGCGTCGGGGTGAATCGAAAACGTCCACTGCCGTTCCACCGGCTGATACCAGCCATAAAACTCCAGGCTGATGCGGGCCTCGTACCGGCCTGGTGAAAGCGGTTCCGGTGGCTTGTACACATACGCCCCTCTTTCGGCATCATAATCCAAATGGGCAGTGTACACCGCGCCGGGCCCCTTCAATTGAAGGACGGCCCGGCGCACTTTCGCGCCATACAGGCGCACCGGCCAGCCGATCTCCGGCTCAAGGAGCATCACTTCCCCGCGGGGGTACGGCTCCAAGTACGTCATCCGGCCTTCCGCCGCCTCGGCCTCCGTTTCCCCCAGCGGCATCAGCGACAACCAAAGCACCGCCAATCCCACTGTCACGAGCGCCCGCACCGACCGCTGCATCATTGGATGCGTCGGTCTCATCCAGCTCCCCGCTCCTTTCCCGACGTTCTCCTCCCCGTTCCTCCAACATGTCCAGCAGTACTTGAACCGCCCACTGCATCAACCGCTCCTCGCAGCAGGAGCGCAACCACTCGTTTTGCAAACGGACCGTATACACCCGCCCGCGGAAGCGGGCCCACACTTCCCGGGCCACCTCATCTTGCTTCTCCTGCAGCATGCACCCGCCGAGCCGCCGCATTTCCTGCCGGACCTGTTGCCGTTCCCAGAGGGCCTTGGCTGCCACCCCCTCCAACCATTGGCGGTACACCCGCGAAAACTTGTGCCCTTCCGCCAGCCGGCGGGCATCGTACAAAACAGCTTGGTGCAAAATCGATAATACCACATGTTCCCGCACCAGCGACGCAAATTTTTCATAGCCGTGGGGATACATCCACGGCCGCTGGTTTGTTTCCACCATCGGGTACCCCCTCTCCATCCTTCGCTCCCATCTGCATTCCGTTTCATCATATCACGGACCGAGAAGGAAAATCAAACATATGTTCGTATCCCGACAAAAAGAACAACCTCTCCCCAACCATCGGGAGAGGTTGTGACGCAATGTAGGAGCCGCCGCTCACATCGGCCGCGCCGGTTCTGAAATGTCACTCAATGCTTGCCCCGCTTCATCGACAAAGCGGTCGCGGACGGCCAAATCGCCGAGGGCCACAATGCCGACCAGCCGTTGATTGTCCACCACCGGAAGGCGCCGAATTTTTTCCCGCGCCATCAGCTCGGCCGCCTCGTCGACGGTCATATCCAGGGTTCCGACCACGAGCTTCCGGTCACTCATGACCTCGCTGCACGGGGTGGAATTCGGCTTGTCCTGGGCCACACAGCGAATGCAAATATCCCGGTCGGTGATGATGCCCAACAAATACTGATCACTTCCCCGCTGCTCGACGATGGGCACGGCCCCGACATTGTGATCCCGCATGAGTTTGGCCGCTTTGGAAACCGGGTCTTGCGGCTGGCACGTATACAACTGGGTCGTCATGACGTCTCGCAACGTTTGCAATGGACATTCCTCCTTCCATAACGGTAGGCTTTCCAAATGCCCCGATTCCATGCATCACATACTTTCGGCAGCGGCGCAAACACCAGGGTATACATTGCAATGCATCCAAAAAACGACTATGATAGAAACGAAAAAAGGTGCGAATGATTCGTGGAAACATCGTGGAAACATTAAAGGAGGAACAACCGTGGTTTTCAAGGATTCTGGCATTGCGGGGAAGCAAAAGACCTTTGCCCAACTGGAAAAAGTGATGTCGCAACTCGGGTTCATTCGCTGGACGTGGGACTACGACTTTGTCATTTACGATATGCGGTTTGACGATTTGAACAACAATAAAACGTACTACTTGCGGGTACGGGCCAACTGTGTCCAAGGGAGACTGGAGTCCCCCCATGCCGTGCTGAAGTTGGAAGACCCGATGATGGGCCGCCATATTTTGCACCACGGCATGGATTATGAAGCGGAAATTCCCCAACGCTTCCTGCAAACGGCGGAACAAGTGATTCAGACGCTGAAGGAGCAACTGGAAGTGGCATAAGGCGATGCAGACGAAACGGGGCAATCCTGATTTTTTCCTTTTGTTTCTGACGCTGGCGCTGGTCGGCTTCGGGCTCGTGATGGTGTTCAGCGCCAGTTCCATCATCGCGCTCCAAGATTACGGCGACTTGTGGTATTACACCCGCCGCCAGGCCATGTGGATTCTCATCGGGCTCGTCGCCATGGCCGTCTTGATGAACATTCACTACCGCCGCTACCAAAAGTGGTTTGTCTGGCTGGCGGGCCTCAGTCTGCTCCTGTTGGTGCTGGTGCTCCTTCCCTTTATCGGCATCAAGGTGCACGGTGCCCGCAGCTGGCTCGGCATCGGCGGTTTCCGCATGCAGCCGGCGGAATTTGCCAAGCTGGCCCTCATCCTCTACCTGGCGGCGTTAATCAGTAAAAAAGGCGAACAGTTTCGCGACTTCAAAAAAGGATTGCTACCGGCGATTATCGTCACCGCCTTCTTTGCCTTTCTCATCGCCTTGCAACCGGACTTCGGCACCGCCGCCATTTTGACCGGTGTCGCTCTTTGCGTCATTATCTGCGGCGGGGCCAACTTGAAACATCTCTCGCTCATCGGCTCCGTCATCGTGCTGGGCATGGGCCTCTTGGCCTTGAATTTTTCCCATGTCAGCAAGCGGCTGAGCAGTTTCCTCAACCCGTGGGCCGATCCGTACGGCGCAGGATTTCATCTCATCCAGTCGTATTACGCCTTTGGCCACGGCGGCATCACCGGCGTCGGATTCGGCCGGAGCATTCAAAAATACGAGTACCTTCCGCATCCGCACAACGACTTTATTTTTTCCATCATCGCGGAGGAACTCGGTTTTGTCGGCGTCTGTTTCATCCTGTTCGTTTACCTGCTCCTCATCTGGCGCATCCTCTACCTTTGCCAGAGCGTGCGGGAACCTTTTTGCACGTTGGTCGGCGTCGGCATCGCCAGCATGATCGGCATCCAGGCCTTCATCAACATCGGCGGCGCCAGCGGGATCATTCCCATTTCCGGTGTTCCGTTGCCTTTGATCAGCTATGGCGGTTCATCCATGCTGGTCACTCTCATGGGCATCGGCATCGTGCTCAGCATCTCCCGCGAAGTCAACCGGCGCAAAGCCGCCAGACAACCGGCCGTCACAGCCAGCCGAAGAACGGCGCCGCCGCACGTCCGCGAAATGTAAAAGCCTGTCGGTCTCAACCTTTCCACCGCAGACCGGCAGGCTTTTGTTGTCCCTTTTTCCTCATGATACTTTCCGGATGAGCCATTGCAACATGTCGTTGGCAGACATGGGGGTGCTGAACAAATACCCTTGCAGCACGTGACACCGCATCCGGTCCAAGATCTCCTTTTGTCGGGGTGTCTCCACCCCTTCGGCCACCACCTCGATGCCCAAATCGTGGG
>PKQY01000003.1 GCA_017577895.1 Bacillota bacterium
AACCGCTGGTTGAAAGCGCTTTCTGACACGATTCGCTCGTCTCGGCAAGCCGTCTACGTCGTCGCCCTCGTGTCGGTCATCGGCGGGATGATCAGCTACGGCTTCGGCCTCGTGCTGGGATCGCTGTTTGCCATCGAAGTGGCCAAGTCGGGATACCGCCGCAACATCCGGATGCACTACCCGCTGTTGGGAGCGGCCGCCTACTTGTCGTTGATGGTCTGGCACGCCGGTCTGTCCGGTTCGGCCCCGTTGTTGGTCGCCACCGAGGGGCACTTTTTGCAGGACAAAATCGGCATCATTCCGGTGGCCGACACCTTGTTCAGCCCAATGAATTTGTTCGTCATTGCCGCCCAGCTCATTTTCGTGCCCTTGTTCGCCTTGCTCGTGCATCCGAAAAACGAAAAGGAACTGCTGCCCATCGACCGCATCTGGCCGGAAACCGCATGGTCCACTCCGGTCCGCGCGCCACAAGACAACACAAAACCGATGACGCCGGCGGCGCGGCTCGAAAACAGCCGTCTCCTATCACTCGTCATCGCTGTAGGCGGTCTCATTTATTTGGCCTATCATTTCGCCACGAAAGGGTTTGACCTGAACCTCAACGTGCTGAACGCCTTGTTTTTGTTCGTGGGCATCCTCCTTCACGGCACGCCGATGAATTACGTCCGTTCCATCGCCGAGGGGACGAAAGGCGTCAGCGGCGTCATCCTGCAATTTCCGTTTTACGCCGGCATCGCCGGGATGATGGCCGACTCGGGCCTTGTGCAAATCATCGCCAACTGGTTCGTACAAATTTCCAACGCCGTCACCTATCCGCTGTTTACGTTTATCAGTGCGTCTATCGTCAATTTCTTCATCCCTTCGGGCGGCGGGCAATGGGCCGTGCAAGGGCCGGTTATGATCGAAGCGGCCGCCGCGTTGGGCGTGTCGTACGAAAAAACCATCATGACATTGGCGTACGGCGATCAGCTGACGAACATGATGCAGCCGTTTTGGGCTTTGGCGCTGTTGGGCATCACCCGCCTGAAAGCATCCCAGATCATCGGCTATTCGACCGCCATCATGCTGTTGTCGACATGGATATATGTCGTCGCGTCCTTCTTGCCCGCCTAGGGTTTCACGCCCGATTCAAACAGGCTCCATCCCCACTGGTTGACGCACTCCGACAACAGCTGAACGCCGGCTATGCTGGTTCCTTTTTCATCCAGCGCCGGCCCGAAAATGCCGATACCGTACTTGCCCGGCACAAAGGCCAAAATGCCGCCGGAGACGCCGCTTTTGGCCGGTATGCCCACCCGGACGGCAAATTGTCCCGAAGCGTCATACATGCCGCATGTCACCATCAACGCCGTCAGCACGCGGACAATGGGGCGCGGTATCACCGGTTTGCTCAATCCCCAGACGGTTCCGCCATTGGCCAGGCAAGTGGCCATATACGCCAAGTCGCGGCAAGACACTTCGATGGCACACTGCATCGCATACAAGTCCAAGGCTTCTTCCGCATCGGTCAAAAGACATCCCTGCTCTTGCAGCAAGTAGGCGATGGCCCGATTGCGGAGGTTCTTTTTTTCCGATAAGTATACGTGTTCATTGACGCGGACGGTCGGATTGCCGCTGATGACCCGGATGAGGCGAAGCAGGCGGTGCAGTTTTTCTTGGGGGGTTTCACCGTTCATGAGGGAACTGACGAGAATGGCCCCGCTGTCGATCAGCGGATTGGCCGGCTTTCGCCGGGCCTCCCGCGGCATCCGCGGCCATGCCGATGGCGAAACGGGCGGCAACTCGTCCACCGGTCCGCCGGACGGCTCCATCCCGACATGTCGAAACAATTCCTCCACGCCCTGGTCCATCAACGCCTGGGCGAGGGCAAACACTTTGGCGATGCTTTGCAACGGAAAACGCACCTGGACATCGCCGACGGCGATTTCTTTGCCGCTGGCGCTGACGATGGTCATCCCCAGCCATTGGGGATTCACTTTTTTCAGCCCTGGGATGTCGTCTGGCACGTGTCCTTGGCAGGCGTACGGACGCGCCTTTTCCAACAAGTACGGCAACTGTTGCTGCAACTTGTCCATGACTGTAAAATCATTTTTGTGGCGCGTCGGTATGCGTGTGCTCAAGGCGACCCCTTCTTTCTGCATCTCCCTTTGTTCCATTAGCATGTCCAGTTATGGTACGGTTAACCGAGTCCGGGCCAAACCCGAAGGCTCGGCCGGAAATGATTGTCGCCGCCGACAGTCGAATGTATCTTTATCTGTAGGGCCTTATCCGTAGGGCCGCCATAAGCCTCACCGCCAAACGTTCCCATCATGGACGGACACTGGAAGGAGGAAGAACATGAGCGACATGATCGTCACCATTGACGGCGATGTCAATTATCCCATTACGCTGGATCCGACGGTGTGGATTTTTGACAAACGGAAATTTCCCATTCAAGTCGTGTTTCCGCAAATTGAAGAGGAAGGCCAATGCATCCACTTGAATCCGTTTTTGCACAACGCCGAACCGATGCGGGGAACGAGCAAAGTAATTTGCGTATTGAAAGACGGCGAGCAGGTGACCATCAGTCTGGAACAAGCCAATGCGGCCATTTTGCGCTTTTCCCGCAACCAGAAAGCGTTGAAAGAAGATGGCCCCATCTGGCTGTATTTGGCCGACGGCAGCAACGTGGACAACCCCATCCGCAACATCCGGAAGTTTGAAGTCAAGTGATGTTCATCCACGAAAACCCCCGCTGATAAAGCCACGCGAAGAGCAACACATAGACGACCAAGGTTCCCAAGCGCACCAGCCAGCCGGTTTTCACCCGGGGCAAACCGAAGAAAACCGACGCCAAATAGCCGCCCACCAAGCCCCCGAGGTGGGCGTAGTTGTCCACACCCGACGACACGAACCCGAACACCAAGTTAATGCCCAAAATGGTCAAAATTTCCATGCCGATGGTCTGAAAAAACAAATCCCGGTACGTTTGCCCGAAATACAACAGGGCACCGAACAGACCGAAAATGGCACTGGACGCGCCGGCCGACAGATGGGGCGAAAAGGCGAAACTGGCCGCCACGCCGAAGGCGCCGGCGGCAAAATAAATGAACAAAAACCGGCCGACGCCGTAGATGCGCTCGGTCAACGGCCCCAAAAAATACAAGGCAAAACTGTTGAACATCAAATGCGCCAAACCGATGTGAATAAACACCGGGGTAATGAAGCGCCACCACTCCCCGGCCCAGATGGCCGGATGATACTTGGCGCCGTAGCGAATCAAGTTGTCCGGATTCGTCGTCCCGCCGGTCAGCGTCATGAGCAAAAACACAAAGAGGTTCACACCCAACAGCACGAAGGTCCAAAAGGGCCGCCCCCGGGAAAACACCGCCTGCATGTGGGCCTCTTGCCGTTCCAACGCGCGGCGGATGTCCGCTTTCCACGCCTCCACCACGCCGTCCACCGTCATGGCCAGCACTTCCGACGCCAGCTTTTCCAAATGCAGCACCGGTTTGTCCCCCGAGCCGATCAGGCGCCGATAGGGCACATCCACGGCCCAATGGTTCACGGTGATCTTCCGGTCTTGGAACCCGCCCGCCGCGATCAGCTGTTCCATTTCAGGGATCAACGGATACGGAAACAGCAGGATGTTTTGCACGTCCAGCCGCCGGGCCACGACCCGCTGCTGGAAGTGCAACGCCAATCCCCGCAGCCGCTCCAAGTCTTCGTGCAGCTGTCTCGGCCACGCAAAATCCGCCACCGCCAGGCGCACGAGTTGGAATTTCCGTCCCTGATTCCGGACGAAAAACAGCTCCGTCGGCTCGTCCTCCGCCCCGAACTCTTCCCACAGCCCCGAAGGCAATTTTTCATAAAACGTCTCCCCCGGCTCAAACAAATCCACCAGCCGGTAATGACGTTCCGTCACCAGATGATGCGCCAGGCGCCACATCATTTGCCGCGCCCGTTGCTGCGCCAACCATGGTTCCAAACCCGTTCACTCCCCACCGCCTCAATCTCTTCCCATGTTACCAAAAAGCGGTGAACAGAAAAACGGGGCGTTATGGCGATTCGTTGGACACCGGCACGGTTCCCTGGAGATACTCATCCAAGGTCAAACCGGATTGGACCAGCGTTTGAGCCAACGACTTGCCCACGTAGCGCAAGTGCCACGGTTCGTACTTGTATCCGGTAATGGCTTCCTTGCCTTTCGGATAACGGATGATAAATCCGTATTCGTGGGCATGTTTCTCCAGCCAGCGGGCTTCTTCCGTCCCGGCAAAACAGTCCTGCGCGGCACACCGGCCGTCGATGCCGCTGACGTCCATGGCCAGTCCCGTCTGGTGCTCGCTGTGCCCCGGCATGGCGCTGATGCGGCGGGCTTCCGCCTCGCCCCGCGTTTTGACGTAATATTCAAAGAGCCACTTTTGCGTGTCGTGGGAACGGAATCCCGACACACCGGCCAAATGAATGCCGTCGGCCTTGGCAGCGGCAAACAAGGCCTCCAGCGCCTCAGCCGCTTCTTTCCTTAACAGCCGTTTTTCGCTCTTTTCTTGGAAAATAAACGGCACGTTGGGCTCCACCAGATCCGCCGGACGGTAGTTGTCGGGCAAACGGTACGTTTTGTTCACCAATACCGTCACCTCGTGGGGATTGGCCACCACTTTCACCGCCCCCGAATCTTCTTGGTGCGTCTGCGGCGAACGTCCCTTGGGCGGTTTCTCGGTGTTCCGGTTCGATTGCCCGCTGTCGGCCGCCGTATTTCCACTTCCTTTCGCCTTCAACCCGTCGGATGTCTCCGGTTTTACCGGTGACGACGGCTCCTTGGCATCCATTGGGGGTTCTTCGGATGATGTTATGGACTGCTCCGGCGCCGATGGTTCGACATCGGGAACCCGAGCGTTGCCATCGTCTTCATCGGCGAGCCGCTCACCCCCCGTCCCGCCTCCGGTCGTCTCGTTTGATGCTCCTTGATCGCCGGGATTCGTCGGCGTACCGCCGCAGCCGGTCATGAACAGCCATAACGACAACATGAGTCCCGTCAACGACACGAACCGCACGACAACATTCCGATTCCACGAGATCTTCAACTCGCTCGACCCTCCCTGTCATTCGTTGTGATCATAATCGAGATCCTCGGCGGTTTCAACGGGCACAAAAAAAGCTCCTCTTGGACAGACGTCCAAAAGGAGCCATCGGTTCTGCTTTAGCCCAATTCTTTTCCGACGATGGTCACGGCGCATACCGCCTGCCACGGGAAACCGCCCAAGTTGTGGGTCAAGCCGAGCTTCGGATTGTCGTGCTGCCGTTTGCCGGCTTTGCCGTGAAACTGCAGCCACAATTCGTACAACATGCGCAAGCCGCTGGCGCCGATGGGATGGCCGAACGACTTCAAGCCGCCATCGGGGTTGACGGGCAACTCTCCGCCGATGTCAAACACCCCGTTCATCACGTCTCTCCAGCCTTCTCCCCGTTCGCTAAAACCCAGATCTTCGTAGATGACCAGCTCCGTCGGCGTGAAACAGTCGTGCACTTCCGCCAAGTCAATTTCTTTCCGCGGATTGGTAATCCCCGCCTGTTTGTACGCATCGGCGGCCGCCGCCACGTTTTCCCGGATGGTGGTAAAGTCGTAATCTTGATGCAGACGGCCGTGGCCGTAACCGGCCACCACCGACAACGCCTTCACATACACCGGATCCGGACGGTACTTTTTCGCATCTTCCGCCCGCACGATGACCGCCGCCGCCGCGCCGTCGGAGACGCCGGAACAGTCAAACACGCCCAGCGGTGCGGCGATCATGGGCGATTGAATAATTTTTTCCATGGGCACTTCTGTCTGATATTGCGCCTTCGGGTTCAACGCCCCGTTGCGGTGATTTTTCCAGGCGATGCGGGCCAACACTTCTTTGCCGGTCTTCGGATCGAGGCCGTATTTTTTGAAATACGCCGGGGCCAGGAAGGAAAACGCCGCCGGCGCCGTCATGTTGGGCTCGGTGCCGTCGGAGTCGGCACCGCCGACCACCAACCCGCTGTAGCCGGAATCTTTCAATTTTTCTACGCCGACGGCCACCACCACGTCATAAGCGCCGGAGGCCACGGCGTAACACGCGTTGCGAAACGCCTCCGAACCGGTGGCACAATAGTTTTCCACCCGCGTCACCGGCTTGTAGTCCGACTTCATGGGGACGGAAAACGTCAATCCCGAATTTCCCGAAGTCAACGTGCCGAGCCAGTACGCGTCCACGTCGTCGGGCGCGATCCCGGCGTCGTTCAGCGCCTCATACGTCGCTTCCAACAACAGGTCATCGGCGCTTTTGTCCCAGTGTTCGCCGAACTTGGTGCAGCCCATGCCGATGATCGCCACCCGGTCCGCAATGCCTTTGGGCATGCCCATCCCTCCTTCATTACGTCGCTGCCCTCGCCCGTTCCTCGTTCAACGCTTCATCCGGGCCTTCCAGGCGTAATTGTGCAGGCCTTCCGCTTCGTACAGGCGCCGGAACGTCATCTCCACTTCCATGCCGATGTCCAGCTGTGAAGGGTCTACGTCGGTCATTTCACAAATGATGCGCCCGCCCCCGTCAAAGTCCACGACGGCAAACACCGTCGGCGGATCGGGGGAAATGGTCAAATAATCAACCGTGTACGTAGCAATGCGGGCCGTCTTGTCGGCAAAAGGATAATCTTCCATCTGGTCTTTCGTTTTACAGTGGACGCACACCCGCTGTTTCGGAAACTGCGGCGTCCCGCAAGCCGTGCAGCGGCTGCCCACAAAGGCCAAATTTTGCTGATGATTGCGCCACATGGCAGGCACCGACGGCCGACGACGCTGGGGCCGGCGGCCGGCTTCCATGGGCAACAGGTTTTTCCATTTCAAATACGTCGTGTAGTTGGCGATCGCTTTCTTCGACGCCAAATGCCCCTTCACCCCCCGGCGGGGCGGCAATGCCGTGATGGCTTCGGTCACTTCAAACAGCAACGCGTCGCATCCTTGACCTTGGGCAACGACCAAAATTCGATCTCCCGGCCGCGCTTCTTCCAGCGCCGCCGCCAACATGAGCGGCACGCTGGCGGCCCCCGCATTGCCCACGCGATCAAACAGCGGTTCTTGCACTTGCTCGGGTTGCAACCCCATCATCTTCACGGCGGCGGCATGGGTCCGGGCGTTGGGCGCATACAACACCACCTTGGCCAGTTGGTCGGGCCTGACGCCGGATTTGGCCAACACGCCGCTGACTGCCGCCTTCACTTGCGGAAAGTACCCTTCCTGCAACGCGAACCGTTCTTCCCAGGCGCGCACGGTCCGTTCACCCGCACTGCGCCATTGGTCGATCAAGTCGGCGGCCACGCTGTGGGCAGCCACCAGCTGAGCAATGACGTCCTCTTCCCCGAGGACAAAAGCCGCCGCCGCATCCCCCAGTTCTTTTTCAAAACTGCCCTGGACCCCGCCGAGCCGGCAATCGGCGGCGGCCACCAACACGGGGGCCCGCTGTACCTGCACCGTCTCCAAACCGTTCAGGAGCGCCGTCGTGCCGGCCCTGAGCGAATCGGTAAAATCCGCCGTCCGCAACGCCTCGCGGCAATTCAAGGCCGCGGCCACTGTCGTGGCCGACTGTTTTTCCGCGTATGGCGCCGTCGTGGTGGCCAAATAGACGGCTGCAAGACGCTCAGCCGACAAGCCGGTCAGTGCATCCAAGGCGGCGGCCACCGCCATGGAAATGCTGTCCTCGTCGTGGTTGGCCACCGCCTTCTCCCCTTTGCCGCCCGGTTCCCCAAACGCTTCCGCGATGGTGCGGCGGGACAGGCGGTGAAAGGGGATGTACGCCCCGTAACTGACAATTCCAGCCATGTTCACGCCCCCTCCTTACATATGGGCCCCGCCGTCGACGACCAACACATGGCCGGTGATGTAATCGGCATACGGCGAAACCAGCATTAAAATGCCGCCCGCCGCGTCTTCCGGCTGCCCGATCCGTTGCAGCGGAATCATCCGGATGGCCACTTCCCGCATGGCCGAAGGAATGCCGAGGGCGATCTTCCCGTCAATGCTTTCGCCTTTTTCTTTCGGCTGCGTCAACCGCGTATCAATAAAGCCAAAGGCCACGGCGTTGCAGTTGATATGAAAGCGCCCCCATTCTTTGGCAACCGTTTTCGTCAGCCCGACGACACCCATTTTCGCCGCCGCGTAGTTGGCTTGCCCGGCATTCCCAAACAGGCCCGATACCGAGCTCACATTGACAATTTTGCGCCGGCGAGGCGGTTGACCTTGCTCGATCTCTTCCTTGGCTTTGTCCCGCATGTACGGCGCCGCCGCCCGGATCATGCGGAACGGTGCGGTGGTATGTACGTCGATCATGGCATACCACTGCTCGTCGGTCATTTTGTGGATCACGGTATCCCACGTGTAGCCGGCATTGTTGACCAAAATGTCGATTTGGCCGAATTCGTCATACGTCTTTTTCATGATCTTCTCAGGAAAATCTTTGTCGGTGACGCTTCCCGGAAACGCCAAGGCCTGGCCGCCCAGTTCGCGAATTTTTTTCACCGTCTCTTCCGCCGGTCCCGCATCTAAGTCGTTGACGACGACCGTCGCCCCTTCTTTGGCCATCATGATGGCCGCCGCCTGGCCGACGCCCCGGCCCGCACCGGTAATAATCGCCACTTTTCCTTCCAACATGCCCATGTGAAAAACCCCTTTCGTCCTGAAATGTGTCGCTCTGATTGATTGCTCATTCAATTTTCATAAAAAGGGAAAAACTTTTTCAATGTCTAAATGTATTATACATGAATCGCCGTTTTTTTGCACAAAAAAATTTTCGTTATCGGACTAATGCGATGACTTCGTTAAAATTTCTGTCTTTTGTGCGAAAGCGGAACCCGCTGTATCGGCCCCCTCCCATCACTCCTCAAAAGCATCGAATCGAAACGAATCCCATTCATCTGGCAACAAGTCGGGCCGAATCCAGTCTTCCAGTCCCGCTTTGGCTAACTGTTGCACGAGGTAGTCCAAGGGCGTCCCCTCGACGCCGTCGTACCCGCGCCGGGTGTAGATGTGTTCAGCGTCAGGAAACGCATCGGCCAACACGCCCCGGATGCGCCGACCGGCCGCGTCGTTGTCGACGAAAATGTACAATGGCGCCATGCCGATGTGTTTCTTCAACCATTCCAACCGTTCCGAACTCGGAATGCCGTATGTGCACAAGATGGGAATGCCCGGCCGCAACACTTTTTCCAATTGTCGCCGGTCGTTTTTGCCTTCGACGACAATGACGGGGGTCATGGTTTTGTACCACCTCTTTGTCCCATGTTCTCGTCACGGACCGCCGCTGTTTCCACACCGATTCGCTGCGGCAGGAAGCACACGAGGCATAGGCTTACCACCGCCAGCACCGCCACGCCCACATAGACGGTGTGCAATCCATGGGCCAGCCCTTCCGCCAATAACAGGCGTCGTTCCAACGGCATCTGCTGGCGGAAAAACGGATCCAGCAACGCATTGACCGCATCCAATCCCGAAGCGTACCAGTCCACGCCCTGTTCGCGCAAATGACGCAACAGGCGGTTGTTCAAAAGCCCTCCCAGCAAAGCGGCACCGACGGTGCTGCCCAACGTCCGCATGAACATATGAGAGGCGGTGGCCGTCCCCCGCAGCGACCACGGAACGCTGCTCTGGATGGAGACGGTAAATGTCAAGTTGCAAAATCCCATGCCGGCGCCCGTCACAAACGAGCCGAGGGCCGCCCACAAGGGCCCTTTGTCCGGATGAAGTGTCACAAATACGAAGGCACCTACCGTCAACAACAGGCCGCCGAGGAGCGCGGTGTTGCGGGAGCCCCATTTCAGCCAGACGCGGCCGGCAATGGTGCTGGCCAACGGCCAGCCGAGGGACATGACCGACAAAGAAAATCCCGCCACCGTCGCGTTTTGACCCATTACTCCTTGAATATATGCAGGAAGATACGTGGACACCCCCATCAGCAACATGCCGTTGACCAAAGACGCCACATTGGCGACACCGATGACCGGATGTTTCCACAAGCCCAGCGGCATCATCGGTTCTTGGACCCGCATCTCTTGCCAGAGAAAGCACACCAGGCCCGTCAAAAAGAGGACGAACAACCCCACCGACGGCCAAGACAGCCACGGCCAAGCGACGCCGCCTTGGATGAGGAACAACATCAAGGCGCTGACACCGACAAACATGAAAGCGGAGCCGAAAACGTCAATCTCTGACCTTTTTTTCGCCACCGGCTCCCGCAAAAAGACGCCCATGCCCGCCATGGCCAACAACCCGAGGGGCAAATTGAGCCAAAAAATGTACGCCCAGTCGGCATGCTGGACAATCAAGCCGCCCAGCACCGGACCGAGAATGGAAGAAGTTCCCCAGACACTGGAAAGGTATCCTTGAATGCGGCCCCTTTCGGCCGGCGAATAAATGTCCCCGACAATCGTCATGACGATGGGTTGCACGGCTCCGGCGCCCAATCCTTGCAACAGCCGAAACGCAATCAGCTGGATCATGGACTGGGCCAGGCCGCACAACAAGGAACCGAACAAGAACAGGCCTGCACCGAACAGGAAGACGGGCTTGCGGCCGAACAAATCGGCCAATTTTCCGTAAATGGGAATCGTGGCGGCCTGGGCCAAAAGAAAAGCGGAAAACACCCAACTGTACAGCGAAAAACCGCCCAAATCGCTGACAATGGTCGGCATCGCCGTAGAGACAATGGTCCCTTCGATGGCCGTCATGAACATGGCCAGCATGACCGAGGCCAAGATCAAAGGCCGTGCCGCATTCCCATCGGCTCGCCGGCGCACCGCATTCCCTCCTTACCGCGCATTCTGCGCATTGCTCTTGCAAGCGTATTTGCTGTCAGCGGGCCCGGGAGTATTGGACAGGCCAATAATCCACCTCAACCCCCAGTTTTCGGGCGGCCTGCAGCGGCCAATACGGATTGCGCAGCAATTCCCGGCCGAGAAAGACCAAATCGGCCCGGCCGTTCAGCAAAATTTCCTCCCCTTGCTCCGGCAGCGTCAACAACCCGACCGCTCCGGTGGCAATGCCCACTTCCCGGCGGATGCGCTCGGCAAACGGCACTTGATACCCCGGACCCACTTTGGCCGGCGCTTTCGGCACAATGCCGCCGGAACTGCAATCGATCAAATCGACCCCTTCTGCCTTGGCCATGCGGGCGATTTCTACGTGATCGTCCAGCGTCAACCCGCCCTCGACATAATCCTCGCACGACAGCCGCAAAAACAACGGCTTTTCTTCCGGCCACACCTCCCGCACCGCCCGGATGACGT
This sequence comes from Bacillota bacterium, assembly GCA_017577895.1. Lineage (GTDB taxonomy): Bacteria > Bacillota > Bacilli > ZCTH02-B2 > ZCTH02-B2 > Bacillus_BB. Next base: position 11,281 of record PKQY01000003.1, read on the forward strand.
CCCTCAACAAGCGGGTGCGGCCTTCGAAACTTCCGCCGTACGCATCGGTGCGACGGTTGGTGATGGGGGAGAGAAACTGGTTGAGCAAATACCCATGGGCAGCGTGAATCTCGATGACGTCCATGCCGACGGCCAACGCCCGCCTGGCGCCATCGCAAAACGCCTGCACCACTTGGCGAATCCCTTCTTCGCTCAACGCTTCCGGCACATCGAACGAATCGTCAAAACGGATGGCGCTGGGCGCCACGATTTTGTCCCGTTTTAACTTCCCTTTGCGTCCGGCATGGGCCAGCTGAATGCCGATTTTCGCTCCGTGGGCGTGAATGAGCCGCACTAATTTTTCCAGGCCCGGCAGATGGTCGTCCGACCAGATCCCCAAATCGTAGTCGCTGATCCGGCCCCGGGGTTCCACCGCCGTCGCTTCCAGCAAAATAAGCCCGACACCGCCGACGGCCCGGGTCGCATAATGGACCAGATGCCAGTCTTGCACGCGCCCGGCTTCATCGGCCGAGTACATGCACATGGGCGACATAACGATCCGGTTGCGCAATGTCATGTCTTTGATCTGATACGGCTGAAACAAATATGCCATGACCCATCGCCTCCGTTTTTTCACGTGACGCCCTTTCATTTATTTACATCGTCGATAAATTTAGCTTAACGATTTCTCCATTTTCCGGCAACCGACCAGACGGCTACCTCCGAATCTATCACCCTTCATTCCTTTCGAAAGGTTTGGTATATTGGCAGACAGAAAGGTGTGAAACGTATGCGGCTGTTCGTCGGTTTATCCATCCCGCCAACTGTCGCCCGGCAGCTGGCGGGTTACGTAGAACGAGCCAAATCCAAGTTGCAGGCTGCCCACTGGGTGCCGCCCCAAAACTGGCACATCACGCTCCTCTTCCTCGGTGAAGTGTCGCCGGATACGGCAGCGGTACTCCGGCGGCGATTTGCCGCCGTCGCCCAACAGACACATCCGTTCTCGTTACGGCTGCAAGACTGGGGCGCTTTTCCGAACATGAAACGGGCCAAATTGTTGTGGGTCGGTGTCAACGGCGAGCGGGAGCCGCTCCAACGGCTGGCCGAGGCCGTGCGGGAAACCGCCGCCGATGTGGTCAAGCTCGAAAAAACCCAGTCCTTTGTCCCACACCTCACGGTATCCCGTAAAGTACCAGCGCTGGACCTTGCCCATTTCAACGATGAATGGCCCCTCCTCACCCACGACTGGCCCGTCCAACAGATGCATTTGTATATTTCCCACCTCTCTCCCCGTGGCGCCCGGTATGAAATCTGGGAATCGTACCCATTGGGCAGGCCGTCCGCTGACCAACCGGGGGCCGTGGAAAGTTAGATGTTTAACTGCTGAACCAATCGTTGCAACTCTTCCGCCATCCGGCTCAAAGATTCGGCCGAGGCACTCACTTCTTCCATGGAGGCCGCTTGTTCCTTCATCACCAGCCGAAATGGTGCCCGTGCTGCCCTGACTTTCCTTGGCGCAGGCCACCTCTTGAATCGTACCTTTCCCCCTGCAAATCGCCGGCGGCCAGCTGTTGCAACCGTTCCCGCAAACGAAGGTGCACACAAAAAAGCTGCCACAAGCTTCTGCGCTTGCGGCAGCTGATGCTAACGCTCAGGTGCCGGTGGCCGGTGCAGCGGCGGCATCGGGGTTGGCGTCGGCATTGGGTTCGTTGCCTACCGCGCCGTCATCCTGGCCGCTGCCCGTGGCTTGTTGCTGTTGCCACTGTTGGATGCGCTCCTGGATCGTTTCCATGATGCGACCGGCTTCCGTCCAACGGCCGGCACCCAAGGCTTCCTGGTATCGGTTAAACAGATCGGCAAATTCTTGCAGCAGTTGGTCGGCCGATTTCAACAAAGGCAGTTGGTCTTTTCCCGCTTGTTCGTCTTCGGCCGGCTGGCCTTCAGTGGCCAACGCCATGAGCCGTTCCATGGCTTCCTCAAACGTGCTTTCCATGACGATGTGATCGCCATAAGCCAAGATGATTTGTTTCACTTCCGGCAACGACGTCTGGTTGGACGATTCGATGTACAACGGCTCCAGATACAAAATGGTGTCTTCAATCGGAATCACCAACAAGTTGCCGCGAATGACACGGGAACCGCCTTGCGACCAGAGGTTCAGTTGCTGGGAAATTTGCGCGTTCTGGTTGATCCGGTTTTCAATTTGCTGCGGCCCGTAAATCGTCTTCTGTTTCGGAAAACGATACACCAGCAACTCGCCGTAATTTTCCCCGTCGTTGCGAGCGGCCATCCAGGCGATCATGTTCTGCCGGTTATTGGGCGTGAAGGGCAGCATCAAAATAAATTCCTCCCGCTCCTCATCCGGCAGTTTCATGGTGATATAGTACGGCTCCATGGGCGTGTCGCTTTCGTAGTAGTTTTCCGTCGCAAACTGCCAATAATCTTCCCGGTTGTAGAACACTTCCAAGTTCGTCATGTGGTACGTCTGATAAATTTTCGCCTGGAATTTAAACAACGTCACCGGATAACGGAAATGTTGCCGGATGTCATCCGGGATTTCGGTTTCGAACATGTTCGGGAAAATTTTCCGGAACACTTGAATGATGGGCTCATCCGGGTCCACCAAATAAAAGTGGACTTCGCCGGTGTAAGCATCCACCACGGCCTTCACCGGATTTTTGATGTAGTTGATCCCTCGGGCCACCGGTTCAGAATACGGGTAACGTCCCGTCGTCGTGTACGCATCCACAATCCAGGCCAATGTGCCGTCTTCCCGCACAATGATGTACGGATCGTCGTCAAAATACAGGAAAGGCGCGATGGATTGCAGCCGCTCCATGATGTTGCGCTTGCGCAAGAGTTGACTGTTCTCGTCGATTTGCCCGGAAATGAGAATCCGCGGCGACATTTCTTCCCAGGCAAAGATGACACGGTTCAGCCACGTCATGGGAATGCCGGTTTTCGCTTCGTACCGGTGAGACACGTTCGTATCGCCGGCCGGGTAGTCAAACTCGTCCAACTTGGAGTTGACGACCACGTTTTGATAGTTTTGTTCCCCGAAGTAAATTTGCGGCCGCGTCACTTCCACCGTCCCTTGCGGCGGCAAGTCTTTCACCATGTACTCCGGCTGTCCCTGAGAGGTGACCTGGTTGACATGGCTCATGGCGATGCCGTAACCGTGCGTATAGCGCAACGTCTGGTTCGTCCACGTCTTGGATTGCTCCGGCAAATTGGAGATGTCCAATTCCCGCGCCGCCAGAAACACTTGTTGATATTTGCCGTTCAGCCAGTAACGGTCAACATCAATGTCCAAAAATTCGTAGTACGTCCGAAACGTTTGCAACTGGTTGTACACGTCCAACATGGGACGCGGGTCGTTGATGCGGACGTTCTCGATGGTCAGCGCATTGCGTTCCAGCATCTCCCGCGTCAACGTCAAATTGCCGGGATGTTCCAGTTCTTTTACTTCATTGATCCCGTGAGCTTCCCGCGTCATGTTCAAGTTGTACTGCAAATACGGCTGTTCCCGGACAAATTCGTTGGGCGTGACGATGAAGCTCTGCACCGCGATGGCGGCCCCTTGTCCGGCCAGCAGCACGGCAAAGTACAGAACCGGCGCCGCCACCACCAGCCTCGCCCGCCGACGGAAGAGTCCGACCAGCACCAGCACGGCGGCCAGCAAACTGACCACCGCCATGACGTAGCCCATGGGGATGTTGATGACCCGGTCGGTGAAACTGGCCCCGTAGACGATGCTTTCCTGCAACACGCTGACGTTGTTGGTCAGCAACGTCTCATACGGGGACAACCAGTGGCGCATTGCCAGCAACAGCCCCAGGGCGACGACGCTGAAGCCCATTTGCCACTGGGCCAAACGGTCGCGCAAATACAGATGAAACACGCTGAAGGCCAAGGCCTGTATCACCAGCAAAATGACGAACAGGCCCAACAGCATGCCGATGAGAAAATTGACAAAGGGCAACGTAAACACGTAAAAGGAAACGTCGCGGCCCAACAGCGGGTCGGTCACGCCAAAGGGCGTCTGGTGAAAAAACGTCAAAAACCGCTCCCAGCCGATGCCCTGGGCAAAACTGCTGCCCACCAGACCGAAAAAGGAAGACACGGCCACATTGAGCCACAAAAACCAACGGCCGTAGAGCAGCACTTGCGGCAATCCCTGGGCTTCAAACATGCGCAAATAGACGCGCCGCACGCCGTACAGCGCGAAAAACAGCGGCACGGCGTACAACAAAAAACCCAAGACGCCCAGCGACAACTTGGTCAGAAAAATGGTGCGGAACACATCGGCAAACCCGAGTGTGCCCATCCAAATGTATTCGGCGATCAAATGAATGCCCAAACTGATGAGCACTGCCAGCGCCACCAATATCCACACCACGATGTTGGCGGCTCGCATCCACGTCGGCCGCGGCGGCCGCGGCCGCGGGTTCTGATTTTCGAACACTTCAAAGGACAATCCCATCCCTCCTTCCTGCGCGCAAAGTTAGGCCGTCAATGACTCCACGAGCAATCCTTCCAGCTGCGTGCGCAGTGCATCCGGAATCGGCACGCTTTTTCGCTGGCGGGTATGGAATAATACGGCCACCACATCCGCATCGGCCACCAGTTGCCCGGCTTCATTCACGATTTCTTGCCGGAACGTCATGCTGCTGTTGCCCAGCCGCACCAGACCGGTCAGCACCGTCAGCCGGTCTTCCATCTTCACTTCCCGGCGATAGTTGATGTGAATGCTGACCACCGCAAAGCTGATGTCCGTCGACGACAACAAATTCGAATGGGAACGATACCATTGCACCCGTCCCCATTCCAAATATTCTAAATATCGCGCGTTGTTGACATGTCCCAAAACGTCGATGTCGGTGGGCCGCACCACCACTTCCGTACGTTGAACACTCATCCTCGGTCGACCCCCTCCCGTTCATGACGCAAACATGTTATCATGATTGGAACACCTTGTCAAAAAGCGTTTCCGCAGGAAGGGACATTTCCGGTTGAAGCCAATCGCCTTTCGGGGTATACTAGGGGACGAGTACCAAAAGGAGCGTTGAGAACATGAAATTCGCCATCATTTTGTTGGTCTGTTTTCTCTTGCTCGGAGCCATCTTGACCGCCGGTTACGAAGAGGACAAAACGTGGAACCTCTAAACGGCTTCGGACCAATGGCATTGGACCGCCGCAATCGGCACGTGCTGCTTTGCGGCGGTCCTTTTTCTTTTTAGCCGTGGTCACCGGCCCTTCACTTCATCCCGGGAAAACCGTTTTGCCGCAACGCTTCATACAGCACGATGGCCACCGCATTGGACAAATTCAGTGAGCGAATCTGATCCGTCATCGGCAAGCGCATGCACTGCTCCGGATGGGCGGCCAGCAATTCGTCCGGCAATCCCCGCGTCTCTTTGCCGAAGACGAGAAAATCGCCGTCTTGAAAACGAAAATCCGTATACCACTTGGCGCCTTTCGTCGTGGCGAAAAAAAATCTCCCGTCGGGATACATGGCTTCCACTTCGGCAAAGCTGTCGTGATACCGGACGTCCACCGCGTGCCAATAATCGAGCCCGGCCCGTTTCAACATTTTGTCATCGGTCGAAAAACCGAGGGGCCGGACCAAGTGCAAGATAGCCCCGGTCCCGGCGCACGTGCGGGCAATATTGCCGGTGTTGGCCGGGATTTCTGGCTCCACCAGGACGATGTGAAACGCCATCGGTCCACCCCTTTTCCAGTGAACAGTTAGAAATGATCGACGATGTGAAAAAACTTGTATTGAATCTGTTCCGTCCACGCGTACGAATGGCGATAAGTCCAATGCTTGTGGCGCACCGATGCGCTATGGGCGTTGACCAACGGTTCTCCCTGGTGGTCGAAATCGACGACGATGGCGTTGTGTTGCCACCGGCCGTCGCCGTCAAAATCATAACAAATGACGTCCCCCGGTTCCAGTTGCGATGCCGAACGCTTTTCCACCGCCCGCAAACCGGTCTGGCTGGTGGACAAGTACCAGCGGAAGCTGTGGGCCACCGCCCAGCTGAGACTCCAACGGTCATCCGGCCCGCCATTCCCGAGATACCACCAACCTTGATCCGTCCGGCCCACGTGGGTCATCGGCGCTCCGCCGGCCAGCAGGCATTGGGAAACGAAATTCGTGCAATCGGCGGCAAAGGCTCGAAAGTTCGGATGATGCCCATTCCACCAGCTCTCGGCGTAACGGACGGCCCAGTCCCGCCGATAATCGCGGCCGGCATCCCGCCAAAAGGACCTGCGGCTGTCCTGGCCGGGGAAGCCCGCGGGCGTTCGTCCGACTGAAACGGTTCGCCGATGGTCCGCTGAAAACGGCTTCGCCACGCCGCTTTCGCCTTCAGTCGGAGGTGCTGTCAGCGGCACGTCTTCCACCACGTGCCAACGCCCCCGTCCCATTTTCAACTTCATCCGGTGCCAACGGTTTTCTTCCTCCAGCCGGAGCCGGTGTTGCCGATCGCGATGCACGTGCCGTTCCATCACCGAAAGGAGGGCTTCCACCTCTCCGCTCCCTTCGTTCACCTGCACCAGCTTCACCCGGCAGGTGACTTTCAGCGGCTCCAGCTTCGTTTCGGCCCAATGGGCGTGAATCCGTTGGATGCGTTCCACTTCCTGCCGGCCGAACGCATGTCGGCCGGCCATCTGTTTCGCAAATTGCCGCAGGCGGCTTTCATCCACATGGGCTTCTTCTTTCCACTGCCAATAATCCCGCAATGCATCCCGCCAATCGTTCAACCGAACCCCCTCCTTTCGTACCATCTTACTCGGCCGCCAACGCCGCCATGCGCCCTCCCGAACCGGCTGAAAAGACGGCCAGCGCTGACGGCGAACCCTTTACGAATCAGCAAAATCCGGCTATAATGGGCTAACGATCATGAAACGTTGTTTCGCAAAGTGAAACCTGTAGCGGCAGGGGGACCATCCGATGAAGGAAGAAAAGCCGACTGTCCGTTCCGTCGATCGGGCATTGGACATTTTGCTTTGCTTCCGCCATCAGCGGGAATTGAGTTTGACCGACATTGCCAAACAACTGTCCCTGCACAAAAGCACGGTGTATCGGCTGTTGCAAGTGCTGGAGCAGCGACATTTCGTCCAGCGGGATCCGGTCACCGAAAAATACCGGCTCGGCCACAGCATCTGGGATTTGGCCTCTTCCATCGGCCAGGAAGAATGGACCGATTTGCTGTTGCCAGAAATGCGCAAACTGCGTGACACCGTCGGGGAAACCATCAGTCTGTACGTCAAAAGCGGCTTGGAGCGGGTCCGCGTTCAAGCCGTCCAAAGCACGCAGGAAATTCGGCGGGTCGTTCGGGTCGGCGACCGCTTCCCCCTTTTCGGCGGCGCCGGCAGCAAAGTGCTGTTGGCCTATTCCACTCCCGAGGAACAGCAGGCGGTTTTCAACCATCCGGAATTTCCCGCCCACTGGTCCAAAGAACGGCTGAAAAACGAATTGCAATTCGTCCGTGAACACGGTTACGCTTACAGCATCGGCGAACGGGAACCGGAAGCGGCGGCGGTGGCGGCTCCCATCTTCAAAGGCAAGGAGGTCATTGCCGCGTTGGCCATTTCCGGTCCGATTCAACGGTTCACCCCGGAAAAAATTCCGTGGTTCGCCGAACATGTCAAAGCAGCCGCGGAACAGATGAGCCGCATGTTGCAATTCCATTGACGAAGAGGTGAAGCGACGTTGAAACGCATTTATTTTTCTGGCATCCAACCGAGCGGTGAAATCACCTTGGGCAATTATTTGGGCGCCATGCGGCGGTTCGTGTCCATGCAAGATGAGGCAGACTGCATTTTTTGCATCGTGGACCTACACGCCCTGACCGTGCCGCAAGATCCCGAAAAACTGCGCAACGCCATCCGCCAACTGGCCGCCTTTTATTTGGCCGCCGGCATCGATCCGGAACGCACCATTCTCTTTGTCCAGTCCCACGTGCCGGAACACGCCCAGCTCGGGTGGCTCATGCAGTGCATCGCCTATATGGGAGAAATGGAGCGGATGACCCAGTTTAAAGAAAAATCGGCGGGCAAAGCGGCCGTCTCGGTCGGCCTGTTCACGTACCCCGCCTTAATGGCCGCCGACATCTTGTTGTATCAGGCGACCCACGTGCCCGTCGGCGAAGACCAAAAACAACACGTCGAACTGACCCGGGATTTGGCGGAACGCTTCAACCGCCGCTTCGGTGAAACGTTTACGGTGCCTGAACCGCTCATCCCCGATTTTGGCGGCCGGATTATGAGTCTGGACGACCCGACGAAAAAAATGAGCAAAAGCAACCCGAATCCCAACAGCAAAATTTTGCTGCAGGACGAACCGGACGTCATCCGGAAAAAAATCCGCCGGGCGGTTACCGATTCGGAAGCCGTCGTCCGCTATGACAAAGAAAAGAAACCGGCCATCAGCAATTTGTTGACCATTTACGCCTTGCTTTCCGGCGAGCCCATGGCTGCCATTGAGCAGCGCTACGCCGGACAAGGATACGGCACGTTCAAAAACGACTTGGCGGAATTGTTGATCGAAAAACTCGCACCGCTCCAAGAGCGCTACCGCGAATGGCTGAACAGCCCCGAGCTCGACACCGTGCTGCAAATAGGGGCAGAAAAAGCTTCCCGCATCGCCGCCCGCACAATGGACCTCGTCAAAGAACGGATGGGCATCAAGATTTAACACATCAAGATGGAACAACAAAGGCCGTCCTTACGTGGCAGGATGCCACACAAGGACGGCCCGTTTTATTGAAGCAAATGGCGGAAGCAGTGCAGGTCGGTGCTTGGCACACCAAACAGATAGCCTTGAGTCAAATCGACCCCCATTTTCGTCAACTGCTCCGCCTCCGCCTCCGATTCCACCCCTTCGGCCAACACCAACGCCCCGATTTCGCGGGCGTATTGCAAAACGATTTCCACCAGTTTTTGTTGTCTCTCCCGTTGATGGATATCGCGAACGATGGACCGATCGACTTTGATGATGTGCGGCTGTATGTAAACGATCGTCTGCAAACTGTTGTACCCCGTGCCAAAATCGTCGATGGCAATGTGAAACCCTTTTTCGTTGAAACACGTCAACACGTACTCGAACTGGTCGAAATCGTGAATGGCCCCTTGTTCGGTGATTTCCAATACGATTTGCTGCGGCGACAAACGGTGTTCCCGGAGCATGTCCAACGTCTCTTGGGAATGGCACCCCGGTATATCCAGTGCATCGGGATGCACGTTGAGAAACAGTTTCATCGTCCGGAACGCTTCATCATCCGCCGCTGCTTCCGCGAACCGGCGGATGCCGAGTTGGCGGCAAACCCGATCCAAATCCGACACTTGCTTCACGGCACTGGCAAACCGATACAAGTCGCTGGCATCGGCAAATTCCGGCGCCGCATGCGGACGATTCAACACTTCAAATCCAATGGCCCGCCGGCTTTTTAACTCCACAATCGGCTGAAAATACGTCACCAAGTTGCAATCGGCGATGAGACGATCCAAGGCCCGGATTCGATCATCATGGCTGTAATGTGATCTGTCCATGGTTAAATCTGATTCCTTTCTTCAGTCAAAAACATCCTTCATATTGATCATTGTCGAACTTTTGCATCGGCTGTATCGATGTTTTGTTTCCTAATTTCTGGTTTTATTAAAAAAGAATTTCTACAAGGATGTCTGAAATTCCTGCCGGTTCGACGAAAAACCTTCTCATGACCTTATCCACTGTGGTCATACTAAAAGCGAGGTGGGCTCCACATGAAAACGTACTTTGAGGAATGGTTGACCGACACGTTGTTCGTCATTGCCTTGGTCGTTCTCTCGCTGGCTGTCATCGGCTATTTCACGTGGCAGCGCATCCGTCACCCGGAAAAATACAAAAACAAAAAGTGATCGTGTCAGACCAAGGGGACGCTGCGGCAAAAATTCCCATCGTCCTGACCGTAAAAAAATCCGGCAACGTGTGGCGGATCACCGACGTTCAAACCGGTCATGAAACTAGCGAGCGCTGTTTGATATCCATGAACGATACGGTTTCCGCCTTACGTTGCCGACGAGCTGGAAAAGGATACTCTGTGATCGAACAACAATGGGAAGGGCGGGCATGGACGGGAATTTAACGGCCTTTGAAGACGGGCGGCCGTTTTTCTAGTGTCGCCTGGGACGCTTCCCAATGATCTTCGGTCTCCCACAACGCGGCAAAATGCTCCCGTTCCAACGCCTGCGCTTCGGCCATCGGCAACGAGCGCCACGATTGCAACAGGCGCTTGAACGAACGGACGGCCAACGGCGGCAGCGCCTTGATTTTGTCCACCAGCGCTTCCACTTGTTCTTCCAGTTCCTCCCTTGGCGCCACGCCATGGACCAGCCCCATGGCCAGCGCTTCCGCCGCCGTCAGCTTTTCCCCGAGCAGTAACACCCGTGCCGCCTGGGCGTAGCCGACCAGTGACAACAAGCGGGCGCCGCTCCCCCAACCGGTCACCAGCCCCATTTGCACTTGTTTGAACTGCAGCGTGGCCTCTTCGGCCATGATCCGGAAGTCACACGCCAGGGCCACTTCGCAGCCGCCGCCTAACGCGTGGCCGTTCACCATGGCCACCACCGGCACAGGAAATTGTTCCAGACGGTTTAACACATCCTGATACCGCCGGGACATCCAACGGGCCGCTTCTTGTCCCCGCAGTTGGGCAAATTGCTTCAAGTCCCCGCCGGAAATGAACACCCGATCGCCTCCCCCGGTCAGTACCAACGCCCGCAACGATTCATCTTTTTCCAATTCCATCAACACTTCTTCCAATTCGGCCAACGTCTCAAAATTCAGCGCATTGCGCGCCTCGGGCCGATCAATCGTCAACTTCACCCAACTGTCCCGCCGCTCTTGCCGTATCATGGAAAACCCTCCTGTCCATGATGTGTTGCGTCACAAAAAACGCCCTCTTGTCGGTCCCGCCGACAAGAGGGATAACCGTTGTTACACGAGCCGGCCGATCAACGCATCCCGGTCGCCGTACAGAAAATCGATGAGCGGGATTTCGATCAACGTATACGCCCCCGGCCGTTGCCGCATCGCCGCCCGGGCGGCGGCAATCATCACTTGCGACGTCAGCGCCGGGTTGTTGATCCGCATTTCGTATTTGAACAGCTGATTTTGCGTTTGTCCTGAGACGCCTTTGCGTTCAATGACGACGCCGTGACCCCGGTCGAGGAGCGTGCGGACGTCGGGCACTTGCACGACGTGGGTTTCGTCGTGAACAAAATACGGGTCTTGTAAAATCTGGGCTTTCACAGTTTCAAAATCGGCCCCATCCTCCAGTTCCACGTAAACCATCCGCCGGTGCAGGCCTGTCCCCACCGGGATGGTGAGCGACAACGCGTCTTTCACACCGTCAATGGCTTTCACCGCCACCGTATGTCCCATGCTCATGCCCGGTCCGAAATTCGTGTACGTGATGCCATAAGGAGCCATGATTTCCAAAATGGCCCGAATCATAGAATCGGTGCCCGGATCCCAACCGGCCGCAAACACCGCCACGCTCTCATGGGCTTTGGCCACTTCATCCAACTGGTGCCGAACTTGAACAATCTCGCTGTGGATATCGAAGCTGTCGACCGTGCGAATGCCTTTGGCCAACAATTGTTTGGCAATGGCCGGCGTTTCCCGCGTCGGGGTACAAAGCACCGCCACATCGACGGGAGACAATTCATCCACATCGGCCACCACCGGCACCCCTTGCAGTTCCTTCGGCAGCGGCTGGTTCAAGGATGACGGCCGCCGCACGACACCGGCCAGCTCCATATCCGGCGCCGCCTCTACCGCCTGCAGCGCGTATTGGCCGATATTCCCGTATCCGACAATGGCGATCCGAATCGGTCGATTCAATTGCGTCATCGTATTTCCCCTTTCCTTATCCCGGTTTCTCCAATTTCTGAACGATTGGATTTTACCACGTCAGCGGCCAGATGGTCCATGATGTGTAAAAAAACCGAAATCGCCTTATTTTTTTCTTCCGCCGGCGTGTCGATGCTGACCACCGCCACGGCATAGCGGGGTGAGTCGGCCGGTCCGTATCCGACAAACCACTGGTTATCAGTCTTCCCTTTCACGTATTCACCGGTGCCGCTCTTCCCGGCCAACGGCCAGCGGGCTGTCTGCAACGCCACGCCGGTCCCTTCTTCCACCACTTTCCGCAACAGCACCTGCAACTGCCGGATGGTGTCCGGCGACAACGGCAACACGCCACGGTGTTGCGGCGCAAATTCCGTCAGCACTTCCCCGTTGCGGTAGTGGAGCGACTGGACCAGACGGGGCGCCACGGCTGAGCCGTCCCGGGCGATGGCCGCCACCAAATAAGCGGCCTGCAGCGGCGTGATCTGGACATCGCGCTGTCCGATGGCCGTATGGGCCAAGACCCCGCCGTCGTTGTGGGGCGTTCCGGAAGCAAACAGTTGTCCCGGATCTTCCCCGTCAATCTGGCGAAAATCGGTTAATTTGAACAATCTCTCGGTCTGCCAACCGACTGGCTCCAGCAGCCCCAACCGGGCGGCGTATTGTTGCAGTTTGTCTCCGCCCAACTGGACCGCCACCTGGGCAAAGGCCACGTTGCACGAATGGGCAAAGGCTTCGGCGAACGTCAACGGGCCGTGTCCGTCCTTTTTCCAGCAGGAAATGTGATGCGTCTCCCAACGGCCGTCGCAATAAAAGAGCGTATCGGCGTCCACCAACCCTTCTTCCAACGCGGCAGCCGCCACCACCAGTTTGAAGACGGAACCGGGAATCGTCTGCTTCACCGCCAGGTTGTTCCAGGCCGCCGAGGTCGGTTGGACGTGGCGGGGATCGAAGTCGGGCCGGCTGGCCATGGCCAAAATATCGCCGTTGGCAATGTCCAACACGACGGCGGCGCCTTTTTGGACACCGAATTCGTCCAACGCATGTTCCGTCATCCGCTGCACGTCCAGATCGATGGTCGTTCGGACAGTCAGCGGCGTTTCGTCGTTGTCCGTTGACTTCAAGCCGGTATAACCGCCCAACAGCGGATTCCCCCGTCCGTCCACCGTAATGACGAACCGCTGTCGTTGGCCGCCAATTCCCCCTTGCAAAAACACCTCAAAGGCCCGTTCCAAGCCAGCCTGTCCCACTGGCACATCGCTGGTGATGACCCCTTGTGCCAATTCTTCCCGGTACAGCCGTTCCACTTGCGCCGGATCTTGGCTAACGTACCCCACCACGTGCTTGGCCGCCATGTCCTCCCCGTAGCGGGTCGGAAAGGGCGCCACCATGGCCCCGGGCAACGCCGCTGCCAAAAGACGAGAAACTTGCGACGCCGTGAGATACACCGGACGGCCGGTCTCAAGATCCCGCAAAAAATCGGGTCCGTTGAGACGCGCCACGGCCGCTTGCAGCCGCTCCACCGGCCACGCGAGGGCCGCCGCCAGCCGGTTCCACTGCTGAAACGACGCATTTTTCCAGTGGTGCGGAAAAAGCAATAACCCTTTTGGCGGCCGCCCCAACAAGGAAATTCCGTGCCGATCCTCGATCTGTCCCCGCACGGGGGCGGTGACGATGATTTTTTCTTGTTGCCGCCGGGCCGCTTCAATCAAATTCACTCGGTGCAAGCCGAACTGTTCCGTATCGCCGATTTGAATGACGTACAGCCGATACAACAGAAACGCAAGCGCCGACAAAAACGAACAGCCCAAAATGAAAAACCGTCGTCGAAGCATGGCGAAAACTCCTCATGACAGCCATCTTCTTTCCATTTTGGGCTGGGTACGCCGGTTTTAAACCGGGTGCGGCCGATCCGCGGTAGACCCGTTCCGTTTTTTCCGCTCATCCAACATGCTGCGAATTTTCGTCACCAACAGATCGATGGCCACCCGATTTTGACCGCCTTCCGGGATAATGATGTCGGCATACCGACGGGTCGGTTCCACAAACTGGCGGTGCATCGGCCGCACCGTGGTCAAATATTGATCGATGACCGACTGCATGCTCCGGCCGCGGCGGCGCATGTCCCGACGGAGTCGGCGGATAAACCGCACATCGGCATCGGTGTCGACGTACACCTTGATGTCCATCAACTGGCGCAGCCGGGCATCTTCCAACACGAGGATGCCTTCCACGATGACCACGTCTTTCGGCTGCACCAGAATCGTCCGCTTGGACCGGGTATGCCGGGTGAAATCGTACACCGGCTTCTGGATAGGCTTGTACTGCAGCAGACGCTCCAAATGTTGCAACAACAAGTCGTTGTCGTACGCCAGCGGATGGTCGTAGTTCGTCTTTTTCCGTTCTTCCAACGGGATATGGTCCTGGCTTTTGTAATAGCTGTCCTGTTCCAAAATCAAGCCGTGGGCCGGGTTCACTTGCCGAAGAATTTCCCGCGCCACCGTCGACTTTCCCGAACCGGAGCCCCCCGCCACCCCTATGACGATCGGTTTCATGCTGGCCTTCTCTCCCTCCTTCCCCTGCGACACATCCTTCGGGTCCGCTCACGGTTGTCCAGTCCGACGCCGCTCATTTTGGCGGCTCATGGCAATGTTTTTTTCGTGTTCGGCATGGGTTTCGGCAAAGTAATGTTCATCGGTCCCGTCTTTTTTCGTCACATAAAAAAAATACCGATGGGCTTGGGGATACAAGACAGCTTCCAACGAAAGCTCACCCGGCGCACCGATGGGTCCCGGCGGCAGCCCTTCATACACATACGTGTTATACGGATCGTCGATTTCCAAGTCGCGATACGTCAGCCGTTCCTTCGGCTCGCCCAAAATGTATTGCACCGTGGCGTCAATCTGCAGCAACCAGTTTTCGTTGAGCCGGTTCCACAGGACGCCGGCGATGACCGGACGTTCCTTGTCGACTTTTGCTTCCCGCTCGACCAAAGAAGCCATCGTCACCCACTGATGGACGCTGAGCCCCAGATCCCGCAGCCGTTCTTGCCGCTGGGGGGTCAACTCGCGGGCAAACCGCTCCAGCATCGCCGTGAGCACGGTCACCTCGTCGGCGTCTTTTTCAAATTCATAGGTATCGGGGAACAAATATCCTTCCAGGCGGTATTTTAAAGGGGCGTCCTTGGGAATATTCCGAACGAAGGGAAACTGGCTGAAGTCGTGTTCCTGAATCAGCGTAAGGTACCGTTCCCGGCTTCCCAACCCCGCCTCTTCCAGCCGGGCTACGATCTGCTCGATGCGAAACCCTTCCGGGATGGTCACTTTTACCGTCTCCCGAAACACATTGCCTTCCACTAAATCCCGCGTGATTTGGGCGACGTCCGTACCGATGACAAAGCGATATTTTCCCGCCTGCAACCGGTTGCTCACGCCGTGATAAGCCAAATAATATCGATACACGAAAGCATTCCGTATGAGGCCCTTCTCTTCCAACAGCCGGGCCACCTGCGCCGAACCGTAGCCGGACGGGATTTCCAACACCACTGTTTCCCCTACGGCCGTTGTCGGTGGCTGCAATTGGACGTACACATACCCGGCGGCGCCGGCCGCGGCCACGATCACAACAGCCACCCCCGCCAGCAGCCACCGAATGATTCGTCTGCTCATCCACCGCGTCCCCTCCACATCGGCATAAGAAAAGACAAGGTTTCCCTTGTCCATTGTAACAAAAGGGTGTCTATTGGCATACTGCCAACATTTATGAATGGTCGTCGTGATCGTCTTCCTGTTCCATCAAGGTGTTGAACATCTCCTCCACCATGTCCCATTCCTCGTCATCTTCGATGAGGAACAAATCCAAATCGTCGCCGTGTTCCTCATAACGGAACGCATACACTTCCTCTTCTTCGTCGTCCGTTTCTTCGGTCGACACGGCCATCAAATATTTCCGACCATCTTCGACCTCGAAGGTCATGATCACTTCAAACGTCTCTTCTCCGCCTTCTTCATCCGGGATGGTAATCAACTCGCCTACTTCCAGCTTATCGGCCATCGTGTCGCGCTCCTCTCGCTTGTAAATATGATTGTAAGATCAGGACGGCCGCCAGTTGATCCACCGCCTGCCGCCGTTTTTTCCGACTCAAGTCGGCTTCCAGCAGGCTTCTTTCCGCCGCCACCGTGGTCAACCGTTCGTCCCACAACGTGACCGGCCGCTGAAAGCGGCGCTGCACCTGTTCGGCAAACGCTTCCGCTTCCCGGGCCCGGGGGCCGATGGTCCCGTCCATGTTTTTCGGGTAACCGACGACGATTTCGCCCACGTCGTACTCCCTCAACAGCGCTGCCATGTCCTCCCAAAGCCGAGTCTCGGGTTCCCGCTGCAGGACGGTCAATCCTTGCGCCGTCCAGCCCAAGGGGTCGCTGACAGCCACGCCGATGCGCTTCGTCCCCACGTCCAAAGCCATGATTCGACGGTCTGATGTGGCCGCTTTTGGATCAGTGTGTGACATCCCATCATCGCCCATTCATGATTGTTTTTTCATGGCAGATTCAAGGTAATGACGCACCATTTCTTCCATGAGTTCGTCCCGTTCCACCTGCCGGATCAAATTTCGGGCGTTTTGATGTCGAGGTATGTAAGCCGGGTCGCCGGACAGCAAGTAGCCGACGATCTGATGGATCGGATTGTACCCTTTTTCTTCCAACGCCCGGTACACCGCCAGCAAAATTTCTTTTCGCCGTTCCGCCGGATCTGACTGTTCGTGGGCCGAAAACTTCATCGTTTGATCCATGGGCTCCATCCGCGACACCCCGCTTCTTCCTCATCTTGCTCTTATCTTGCCACTTTCTGGACCAGTTTGCAACAAAATCGGCGCATACCGACGGAACATAAAAAAAGCCCCTTTTTTGCAAAAGGAGCTTGCTTTTTTGCAAAAGGAGCTTGTTCATCGGTGTTTACCAGTATCCATACCCGCCGTAAAAACCAAACCGGGGCGCCGTCAAGGCAATGGCCAAAATGGAAAAAAGGCTCAAGGCCAGAATGCCGGTGTTACGGAACTGGGCTTCTTGAATCGACACCCCGGCATCCACCCCTCGTCCCACCGCTTCTTCGGCTGCCCGTCGGCCGCCTCCGGCCGTCGGACAGGGCCACGGCAACGGACGCAAGTAAACGTTCCGTTCATCCACGCCGACGATTTGCCCATGATACCATCTGCCCAAACGGGTGCGGATCCACACTTTTTTGTACATGTGTCGACAACACAACTGGTACATCCATCGAACGTGCCAATTCACATATTGTCCCCCCTTCCCACCAGTCGTTCACAGCATATGCAGCGGTGGAAAGGTTGGCCTGGACACCCGTCTACCGTTTGAAAAAATTTTTCAGCAAGTCTTGGACCAGCGGATTGTTCAGCAATTTAATGATTTCCCCGATGTCCATGTTTTGAAAGAAATTTCCAAAGCCGCCCAACGGATTGGGGGCCGGCGGGCCGGGGGCAGGATGGCGGGGCGGCAAATATTCGGGATGGGACGGCCGCCGATCCTCCAATATTTGTTTTAATTCCTGGATTTCGATGAGGGCATTTTCCAGTTGCCGAGGCAACTCCTGCATGTGTTGCATGGCGCGGCGAAGTTTGCTGATTTCCCTTAACATCGCGTCCATTTGCCGGTTCAATCGGGTGCCGGACGACTTTTGTCCCACAACATCCCCTCCTCGCAGAACACACTGCTGTCCTTATTCCACGGTATGTTCCGCAACGGCCTACGGCTATCCGGCAAACACCTATTTTCACCGAGCATCTTCCCGCATGGCTAAGAAACCGGCCGATTCGTCCAATTCGCCCAAGCAAGCCCGGCGCCGACGACATATGGTAAGGAAGAGTGCGACGCGCTCACCACGGGAGGGAGGGGTCACTTGTGAACTTGCGCGATCTGAATCGCCTGTTGGAAAAAGTCAACCAAAACACCGGACAAACGTTCACCGTCAACGACCTGCTGTCGCTGGCGTCCCAGTTCAACGAAAAAAATTTGACTGATGAACGGAAGCTCCGTTCCTTGATCAAAAGCTTGGGAGCGGCCATCGGAAAACCGTTGTCAGAGGCCGACGTGGAACGTATCATAGGGCTGGTCAAGCAAAATAAAGAGACGTTGACCGATCCAAAGAAAGCCGAACGGCTGTTCAAAAAATTCTAGCCGCAGGTGACACGCCATGAACCTCAACGACTTTTTCCAGCGACCGACGTTGGAACTGGCTCCGGCATTGCTCGGAATGGAACTCGTCCACGAAACGGAAGACGGCACCGCCTCCGGGATCATCGTGGAAGTGGAAGCGTATATGGGCCCGGAAGACAAGGCGGCCCATTCGTATGGCGGCAAAAAAACCCAGCGGACCGAAGTGATGTTCGGTCCGCCGGGCCGTGCCTACGTGTATTTCATCTATGGCATGTATTATTGTTTCAACATTGTCAGTGGCCCTCCCGGGAAGCCAGAAGCCATCCTGGTGCGGGCGCTGGCCCCTGCCCAAGGCATTCCCCTGATGGCCCAACGGCGGGGAGTGGCTCTCACCCCCGAACTGACCGCTGTGTTGGACAAGCAGGGGAGCTTGACCGTGTCGTATGACGAGCTGACGGCCGCCTCGCGGCGGCTGTTGAAGGGATTGACCAACGGCCCCGGCAAACTGTGCACTGCCCTGGCCATCACCAAAGCACAGTACGGGTGGGACCTGACCCGCTCCCGCCTGTATTTGCGGCCGGGCATCGGCCCCATCCCGCCGGAACAAGTGGCCCGGGGACCGCGCATCAACATCGGCTACGCCGAAGAAGCCATCCACTACCCGTGGCGGTTTTGGATACGGGACAACCCCTTCGTTTCCAAGTGAACGCCTCTGTTTTCTTCTTATGCCCCCGCGCCCTGAGCCACCGCGTCTTCCGCCGCTTTGAGCGCCTCCTGCAGTTTCGACGCATCTTTGCCGCCGGCTTGCGCCATGTCGGGCCGGCCGCCCCCGCCGCCGCCGCACCGGCGGGCCGCCTCTTTGACGATGTTCCCGGCATGATACCCTTGCTTGACGAGATCCGGCGTGACCATGGCCACCAGCTGCACTTTGCCGTTGACGACAGTTCCCAGCAACACGATGCCGCTGCCGATGGCGGCCTTGACTTCATCGGCGACGGTTCGGAGCGCTTCCATGTCCGGCGCCTGGACGGCCGCCGCTACCACGTTCACGCCGTTGACCGTCACCTTGCGCTGGGCCAGTTCCTGGGCTTGCCAGCGTCCGAGTTTGCTGCGCAGCGATTCGTTTTCCCGCTGCAATTCTTTGTATTGCTGCTGCAACGCCTCAATGCGTTCCACCAGTTCCGCCGGCGACGCCTTCAACAACGCCGCCGCCCGGCGCATCCGCTGCAGCTGTTCATCCAAGTATACATACGCCTGTTGACCGGTTACCGCTTCGATGCGCCGCGTGCCGGAGCCGATGCCCGATTCGCTGACGATTTTAAAGAGACCGATTTCCGCCGTGTTGCGCACGTGGCATCCGCCGCACAACTCCAGGCTGTAGTCGCCCACCTGCACGACGCGGACGATCTCGCCGTACTTCTCGCCGAACAGGGCCATGGCGCCCATGGCTTTCGCCTCTTGCAACGGCTTGTACATGGTGGTCACTTCAATGTTTTTCCAGATCTGCTCATTGACTTCCTGTTCCACCCGTTGCAGTTCCTCTTCGGTCATGGCGCCGAAATGGGTGAAGTCAAAGCGCAGCCGATCCGGCGCCACCAACGAACCGGCCTGGTTGGCGTGTTCGCCCAGCACGTTTTTCAGCGCCCGGTGCAACAGGTGGGTGGCGGTATGGTTTTTCTCCGTGGCCCGGCGCCGCTGCTCGTCGATGGTCGCCGTCACGATCGCGCCGACCCGCACTGTCCCTTCTTCAACCCGCACCCGATGCAAATGTTGCCCCCGCGGCCCTTTTTGCACATCTTCTACCACGAGGCGCAATCCCGGCGCGGTGATGGTGCCCACATCCGCCACCTGACCGCCGCTTTCGGCGTAGAAAGGAGTCTTGTCCAGCATCAACAGCACTTGTTTGCCGGGACCCGCCACGTCCACCATCTGCTCCCCGTCGACGATGGCCACGACCCGGGCTTCGATCTGCGGCTCGGTATACCCGGCAAACTCGCCGCCTTCCGGCAATTGCTCCAAGACGCCGCCTTGCACTTTCATGCTGTCGACGTCCTGCCGCGCTGCCCGGGCCCGGGCCCGTTGCGCTTCCATTTCCCGCTCAAAGCCTTCTTCATCGACGGTAAAGCCCCGTTCCGCGGCGTAATCCACCGTCAAGTCCAGCGGGAAACCGTACGTGTCGTACAAGAGGAACGCCTGTTTCCCGGACAACTGCTTTTGCCCGGCGGCCGCCGCCTCTTCCAGCATGTTGGCCAGAATCTCCAATCCTTCGGCCAACGTTTCCATGAACCGTTCTTCTTCGGTGCGGATGACCCGTTGGATGAACTCCCGCCGCTCGACAACTTCCGGGTAAAAGTCCCCCATGATGTCGCCGACCACCGGCACCAACTTGTACAGGAACGGCTCGGTCAGCCCCAGTTCCCGGCCGTAACGCACCGCCCGGCGCAACAGACGGCGGATGACGTAACCCCGGCCTTCGTTCCCCGGCAGTGCGCCGTCGCCGATGGCAAATACGATGGTCCGCAAATGGTCGGCAATGATGTTATAGGCGATGTCGTGCTCCCGGTTTTGTTTGTACGGCTTGCCGGTCATCGCGACCGTGGCGTCGATGATGGGCTTGATGAGGTCCGTTTCAAAGTTGGTTTCCACGCCCTGCAAAATGCTGGCCATCCGCTCCAGGCCCATGCCGGTATCGATGTTTTTCTTCGGCAGCGGCGTATACGTGCCGTCGGGGTTGTGGTTGTACTGGGAAAAGACGAGGTTCCACACTTCCAGATACCGGTCGTTTTCACCGCCGGGATACAGTTCGGGATCGTTCGGATCGTTGCCGTACTTTTCGCCCCGGTCGTAGAAAATTTCCGAGTTGGGCCCGCAAGGCCCTTCCCCGATGTCCCAGAAGTTCCCTTCCAGGCGAATGATACGCTCTTCCGGCAGCCCGATTTTTTCGTGCCAAATTTTAAACGCTTCTTCGTCGTCCGGATGGATCGTCACCGACAGCCGGTCGGGATCGAAGCCGATCCACTCGGGGCTGGTCAAAAATTCCCACGCCCAGGTGATGGCTTCTTCCTTGAAATAGTCGCCGATAGAAAAGTTGCCCAGCATTTCGAAAAACGTGTGGTGCCGGGGCGTTTTGCCGACGTTTTCAATGTCGTTGGTGCGAATCGACTTTTGCACGTTGGTGATGCGCGGGTTTTCCGGAACCAACGTGCCGTCGAAATATTTTTTGAGCGTCGCCACGCCCGAGTTGATCCACAACAGGCTCGGATCGTCCACCGGAATGAGCGATGCGCTCGGCTCCACCTTGTGGCCTTTCTGCTTGAAAAATTCGAGAAACATGCGGCGAATTTCACTGCCGGACAGCCGCTTCATCAGCTCCCACTCCTTCTTTCTTCCATTTGTTTTCTTACCGGTCCATGGCGTATCGCCAAGACGTGACCACGAACGGACTGTATTCGACTGCATGTGCCCCATTGGCGCCGAGCATCCTCGGCGTCAGACGACCACGTTGCCGCCCATCTACGCCGCCTAAATAAAAAGACTCCCATCCTGCACATGCAGGGGCGGGAGTCACTCGCGGTACCACCCTGCTTACCGGCCTGATTGTAATGGGTGTGCGGCACCTATCAACAGGCACGTCTCTCTGCCGAATACGTTCCTTCCAAGCCGGTCGCTCGACATCCTTAACGCGGCCAACGCGGCCCTCATCGGGCACGGCGTTCGGGAGTGGCCTTCCGCCTCCTTACTGTGAGAACTCCTTGCAGCCGGTCGTTCCCGGGAGTTCCTCTCTGGCACAGGATTGAGGCGTACTTCGCTCCGTCATCACGCAGATGGATATGGATACGTACTACATTCGATCCTTACCATGATTCGTCATGATTATAGCTTGCCCGCATGGGAACGTCAACTGTTCAACGACATGCGCAAATCGATGCTGCACCCATCCCATACAAGTCACGCCCTTTTTGCATGATTGCGTTTTTGAAAAAAATGTGAGCAGACAACTTTATGACAACTGTCACTTGTCTGTCGCAATCCAACTCCGTATGCTGGCCTGCGGGCCGAAAAAACGACGAGCAAACTCATTCTCATCACGGTATTGAACGGGCTGTCTTTCTCCACCGTCCTGGTGATCGCCCTGATCTTTCTCGGCAAGCCGTATCAGCTTTAGGCGCGGCACTGGCTGGTGATTCACTTGTTTTGTATCTTATACGGCCTTATACGGCGCCGCCTCGGCCTGGTGGATTCCTTACTTCTTCGGCACGACGCCGGAAATGGTGAAGTCGTATACGACCATGTTCGGGAACACTCACGCCTTTTTGCCGGTTCGCAACGGCATCGTTCCCAATACGATTCACACCGCGTTCCAGTTGACCTTGCTGTCGACGTGGGTGTTGTCGCTGTATCTGTCAGCCACCAGCGGACGGAAAACCGATCGCGCGAACCGTTTTGATCATGCCGGCTGATGCACGTAAAAATACTATGTCGTTGGTAAAAGCAACCCGGTTTTACTCTAACAGCCGGGAAACTCGGATCGGAAACGCATATGAGGCATCCCCTTGCGGCCACGAAGCCACCAGAACATACACGTACTCTCCTTCGTCCGACGGCAACTTCACCTGGCCGGCGGACACCTTTTTAAAATCCACTCCTCCCTCCTTCCAAATGCCCACCTGGATTTCCTCCGGGGCATCGGTAAAAGAGACGTTCAACACAGCATTCGGTCGTACGTTCACCGGCTCCAAAGACTCCACCAACGATGGCGGATCCACCGCATCCACCGCCACGCCCCGCCCCCGTTCACTCCACGTGTAAGTTCCTAATCGAACAGGAACGGGGGCACCTTCCACGTTCAGCATCGGCATGGGAAGCAAAAGCTTAACATCCGGTGTGGCGAACGAATCGCCCGGTTTCCACTGTCCTGAAAATCCAAATGAGAACACAGCAATCCAAAAAAGACATAATATTGCAATAATTTTTCTCAAAATTTTCCCCTCCTCTTTTTCATTTTTGCCTTTTCATTGCCCCGCCCTTACCCGTAAGAAAACGTAACGGCTATACTGAAAACATGAGATGTTCCTCACCTTACATCGGCTGGCCGCGATGCTCCACATGAGCCCCTCTCATTTACATCGGACGTTCAAACGGCGGGTCGGTTGCACGCCAACGGAATACATCCGGAAAACCCGTTTGGATGCGGCCAAAAAACTGCTGTTGGAAACCGACTTACCAATTTCTAACATTTCGGACCAAGTCGGCTTTGCCAGCGCTGCCTCGTTCTCCAGCATCTTTCAAAAGCAATACGGCTTGTCTCCTTCTGCATACCGACAACGACACGTCCGCCTATCCGACCAGCCGACGCACTCAGCCTGACGATATGTTGATATGTTGCGCCACCTACACGACACTTTTCACTTAAACCAGGAGGACAAAACCGATGGAAACCGTCGTCTGGAGCTCGTTTCGCCATGCATCGTGGGAGTTTTTGATCGCCGCCACCGAAAAAGGATTGTGCTGCGTGACGTTGCCCAACGAATCGTGGGAGACATTGTCTGCCTTCATTCAGCGTCATTTTCCGGGCGCCGGCCTGAAACGGGATGACGAACGCATGGCGCCGTACGCGGAACAATTGACCGCGTACCTGGCCGGTCGATTGAAACAATTTACCGTGCCGCTGGACGTGCGGGGAACGCCGTTTCAATTGGCCGTGTGGCAGGTGCTCCAACAAATCCCCTACGGACGCCTGACCACCTACGGCGACATCGCCGCCCAAATCGGAAAGCCCACCGCGTCCCGTGCGGTGGGAGCAGCGGTGGGCGCCAATCCGTTGCCGCTCGTCATTCCTTGTCACCGTGTCGTCGGCAAAGACGGTCGACTGACCGGGTATCGCGGCGGGCTGGACGTCAAAGCGGCCTTGTTGCGGCTGGAAGGCATTTCTTTAAGCGAGGAACACCATTGTTGAGCCCAAAGGAAACGCCTCAAACCGATGCGCCTATATCAAATGCGTCGGCGGTTGGGACACGCTGGCCCGAATGGCCTGTTCTTTCTTTTTGACGATCGCATCGGCAATTTGTCTTGCCTGCAACACCAGCCACATGTACGTCTGCGAACCTTCCTGGTAATCGGCCTCGCCGAACATCTGAATCCGCTCGTCCCGGCGAAGCATGTCCACTTGCCGGAAAGCCTTCATGTTGCCCTTCGGGTAGACGGCGTACGTCCGCCCGCCGGACTTGTTCAAGATGGAAAACACCGGCACGTCGCTGGGACCGTCGGCGATGTAGATCATGTGCTCAAACGGCACCCGGCGGTCCGCCTCGTCCATCTTCGAATTGACATCGATGTCGGCGTACTTGTTGGCCCCTTTGTTGATCTCAAACAACGCCCGGGTCTTGGACGTGTTGTCGATGGCATACCCGATCTGGGTAATTTCTGACCCGCTCTCTTCTCCCGCCGCAGCTGCGGCGGCCTCCGCTTCCGCCGACGCTTGGGCAGCTTCTTTGTCCGCCCCTCCGGACAGCATAAAGCCCGGCTTGGCCGGCTCCTCAATGAATTCGCATCCCCAAATGCCGTCGACGTATCGGGCGATGGCGCTGCCCCGAATCATGGCCGCAAACCCCGTGCTGACGATGTAATGCTCCAATTTGATGTCAAACGTCTTGTACCGCTCGTCTTCCTCGATGATGGCCTTGATTTTCGGAAAGAATTCCGGCAGGCCGGGATAAAACGTCAGCTCCTTGCCCAATTCCTCCAGCATCCGGTTGTTCAATCCCTTAAAAATCCCTTCACGGACGTACGTCAACACGTGATTCAAATACACCGTCTCTTTGTTGACCCGGATACCCTTCTGACGGTAATAGTCTTCCAACTGTTGGACTTCCCGCCAAAAGGTCGGCTCATCGACGCCGTACTTTCTGAACAACGGCGCCTGCATGTTGCCGGGAATGAGCGTCTTGTCAAAATCCCAGATGAGGGCGATGATGTTTTGCGCAAAGGGCATATTGGGCACGGCCTTCCCCTCACTTCAGCCGCTCCGGATTCAATCCTTCCAGTTCCGGAACGACGAAACGGCCGTCTTTGCGGATGAGGCGGCCGTCAAACCAAATTTCCCCGCCGCCGTACTCGGGACGTTGGATGCAGACCATGTCCCAATGGATGGCTGACTGGTTGCCGTTGGACGCTTCGTCGTAGCATTGGCCCGGTGTGAAGTGGAAACTGCCGTCAATTTTTTCGTCAAACAAAATGTCTTTCATCGGCTTGCGGATGTACGGGTTAAATCCGATGGCGAATTCGCCGATATAACGGGCGCCTTCATCGGTGTCGAGAATGTTGTTCAGCCGCTCCGTGTCGTTGGCCGTGGCTTTGATGATTTTCCCTTGTTTGAATTCCAACCGCACGTTTTCAAACGTAAACCCTTGATACGGCGTCGGCGTGTTGAACGTGATGTACCCTTCCACCGAATCCCGCACCGGCGCTGTAAACACCTCGCCGTCGGGGATGTTGTATTTGCCGTCGCAAGGGATAGCCGGAATCCCTTTGATGGAGAAGCGCAGGTCGGTTCCGGGGCCGACGATGCGCACCTCGTCGGTGGCCTCCATCAGCTCTTTCAACGGCTCCATCGCCTTGGCCATCTTGGCGTAATCCATGGTGCACACGTCAAAGTAAAACTGCTCGAACGCTTCCGTGCTCATGCCGGCCAACTGGGCCATGGACGCATTGGGATAACGGAGCACCACCCATTTTGTTTTCTTCACCCGGATTTCGCTGTGCACGGGATGGCTGTACAGCGATGCGTAGCGGCGCATGTTCGCCTCCGGCACGTCGCTGTTTTCGAAAATGTTGTGACTGCCCCGGATGCCGATATACGCGTGCATCTTTTCCATCTGATAGGCGTCGAAATCGGCCCACGTCTTCAGCTGCTCTTCGGTGGCGCCCATCAGAAGTGCCCGCGTCACCGCTTGACTGCGCAAATTGACAAAAGGGCGGCCGCCCCTTTTGTACACTTGTTTCACCACTTCGTTGACCAGCGCCGGCTCCACGTCAATGGCTTCAATCAGCACGTTTTCGCCTGGCTGCACATTGGTAGAATACCCCACCAGCACTTCCGCCAACCGCGTCAAGCGCGGATCGAGCATCGCCCATCCACTCCTTTGTCATGCATCAAGCTTTGGTCATTCCGTTCGTTGGTCATACCACATACCCACCGTTTTCATCCATTGTAGCCGAAAGTTTCCGGAAGCGACAACCGAGTCATACCGAACACATTCTCACTGCTTCCAAAATCGAAAGAGATGGCTAAATTAAACTCCGGTATTCAATTTTTGAACAAAAGAATATGCCTCGCTTGGGCATCTGTTTTGGCTCCTCAAGGGCGGTCGGCTCACCCCTTATCCCAGCCAGGAAAGGGGGTGAGAGAATGACAGTATTTGAAGCAATCTCATTGATGATTGCTTTTGGCACACTCGTTGCCATACTGTCGCTAAACCAAAGAAAATAGACCTCCTTTGAGTTAGGCTCGCGGAGGTCTATTTTCCCACAATCTAGAGCCGCCCCCTTGCGGGGCAAGCCTGTTGTACACATCGACCGTAGGTGTTGCCCCACCTGCGGTCATTTTTATTTTACGTTGTTTGAATCGTTGTGTATTCGCCGATTCGCCATTGAATCGTCAACGGTTCGCTGATACGTCACTTTGAATATTTGCTTCTATCGTAACGAACTTCGCAATGGAGATCAACATCCATCTCAACATCGTTGTATGAAACATCACAAAAATATCTCACGACCTCGACCGAATCTCCTGTTTCATGAAAATGCGATAGGCAATGGCAAAAATGACGCAGGCGGCGGCCACGAGGCCGGTCAACTGCGGCCAGATGAGCAGCACACTTTGCCCCAGCGGCAGCGGCCCCGGCACATAGCCGTATGCTTGCTCGATGGTGATGGGGCCCAAAGTGAACACCGTCGGCACCAGAAGCGTCGTCGTCACTTCACTGTACAGCTGGCTGGGCGAGATGCGCAAAATGTTTTGCACAAACCCTTGATAACCGATCAGCTGTTCCACGTCAGTGATTTCCGTCGGCGCGGTGGCGCCGATGATCAAGTTGACCACCATGGCGAAAAAGAGGGTGAAGAAGAGCCAGACCGCCAAGCACGACAGGGCCGAGGTGGCCGCCTGTTTGAACAAGATCGAAAACATGATGGCCAGATTGAGCCAGACGCCGATATAGACGATAGACACCAGCAAAAACAGCACGATGCGGAAAAACTCTTCCACTGTCGGCGGAATGCCGATCATAAGGATGCCCATACCGATGGTCAAAAAGCCGAGGACGAGCATCATGATGGCCACCACCAGCAAGCCGGCGACGAATTTGGCGTTGATGATGGTGTCCCGGGGCACCGGCTGGGCCATCAGGCGGGCCAACGTCCCTTTGCTCCGCTCGGCGTTGACGGCGTCAAATCCGAGGGCGATGCCGATGAGGGGCCCCAACAAGCTGACAAAGGTGATGAACGGCGGCAACGTCCCGTCGGTGGCCGTAAACAGTTTGAGAAAGACGAAGGACGTCGTTTCATCTTCGGCGATGGCGCTGCGGATGTTGGCCATGGCCGTGTACAGCGAACCGATGGCGGTCAACACCATCAAACCGAGCAAGATGATAAAACGCCAACTACTGATGTGATCCCGCATTTCTTTGTGCACCAGCACCCAAAACGGGCTGCGCCGCCGATCGAGGAAAGCCGGCGTCGATGGGGCAGCGAACTGCCGGGCCCAACGCGCCCATTTAGTGAACCGTCCCGTCGGCTCCATTGTCCCCACCCCCTCCTTGAAAATAACGGTGGTAAATTTCGTCCAGCCCGTAATCTTGACGGCTCAACGACTTGAGACGGGCCCCGCTCGTCACGACCGCGGCCGCGATGTCCGCCGCCACATCTTCCCGACAATACAGGGCCAGGCGGTGGCCCTTTCGCTCCAGCCGGACCACCGACGTCAAGGCGGCAAGCCGCTTCAGCAATTCACCGTCCAACGGTTCGGCTTCCACTTGGAAAAGGAGCGGTTCGTCGGCAAACAACTGCCGGGCCAACTCGGAAATATCGCCCACGGCGATGAGCCGGCCGGCAACGAAAATGCCAACCCGGTCGCAAATTTGCTGCACTTGGTGCAGATGGTGGGACGACAAAAGCACCGTCACCCCTTCCTGGCGGCTCAGCCGCCGAATCAACGCCAAGAGCTCCCGCACCCCTTCCGGGTCGATGCCGTTGGTCGGCTCGTCCAAAATGATCACTTCCGGCTGTTTGACGAGGACGTCGGCCAATCCCAACCGCCGTTTCATGCCGTGGGAAAACGAGCGCACTTTTTTATCCGCCTGTTCCGCCAGACCGACCTGTTCCAACAAGTAGCGGGCCCGCCGCACGGCCTCGTCCGGCTCAATGCCGTTTAAAGCTGCGGTGTATAACACATTTTCCAGCGCCGTCATATCTTCGTAAAAGCCGACTTCATCCGGCAAGTAGCCGACTTTCCGCTTGACCCGAATCGGTTCGTACGTGGCGTCGATGCCGCACACCCGCACCATTCCCGACGTCGGTTCGGTCAATCCTAACATCATCAAAATGGTCGTCGTCTTGCCTGCGCCGTTGGGGCCGAGCAAACCAAAGATTTCCCCCCGCCGGATGGAGAGCGTCAGGCCGTCCACCGCCCGGTAGCTGCCGTACTGCTTGACCAAATCGCGCAGCTCGATGACGTGTTCCGCCATGGTTACTGCCTCCCGTATTTACGGAACAAATACCAAATACCGGCCGCCACCAGAGCGATGATGACGACGCCCACCAGACCCCAGAGCATGGACGTCTTCACGCTCATGCGCAAGTCGGCCTTCGCTGTCGTCTCAGGCGTAGAAGCTTCCACGCTCACGATATAGTCCCCGGCAATGGCTTTCGGGCTGGATTTGATGAAAGCCTGGACCGTCGCCGTCTCGCCCGGTGCCAACACATCGATGGTTTCCGGTTCAAACCGCACTTCCCAATCCACCGGCGTACTGGCGGTCAACTCGATGCCCCTCAGTTCCGACGAGCCGGTATTCGTCACCACCAGCTCCATCTTCTTCTCGCCGCCGACCGTCAATTGACCGTTCAAATTGCCCGTCGGCGTGCTCAGTTCCAAGCCATATGTGCCGGTGATAACCGCTTCCAACGTCGTTTCCGCCGTCGACGAACCGGCCTGCGCCTTGATGGGAATGGCATACGTTCCCGCTTCCACTTGCGAAGGCGGACGCACCGTCACGTCAATGACCTGGGAGCCGTTGGCCTCCACTTTCACCGAGGTTACTTTTTGGCCGGAGACGGCAAACTCCACCTGCCACCCCCGCGGCGCTGAGGTGGACAATGCGTACAGCTGTTCCGCCGCCGTCCGGTTGTGCAACGTCATTTCATATTGGAACGTGGAATCGGCGTCCCCTTCCATGTTGGGCTGTTCCACTTCCAACTCCGTGCGGAATGTCCCCGTCTCGGTCACCTCGATGGAAATGGGCAACGTATGGACGGCACCGTCACTGTCGGTAGCCCGGATGGTGAACCGATAAGTACCTTTTTCCACTTTCAGCGGCACACTGGTCTGCAACTGAAACGACTCCGACTCTTCCGGTCTGACCGACAACTGCCGAATGTTCCAACCACCGGCAGTGAGGCTCGCTTCCCAGCCTTTCGGCTGCTCGGCGATTTCCAAAGAAACCCGCTGGATTTTCCGGCTGTCGTTGATCACCTCGATGGTGTAGTTGACCGACTCGCCGGGCGCCACCGCAATGCCGGTATACGGCGTATATAAGGCCACGTCACCGGCGGCCGCCGACACCGTCGCCGGCTGAGACATCCCTCCTAGGAAAACGGAAAACATCAACAAGAGCAATACGGACAACGATTTCCCGAACAATGTTCCGCGTCGCATCCGTCTCTCCTCCTTTGGAAAAAGATGTTCCACAAGAAGATACGACGGAGCGCGCCATTTGGATTTAACCGAAAGGGATGAATCTTCACCAAAGCACCGGTTTCGTGATCATGAACCAGAGCGAGACGAGCAAAATGACGAGATAACCCCAGAGAGAAAAGCGCAATTTTTGGATCCCCTTGGACCAATCCAACGTCCCTTTCTCCAACCCTTCCAGAATCGGCGAAAACGCCCGGGCCATAAAATACAGGCCCGCCAATAAAATGGCCACGGGGATGACGATCCATGACGTCCAAAGGGCGTAACCTCCCAACCACCACAACAACACCCCCGACACGACCAACACGTGGCCGGCGTGCTTGGACACCCGCACCACAAACCGCAACACCGACAAGTTTGCCGGACTGACGGAACCGCCGTTTTCCATCTGTTTCATCAAACGCAACACGTGAAAGAACACAGCGTAAGGCCCGATGGCAAACACAGCCCCCAAGACGTGAAGATAATGAAAAACGTCATAAACCAACTTGTTCAACTCCTCAATTTCTGATGCTTTCGTTACAATGATCTTGAATCGATGTTGGAAGGACGAACGTCCATGCGGGCATGGTGGCAACGAATCCCTCTATTGAATGGGCTTGAGCCGGAACAGTTCCAACAATGGAACGTCCAGATCCACCGGCGGCGCTTCCCGAAAAATGCGGTCATTTTTCACGAAGGGCAGCCGCGGGAAGCGGTCTATTTCGTCCTCGACGGCTTGGTCAAGACGACAAAAGCCGATGCGGCAGGCAAAGAGCAAACCATCTCCTTGCTCCATTCCGGCGAGATGTTTCCCCACATCGGGCTGTTCCATGACGTCCCGTATCCCGCCACGGCCACCGCCCTCTTGGACACGGAACTGGCCGTCATCGCCATCGACGCCTTCCGCCGGTTGATGGCCCATCATCCGGAAACGGCGGCCCAGGTCATTGCACGCATGGAACGCAAAATTAACGAACTGCAACACCGCTTGCAAACCATGTCCACCGACGTTCAGCAACGGTTTATTACCGAATTGCTGCAACTAGCCGACGAATTCGGCATCGAACAAGACGGCCGTACGGTCCTGCCCATCCCGTTAACGCACCAGGAATGGGCCAGTTTGTTGGGCACCACCCGGGAAACGATCAACCGCATCGTCAACCAGTTGAAAAAAGAACGGCTATTGTTCACAGACAAACGGCACCTCATTCTTGCCCATCGCGATCGCTTGCAACAAAAGGTCAACGCCGATAGCCACCGGAGCCACGAATCGGATTGAGTTGTATACAATTAGTTTACAATCGTTCCTTGTACAAGTCCGTGATCCTCCTCACACCTGAACGAACCGGTGCCGGCATCGCCTAAGAAAAGTCGTCTGTTTGCAGGTGAAGGCGGATGGAACACGAAAAATCGCATTGGACAAAAGAATTGGCCAAGCTGGCCAAGGGCGATTTGGCCGCCTTTGACGCCCTGTACCGGCGGTATGCGGCCACAGTGTATCAAATTGCGCTCCATATCTTGCAGGATGTATCGGATGCGGAAGACGTGTGCCACGACGTCTTTCTGGAAATGCTGCAACATCCCGAACAATTTGATCCGACGCGGGGAAGCTTGCAAGCATGGCTGGCAGTGAAAACGAAAAGCCGGGCCATCGACCGGCTGCGCCAAAAACAGCGGCAACAGGCGGCCGCCCAATGGCGGGAACCGGCCCCCAGCTGGGATCCGACCTCCGAAGATGCTTTTGGCCAATTGGAAAAAGAACAATTGCACGAAGCGTTAAAGCGCCTGCCGCCCAGCCAACGGGAAGCCATTACCGCCACCTATTTTCATGCCATGACCCATCAGGAATGGTCCCGGATGACCGGTCATCCGCTTGGAACGGTCAAGTCGTGGGTGCGTTACGGACTAAAAAACATCAAGAAAAATCTCATTCAACTCGGTTGGTTGGAGCCAACGGAAGGGGGCCATATCCATGGACCGAAGCAAATGTAACGTTTCGGAAATCCAAATCGTCGACGCCATCTTGGGCCATTTGTCGGAGGAAGACCATCACGTGTGGCAGCAACATCTGGCCACCTGTGATGACTGCCAACGCCGGGTTCAAGAATGGCGCCAACACCTTCTTGGCGCGCCAAATCACCTTCCCTCTTCCCGCGTCTATCGGCGGTTGAGCCGTCGGGTGCGGCTGCGGCACCTGCAGCGAAAATGGTTCCGTCCGGCCCCCATCATGGGAGCGGCTTGTGCGGCGACCGTCATGGTGCTTTTGGCCGGCATGTTTTCCCTGTACCAGGAACAACCGCCATCGGTCCCTCCCACGGCGTCGTCCAATCTATCCACCCATGCCGAACACCTGCCCCTTTCCATGGTGTTAGATGCCCGGACGATCTCGTTTCCCATTGCGTCCCAACACGCCCAATCCGCCGGGATATACGGACAAGTCTGGGTGAACGGCCATACCGACGAAATGTTTTTCCGCCTGCAAGGGCTCATCCACGACCAGGAACACGATTATCAAGTGTGGCTCATCAAGTCGATTCACCGGGAAAACGCTGGGCTACTTCAGATGGATGGGAAATATGCCGAGTTGTATACGCAGGGCCAAAACCTCCGCGACGTGAAATT
The DNA here is from genome assembly GCA_017577895.1 of Bacillota bacterium. GTDB lineage: Bacteria > Bacillota > Bacilli > ZCTH02-B2 > ZCTH02-B2 > Bacillus_BB. The sequence goes on from PKQY01000003.1 coordinate 43,901, forward strand.
CATCAGCGTCAGCAAGGAACCCAAAGGCGGCAGCATCGCCCCCACTGCACCGGAAATCATTTTGCTCGATTTCATTCCCGTGCATAATGTCCCGGGCCCCCGTCCAGAATAAAACTGGCATCCAACCCAACTTAAGGAGGAAAAAAAGATGCCCAAACGCATTGCCGTCGAAAGTCGGCTGACGCCCATTCGTCAACATCTGCAACAAAATGGATACGAAGTCGTCGATTTAGACAGCGAACAAATCACCGAATGCGATTGCTGCGTCATCTCGGGCAGTGACGAAAATGTCATGGGAATGCAAGACATCGAGATCGATGCACCGGTCATCAACGCCCATGGCTTGACTCCGGAAGAAGTGCAGCAACACATCGAAGCCCGGGTCGGCCGTTAACACGTCCGTACAACAGGCCCCCTGAACTGCTTTCACGTCCCTTCTGCGTCCTTGGACGAGCAGCCAGCGGGGCCTTTTCTCCATTCCTTCATTCCTTGAATTGTCCCATTGTTCTTGCAAATATGCTCAAAAAACATATTAATTTAATAAAAATGATAACAAATCGCCAAGAAGGAACATGACGTACCACGGGCTCCATAGTATAATGAACGTAGTTAACATAATCTGTCGAGGAAGGGGTGAGTGCATCGTCATGGCGCAACCAAAATACATCACAAGCATCGACAAAATCACGCAACTTTCTGAAGCCGAACGCCAGAGGCTGAAAAAAGTCACAGAAAAGTTCGCCTTCCGCATTAATGAATATTACTTGAATCTCATCAACTGGAACGATCCAAAAGATCCGATCCGCAAGTTGGTCATTCCGAACGAAGCCGAATTGGAAGACTATGGACGCTGGGATGCCTCCGACGAAGACACCAACTACGTCGTCCCTGGCTGCCAGCATAAATATAAAACGACGGCCTTGTTGATCGTTTCGGAAGTTTGCGGCGCCTACTGCCGATACTGTTTCCGAAAACGCCTGTTTCGCCAGGACGTCCGTGAAGCCATGTCCGACGTCGAACCCGGCTTGCAATACATTCGCGAGCATCCGGAAATCAACAACGTCCTCCTCACCGGAGGCGATCCGCTGATTTTGGCCACGTCCAAATTGCGCATGATTCTCGAACGACTGCGCGCCATCGACCACGTCAAAATCATCCGCATCGGTTCCAAATTGCCCGTCTTCAACCCCATGCGCATTTATGAAGATGAAGAACTGCTGCAAACGATTCGCGAACACTCCACGCCGGAAAAGCGGATTTACATCATGGCCCACGTCAACCACCCGCGGGAACTCACCCCTCAAGCCTATCGCGCGTTTCAAGCGTTGCACGACGCCGGGGCTATTGTCGTCAACCAAACCCCGATCCTAAAAGGCATCAACGACGACGTCGACGTGCTGGCCGAGTTGTTGGACAAACTGTCCTGGGCCGGTGTCACCCCGTATTATTTCTTCATCAACCGCCCGGTGCGGGGCAACCGGGATTTCGTCTTGCCGTTGGAGACGGTGTACCGCTTGGTCGAAGGAGCCAAAGCGAAAACGTCGGGACTCGGCAAGCGGGTGCGTCTCGTCATGAGCCACACCTCCGGCAAAATCGAAATCTTGGCCATCGAAAACGGCAAAGCGTACCTCAAATACCACCAATCCCGCGAAGGACATTACGGCCGCTTTATGGTGCTCGACTGCCCGCCCGATGCGGCCTGGTTCGACGACTTGCCGGGAAGCGAACAGTATTGGAGCAAACCGGTCAAAAAACGCGCCGACATCGTCTCCGTCAATACGTTGAGCGACATCCCCCAGCGTTAACAATCGAACAGGCAAACACACAAAAACAGTATACCGCTCCACGATTTAACACCATCCCGCACGAAAAATGCGGGCCGCCCATACGCGGCCCGCATCAGCCTGTAGACAAAGTTCCACCCGGGGCATGTCTACAGGCTTTTTTGTCCATATTATTTGGGCTGAGCGGCGAATGGTTATGGGTTAGTCTTGATACTGCAAATTCAAGAGGAAGTGGATGAGATTTTCCTGGTCTTCTTTGGTAAATCCCGCCGCTTCGTCCACCCAAAATTCGTGGCCGATTCCCGCCACGTGCATGGCTTGCAAGTCTTTAGACGCCCGGTTGGCGGCGATGACCTTTTGCCGGAGCCGACGGTCGACGAGGGCCCGCAAGCTGTGGAACGGATCCGGTTCGACGCCCCGTTGCAGCGTCCCCGGAACACCCAGATCTTTTTCTGGGTTTGGCCCGACGGCTACTCCCCCGTCGTGAAGGTAAGGCGCCGTCCAGTACAAGCCGATCAAGCCTTTGACCTTGTACCCGCCGTCCGAGTCGCCGTGGGCGAAGGCCAGTTTCAACTGTTCCGGGTCCAGATGGCCGGTGGGAACGCGGACGATGGGCACATTTTTTGGCAGGGGCACCGGGGTGTCGAAAGGATAGATGGACGTTTCGCCAAAGATGGTTTCGGTCTTTTTCAACGCTTTGGCGCGGGACGGTTCGGTGCCGATGGTTTTGGCGTCGATGATCCGGTGGTTGGTGTACGCTTCTCCCGCGTGGCACGTGTGGCATTGGGCCTGGATGAAAATGTCCCGGCCTTTTTCGATCTGATCTTTCCGGCTGTCCAGCGGCGGTTTGGCCGGCACGAGGGTGTTTTGCCAGGCGGAAATGGCGTTGACTTGTTCCCCTGCCTTGTAGCCGGGGGAACTGACGAACAGGCCGTCGGGAGCCAGCAAGTTGACATTCGGGAAGGAGGGCGGCTTGATCATTTCGTTGACGCCGGGCACCCCCGGAGTCGGGTCGACCTGTTCGAAAAAGGCCGACGGCCGGACGCCGCTGGCCGGATCGTACCGGTATTTGGGGTTGGCAGCGTTTTGCAGCACTGTGCCAAGGTACACTTCTTTGTCTATGCCAAACAGTGCCCGGCTGTTTTCCGCCTGTCCCAGGGAGTCGGAATTTTGGGCGTGGACGTTGTTGCTGAAGGCGCTCAAGCCGTGAAACGGCCCGGCGGCGGCGAAACCGCTCCAGCCGTACGGATGATCCCCTTTGGTGAACGAATCGGGGATTTGCGCCGGGTTGCTTTCCAAATCGATGGTCGAATCAAAATTGCCCGGCGGCCATTTGGCGAAGACGGCATCCACGGCCGCTTCCAGTTTTTCCGGATCGGGAAGCGCGGCCGTCAGGCCGTCACTGGTAGGGACGGTGCGCGCGTCATCGGACACGTAGGGCGTCAAGTCTTTGACGTCGGCATGGGTAAAGTAGGCTGCCGAATTGGTGGCCAACGCCATGAGCAGACCGGCGTTGAGGTCTTTGTTGGGAACGCCTTCCAGCACTTGTTTTGTCTGGGGATCGACGGTGGCGTGACAGGCGGCGCAACTGACCCCCACTTTGATTTTTCCTTCCGAAAACTTGATGGGCATACCCAGCGGCGCCCAGGCGCCTTTCGGAACGTCGAGGCCCGTATCTACTTTTTCCCCTTTTTTGTACCGCCGGTCGCCGATCTGTACGTCCTTGGCCAATTCCACCCGCAAATTGGTCGTTCCTTGACCCCGCAGGGCGATGATGGCCTTGACGATGTTGGGCACCGTCAAGGCGCCGTCCACCATACCCATGATGTCGGTGAGAAACACTTCGTTGCCGAACGTTTCTTTGTAAAACATTTCCCGGCCGAGGCGGAACGTCTTTTCATCCAGCGGCACGGCGCCTTCCCGCGGCGAAAGCGGAGTGGCACGGACGACCGTTTCACCCCATACATCGTAAACATATTTCTCCGCCTGAGAAGGAGGATTCTCCCCGTTTGCGACCCTTTTCGGCTTTTCATGCAGTCGTTGAATCTGGGGCGTATTTTCCGTACGGTGGGAATCGGCTTTGGTCGTTGATTCCGGCTCCATCGATGGCCGGATGTTGTCCGCCGGCGGCATGTAGGCGTATTCCGGTTCCAGCACATAGAAGGCGATAATGGCGGCGGTAAAGCCGATAAACGCTGCCATGAAGCATCTCAACAGAAAAAGAGTCCACTTTCTACGTTTCAATGCCATCGGTTCCTTTCCGTCCATACTCGGTCAAGTTTAGGTTTGCCAATGTGATACAAAATATGTTTACGGGTTGAGTCTCACGTTGCGCGATGCTTTATGGTGAAGGGGAAGGTGGGACCAAGCGGCGTTGTTCGAGGCGATGGGCGACTTTTTCCGCAGACTGAGCGGACCTGAAAAAATAACAGGTCCGTTCAGCCTGTATACAAAGCTCCACATGGATCCGTTTCTGTCCCGGTGTACCGAGAGCAGGGACTTCACCAAACGCATCAGTCGGCATCTGAAAAAATTGGCCACCTGGCTATGGAGGACGGGTGGCTCGAAACATCGATTTTTGTTTTTGTGTTCAAAATGGCTTCTTCATCATACCATGGTTCTACATGTTAGCCTGAAAAAAGGTGATGCGGGCCGCCCATGCGCGGCCCGCACTTTTTCGCGCTTTTTATGCGCATTCTTCATTTTTTATGCACAAGCTTATGGCTGAATTTGCAGGTGAGGGCAACGCTTTTTCAATTCGGAGAGAAACGCTGGGGTGTCTTTTGGCGAAATTTTCACGCTGCCCAACAGCGCTTTGTGATAAAAAATTTCCAGGGCATCAAAGGACGACAAGAGGCGGTAGCCGGTGAAAATGTTTTTCGTCGGCACGACTTTCGTTTTTATAACTCGATGGCCATACCGGGCATGGCCAGTTCCACCGATCCGGCAAAGGCGGCTTCGGCCTGGCGGCGCAACCGGTCGAGATCGAGGCCGTGGGAAAAATGGGTCAGCACGAGCCGGCCGACACAGGCCTGGCGGGCCAGCCGTCCGGCTTCCCCGGCGGTGAGATGGCCGGGGACCGCTCCGGCTTGGGCATCATCCAACGTCGTTTCGGCGATCAACACATCGGCGCCGGCCGCCAGGTTCAACACATCGGCGCTCCATTCTGTATCGGCGGTGTACACCAACGACCGGCCGGCGGCCGTCTCGAATTTCAAGGCTAAACAGGGCACGCTGTGCTTGGCTTCACAGGCCAAAATTCGCCACGGTCCCACCGTCACCGGTTCGCCCGCCGAGAGCGGCATGCCCTTCGTCACGGCCCCGTTTTTATAGGTGAGGCGGTCAAACTGCGGTTTGTCCAGGGAATGCCCGTAGATCGGCAACGGCTGCTGGCGCTGGCCGGTTCGTTGCTGCACCAACATCCCGTATTGCAAACAACCCAGGTCCGCCACGTGGTCGTGATGATAGTGGCTCACCATCACCGCGTCCAATTGCGCCAGCGAAACGTACCGCTGCACTTGCGCGAGGACCCCGCTGCCGCACTCCAGCAACAGCCGAAAACCCTCTTCCTCCAGCAAAAAAGACGAGGTGGCGCCTCCCGCCGCCGGATAACCGCCCCAAATCCCCAACACCGTCAGTTTCATTCCCGTCATCCTTTGCTTCGTTCTTTGCCCCTCATCTTATCCGATCGTCGACGCCTTATGCAACGCATCATTCCGCAAATGGCGCAAGACATTGTCCAACAATTTCAACCCGTTGTCGCCGGACGACGTCAACACCGATTCGGGATGAAACTGCACGGCAGCGATGGGGTATTCCCGATGTTCAAAGGCCATGGGAATGCCGTCTTCGGTTTCTGCCAGCAACTTCAACACCGGCGGCAAAGCTTGTACGTACAACGAGTGATACCGCCCCACCGGCATAGACTCGCCCAAGCCGTCAAACAGCCTGCCTTTTTCCAAAATGCGAATCGTCGACTTTTCACCGTGGGCCGGCCGGGGCAACACCCCGAGCTGGCCGCCAAAATACTCGGCGATCCCTTGAAACCCGAGACAAATGCCGAACACCGGCAGGTGGCGAGCCAGGCAGAGCGAAATCGTCTCGGCCATTTGGAACCGCTCCGGCCGTCCCGGCCCCGGAGACAACATGACCAGGTCAAAAGACTCGCGGTTGTCTTGGAGCAATGCGTGGGCCGCTTCCCAGCGCACCGTCACGACCTCGGCGCCGGTCTGTTTCACGTAGTTGGCCAACGTATGGACAAACGAATCTTCGTGATCGACCAGCAACACCCGGCGGCCTTTCCCGGAGGTGGATTGAAACGTCCCTTTTCTTTCCTCCGCCGCTTCGGGCGACAGCGCCCGCATCAGCGCCGCCACCTTCACCATCGTCTCTTCCTCTTCGGCCTCCGGGTCGGACGCGTGCAACAGCGTGGCGCCGACCCGCATTTCGGCCACGCCGTCCACCAGACGAATCGTCCGCAGCGTCAGCCCCGTGTTCATATTGCCGTTGAAGTTGAGCCACCCCACGGCGCCGCCGTACCAGCGGCGAGGCGTTTCTTCGTGGGCTTCGATCCAGCGCATGGCCTCCAGTTTCGGCGCGCCTGTCACCGTCACAGCCCACATGTGGGTCATAAAGGCGTCCAGCGCGTCGTACCCCGGCGCCAGTTCCCCGACAATATGGTCCACCGTGTGAAACAGCCTCGAGTAGCGCTCAATTTGCCGCCGGCCGATGACTTGCACCGAACCGGGCACGCAAATGCGCGATTTGTCGTTGCGGTCCACGTCGGTGCACATGGTCAGTTCCGCTTCGTCTTTTTCCGAATTGAGGAGGCGGCGGATGTTTTCGGCATCTTCCAGCGCGTCCCTCCCCCGTTTAATGGTGCCCGAGATGGGACACGTCTCCAACTGCCGGCCGTCGACCCGCACATACATTTCCGGCGAAGCGCCGACCAAATGCTCCCGCCCCAGGTGAATCAAAAACCCGTACGGACTGGGGTTCATGCGGCTCAATTGGTTGAACACTTCCGACGGTTTCCGATCACACGGCCGGTAAATGACTTGCGAGGGCACCACTTCAAACAAGTCCCCGGCGTAAAACGACGGCAACGCTTTCCGCACCAGGTCGGCATAGTAGCCGGGCCGATCCGGCGGAACCGGCCGCTGATGCCCTTCCCCTTTTGGGACGACCGCCCCGTCCCGCGGCAATCCGGCGGTGGAGCGGGAACCGACGGCAAAATCATATGCGATGCGAAACGCCTGGTTCACCCGCCGATCCACCACGTACAGCTCATCCGGCAAAAACAGGTGCAAATCGACGTAATCGTCGGGCCTCGGCTTTTGCGGCGTCAAATTTTCGAACTGAAACACGAGATCGTACCCAAAAGCGCCGTACAAACCCAAAAACGACTCTTCATCGGAAGCAAACGCCTGTTGGATGCGCCGCAGCACACTGAACACCGACGGCTGTTTCGTCCGTTCTTCTTCCCGGAACACGGCCGCTTTCGGCTTCACCTGTACGACCAGCCGGGCCATTTCTGCCGTCACCTGTGCCACCGCTTCCTCCCCGGCCAGCCATTGGGCCAACGTCGGCAGCAGCACCCGGCCGCGTTCGTTCAGCGCCTGCACCACAACCGTCCGTCCCCGTGCCGTCAACTCGACCGGCGGATTGACAAAACCGATATCCCACCGGGTATAACGTCCCGTATATTCCATGCCGCTGGAAAACAAGGCGCCTTTTTCCCGATCGAGACGCCCGATCAGTTGTTCGATTGTTCTCGGCGAAATGTCCTTGCACAGCTGTCTCTTGACGGAAATGCCGGAAGGGGTGACATACTCGTGGTCTTCGTGTTCAGAAGCCAGGGTGAAAAAATCGTACATGGCCGTCCTCCTCGTATACAGAGTCGTATACAGAGGGGAGCTATGATGTACGAAGGGGAAAAAAGGGGGGATAACACTCCACTCTTCTCCGCTCTTCTTCCACTCCACTTAGCTCCGCTCTGCTCCGCTGAAAGAACATACGAAAATTATAACGAAAAAGGACGGAATTGCAAACCATTTTTCTTTTTTTGTTCACAAATCTGTATCAATACAACTATTGATATTTTATTTGTGTTATATTACAATGGCATTAACATTCTCGATGGAGGGATCGGAAATGTCCGAAAACACCACCGGCCAACTGACCGTCAGCCCGACCACGAGCACGTGTGTCGTCTGCGGTTCCGTGACGACCCAACAACGGGAAGGCGTCATGTACGAATGCGAACATTGCATGAATGAACACGAAGACTGAATATCCACCGAATATCCACCTGATGAACCATCCCATCGCCCTTGCGCTGCAGACCGTGACCGGCTGCAGTTTTTTTGTTTTTTTGCTAATCTGGAAGCGGTTGGACGATGCGGGAACATATTCGTAAAGCGAGAAAGGAGACGGAGCTGGGATGGTGCTCATCGACGTGTCCATCCTCTTGTTCGGCTTGTCCATCGGCAGTTTTTACAATGTCCTGGCTTTCCGTCTCCTGGAAGGGACATCGTGGATCGTTCCCCCGTCCCGCTGTCCCCATTGCCGCCATCGTTTGGGTGTCTGGGATTTGATCCCGGTGCTCAGTTACTTGTTCTTGCGTGGCCGTTGCCGGTACTGCAACGCCCGCATTTCCCCGCTCTATCCCCTCGGAGAAGGGTTGACAGCCCTCTCCTTTTATCTCGTGTACCACCAGATCGGTTTTCAATGGGAATTGGCCGTCGGATGGGCGCTGGCCTCCCTGCTCGTTCTGTCCCTGCTGACCGATTTACGCGCCATGTTGATCCTGGATCGCATCACATTCCCGTTTCTCGTGATCCTCCTCCTGCTCCGCCTGTTTGTCGGTGACGAGCCGTGGTGGTGGTACGTTGCCGGAGGGCTCGTCGGAAGCGGCTGCCTGCTCATGGCCGCATGGCTCAGTCGCGGAGGAATGGGAGGCGGAGACATCAAACTGTACTTGGCCGTCGGCATCGCCCTTGGGCCTTGGCTCACCCTTTTGAGCATCGCACTGGCGGCTTTTGCAGGCACAGTCATCGGCATCTTTTTGCGGCTGACCGGCCGCATCCGGCGGCGGCAACCGTTTCCGTTTGCGCCTTTCATTTGGTTCGGAGCGCTCACCGCCTATTTGTACGGCCACGACCTCTGGAACGCCTACTTGCGACTCTGGCAATGAACGACTGTGGCAATGCACGCGGGACTGGACAAATTTTCCATACACGCAGTATATTTTTAAGGAAGTACATGTTTAGAAGACGTACATATTTTAAAAGCACCTATTTCAGAAATCGAAGGCGGGGTCGCGATGCAGCGGTTCAGCATCCATTTCGTCAAGTGGCCCGTCACGTTCATCCTCCTCCTGTGCATGGGCCTGTTATTGTTTTTCAGCCACCATCAACACCTCCAAACGGCCGCCGACGTGGCGGACCATCTGGAAACGCAACATCAATTGCTAGAAACGCTGGTGGTCCATACGTATGAAGACGAAACGACAGCTCGGCTCAAAAACCACCTGGTGCAAGTCAACCGCCAGACGTACCGCGGCTACCGCATTTTCATGGAAAAAATGCGCGACGTCGCCCGCACCGTGGAACAGAGCGAAACGTTGGACATCATAACCCACAGCCGGTATTACCGCCGTGGAACGATCCGGGGAACGCCGTACGAACATCTGCCCCGAGCCAACAAACGGCGCATCAATGACCAATTGATCCCGTTTTTCACGAATGTCGCTTCCGGCACCGAAGAAGTGCAGCGCGTGTACATCGGGACGCCGCGCCAAGAATTTTATCTCGGCCCGTTGGATGACGTGGACCGGAGAACATATGATGTGACGGCCGAACCGTGGTATCAACAGGCCATCGAATCGCCCGACCGATACATTTGGACGGCGCCGCGCCTCGATGACGAAACCGGTGTCCCGGTCATGTCGTTGGTGAAAGCCGTCTCCCGCGATGACCAGTTGATCGGCGTCCTCGGTGTGGACTTTGCTTTAACACCCGTCGCGTCGCTCGTGGAAGAAATGGGCGGGCCGGAAAACGGGTACACCTTCTTGCTGGATGCCACCGGCCGGGTGCTGGCCCGTTCGAAAGCCGCCGCGCTCTCCGAGGAAACCGTTCAACAGGCGCTCCGTTCGTCGTCGACGGCGGAACAGGAAGATTTTCTTGAATGGGATGAAGACGGCACCACCATGCTCGGCCATGTTTTGACCGATCCGGATACCGGCTTCCGGTTGGTCACGGTCGTCCCCGGTCCCGATCTTTCCCGCTGGCAGGCTACTGCCCAGCAAATGAGCGAAAAACGACAGGCGCTCATGTCCACGCTGCACGAGCAACACACGGGAACGTTCTACGCCTGGGCCATCGCGGGTACAGTTTTGATCATCATCGTTTTTCTCACCTTGCACATGCACGCCCGCCGCATCACCCGGTCCCTCGGGAACATCGGTGCCGTTATCGCGGCTTGGACAAAAGGGGATTGGAGTCAACCAATTGAGAGGACCAATACATCCAAAGAAATCCAGCACCTGCAAAACAGCTTGAACGACATGTCCGACGAAATCCGTCAACTGGTCGCATCCCACCGGCGCCTCGTGCGGCACATGGCGGAAGCATCCTGCAATCTTGCGGCCGCTTCCCGTGCATCGGACACCGGATTGGACCAGCTGGCCCAATCCGTAGACGCCATCCAGCAAGACATGGCCGAACAGGCGCACCAGCTGGACCAAATGGAACGCATCGCCGACGATGTCACAAACGAACTAAAAGCCCTGCAAGCCGCTTGGGACGCAATGCACCAGACCGTTCGCCGACCGGCGGTCACAAACGGACAATCGGCCGATGCGCTGCGGGATTTGGAAGCTACCGCCGTGCAACATGCGGAGAACTTCCAACACATGTCTGAGTCCATCACGGCGCTGGCCCAACAAGTGGAATCCATCCGCCGCTTGACGACCAAGATCAAAGACATCGCCGATCAAACCCACATGCTGGCCCTGAATGCGGCCATCGAAGCGGCCCGGGCCGGAGAAGACGGCCGAGGGTTTTCCATTGTGGCACAAGAGGTGCGGAAACTGGCCGATCAGTCGGCCCAAACGGCCAAAGAAATTGAACAATTGATCGGTGCGACCCACGAATACGTACAACAATCGGTTCAGCACCTGAAACGATCCGCCCAAACGGCCCGGCAACAGATGTCCATCGTCCAACAAACCCAACGCCATGCCGAAGCCCAACGCGCCGTCATCGCCCGACTCGGACAGCAGCTGGAACCGATCCTGGAGCGGTTCGACGCCCTGCGACAAAAAAGCCGGCACTGGCGGGATGCGTTGGGACTCCATCGCCGCCTGAACCGCCAAGCGGCGGAACAGGCCAACGCCTTGCAAACCGCATTGAACGAGCAAGTCGCCGCCTGCCGGGAAATCATCACGGCCATGGAACAATTGTCGGCCACCGCCCAGCTGTTCCATCAGGACGTGGCGCGCTTTCACATCGACGAGTCAGAAAAATAAAAAGGACAGAACAAGGACAGAACGAAAAAGAAACAGGGCCTGTAGTGCAAGGTCATCCACATTGCACCACAGGCCCTGTTTTTCCCACAATACGACGCCAACGTCACATCGACTGTGACAATCGCTGCAGTTCTTTATCTACCGCTTCCAGCACATCGCCGGCCTTCTCGTGGTACACTAAATCGGCCAACGCATCCAAACCGGTCGGCTCCTGATTGATGATGACCAGCCGCGCACCCCGCCGGGCTGCTTCGGCCGGCAACCCGGCCGCCGGATACACTTGCAAAGAGGAACCGACGACGAGAAACAAATCGGCCTTCTCCGTCGCCTGTTGCGCCTTGACCCATTCGCTCATGGGCAACGGCTCGCCGAACAACACGACATCGGGCCGCAACATGCCGCCGCAGTCGGGGCAAACCCGCCGGTCGAACATTTCCCGGGGAAATTTGCGGTTGCAATCGTGGCACCGCACTTGCGCGTTGCTGCCGTGCAACTCGGCCACTGCCCGTGAACCGGCCATTTGGTGCAACCCGTCCACGTTTTGCGTAATGACCGCCTTCACCCGTCCTTCCGTCTCCCACTTGGCCAAAATGCGGTGCACCCGGTTCGGCTGGACGTGTTTGAAGCCTTCAAAGCGTTCTTTGTAAAACGCGTAAAACTCGTCGGGATGGTTCAACAACGTGTCGATGGACGCCAGCCGCTCAGGCACTTTTTTCCACAAACCCCGCTGGGAGCGGAAATCGGGCAAGCCCGATTCGGTGCTGGCCCCGGCCCCGGTAAACACGACCATGTATTGCGCCGCGTGTATCCACGACGCCAATTGCGCATACCGATTCGATTGGCTCATTGTCCCACGCCTTTCTTTTCAGACGATGTCCAAAATCTTTCGGACGAGATGTTGCAATTCTCCCCGCCGATCCCGCCGTTCCAGCTCTTCCTTCGAAGCCACATGTTGAAAGGCCAGATACACCGTTCTCCCGAATCCTTCCAATTTGTGGCGTTTCGTGTTTTTGCCCGCGGCGGCGATTTCTGGCGATACCGCATTCAGTTCGCGCCAGATTTTGAATTTCAGTTCGGCGGGGCTGAGCCCCTCTTTCATGTCAAAATAATCTTTATGCTGTTCCGGCAAGCGGAAATACAGATGGCGTTGGCGGCGAAAACCCATCCGCTCTAACGCCTCGTCGGGGATGTAATTCTCGATTTCCCGTTTCGACAAGACGTGGTATTGATACCCGTATTTTTTGCACGTTTGGATGACGTTTTGCTTGAACAACTTCTTGTCGGGGCTGACGTATTCGCCCGGCGACACTTCGTCTCCGTCGATGAGGCAGAACACGCGGGCTTTTCCGGCGTACTCTTCGGCCACTTGAATGAGCGTACTGCCGCCGCCGTGCAAATATTCGATGAACAATTCGTCGGGGTTCAATTGGCCGACAAACTTCAGGACCGTCTGGAGGAACAATTTGTCGGAACGGATGTTTTCTACCAAAATTTTCAGCGGGCTGCCGACAAACGTTTTGATCAGATCGTAACCGATGAGGTCGTACGTGTTCCGCCGGTACGTCACGACATAGCGGGCTCCGGGGAGGACGGTCCGGATACGGGCATCCAAATGACGGTTTTTGATGCGCTCCACGACCGCTCGAAGGGATTCCTCATCAGGGTACAGTTGGACGATGTACCGGCTTTTGACCCGCCGGATGGAATCCCGGACCGCTTTTTTGATGACGTATTCCCGGTACATGCTCAATTCCCGGCGTTGATACAGCTGCAGGTTTTCTTTTTCCGTCAACAGCAAGTGGTGGACGTTGTTTTCAAACAAATAAAACAACAGCTTGAGGATATGGACTTTTTCTTTTTGGTCGACGATTTTTTGCAAGAAGACGTCCGGAATGTGAATTACCAAGGAATGATGTCCTCCTCGCCGCCCTTGTCGCGCAATGCCTTGTTCAAGGCCAACACTTCCGAAAAATCTTCTTCAAAAAATCCTTCCGGCCAGTCCTCAATATGGCCGTATTCGTCAATTTCCAAACGCCGCACCTCGTTGTTGCCGGAACCGTTTTTGGCGGTGTAATAGACGGCCACGTCGTCCAAATCGATCTTCTCTTCCACAATGTATCGGCGCAGGCGAATCAACATATGTTCGCTGTGGGTTTCGATGAGGAACGATTTCGCCGCTGCATGGCGCCGGTGGGCGATCCCTTCCATAAACAGATCCATCAGACACGCTTGGGCCGCCGGATGCAAGTGCAACTCGGGCTGTTCGATGACCGTAAGGCTGAACGGAAACGAACGCAGCCGGGGATATTTGTCCGGCGGCGAATCGTCCATAAATGTCTGCACGACGATGGGAATCAACTGGCTCAACCCGTGGCCCATGTCGATGACGTTGTTTTTCGCCTGGGTCACATGATCGGTGACCATCAGCCGGAACAAGTCGGTTTGACTGTCGATGGTGCCCCCGTGCAAATCTTCAATTTCCAGCGAGTAGTTCAAATGGCGCCGCAGCCAGTCGGACACGCGCTCCGTCAACGTGCCGCCCATGCGCCGGTCTTGCGCCAAAATGACGGGGGCAAACTCGCCGTCGTGCCCGACGTAGTTGACGGCATTTTCTTTGTACCGATATGCCCGTTCCGGCGTCCGGCGAAAGGGTCCGATGTAATAAATGCGGTTGGCCATGAACGAAAAATACCGATGGAGATCCAGGAAGAAATAATAGAACACGTGCTCCAGCTTGCCCATGGCCTCCCGCAGATCGGAGGTGAGCCGGAAATCAGGCAAAAACTTGTCAAACTTCATATGCGCCGCTTGGATGGGCTCGCCGGTGCCTTTGTAATGGGTGATGGCATACGTCTGTCCGTCCGGCGCCAACGCCAAACGAAAGATGACCGTATCACCGGGAATGCCATACACCGTAAACGTTTTGACCATCAGCATCTCGGCGGCGTCCTGAGCAATTTCCACTTCCACTCGAAACTGCTGCACATCGCCCAACAAGTGCTGCTCTTCCCGGTCCGTCACCAAATGCTTGGCCAAGCCGTTGGCCGGCAAGGTCACCGAAAAGACAATCGGTTTCCCGGCTTGATGGTGAAAAACGACATCCCGGTAGTTCCCGTAGTCGATGGACTTCCCGTAAAACAACAACGGCGCCATGGAATCGTCCATAAACGTCTGTTTGAGAACCAGCGGAAAACGAACCAGGCTGCTTTTGCCCGAACTGTTTTGGCCGATGATTAACGTCAACGGCTTCAATTCGATTTCGCCGCTGTCCAAAAACCCTTTAATGTTTTGGATGCGAAAGCTGTTCATCAGGCCACCTCATAGGTCCGTTACATGGTGACGACCAGGCGATTCACTTCTCCCCGATCGAGACGGTCAAACCCTTCGTTGATCTCATCCAACGTGATGCGCCCGCTCAACAGACGGTTCACCGGCAGACGTCCTTGCTTGTACAACTGGATGAAACGGGGAATATCCCGAGACGGCACACAGCTGCCGACATAAGAACCTTTAATGGTCCGTTCTTCCGCTGCCAATAACACTTGCGGAAAACTCAACTGGTGATCCGGATGGGGCAATCCGGCCGTCACGGTCGTGCCGCCCCTCCGGGTAATCCCGATGGCCGTCTGCATGGCGGCCACCACGCCGGCGGTCTCAATGGCAAATTCGACGCCGCCGTCGGTCGCCTCCCGGACTTTTTGGACCACATCCGGATCCCTGGCATCGAAGGCGTCGGTCGCTCCCAATTCCAACGCTGTTTTTAATTTGTCCGGATTCACATCCACCGCCACAATTTGCCTGGCCCCTGCCGCTCGGGCTCCCAACACGGCGCTCAAGCCGACTCCGCCCAAACCGACGATGGCCACACTGCTGCCCATGGGAACGCGGGTCGTATTGACCACAGCACCTACTCCGGTCAGAACCGCGCAACCGAAGAGCGCCGCTTCATCAAAGGGCACTTCCGGATCCACTTTTACCAACGAATTGCGGGCCACCACCGCGTACTCGGCAAAGCCGGAAACGCCCAGATGATGGTGAATGTCCATGCCGTCCTTGTGCAACCGCCGTTCTCCGGAAAGCAATGTTCCCGCCCCATTGGCCGCAGCCCCCGGTTCACAAAGCGCCGGCCGTCCTTCCTGACACGGCAGGCAATGGCCGCAACTGGGAACAAAGACGCAGACGACGTGGTCTCCGGGCTTCAAATCGGTCACACCCGGGCCGACTTCCACCACTTCTCCCGCCGCCTCGTGTCCCAACGCCATCGGAACCGGGCGAGGACGGCTGCCGTTGATCACCGACAAGTCGGAATGGCACAAACCGGCCGCCCGAATGCGGACGAGCACTTCTCCCATTTTCGGCGCATCCAGTTCCAACGTTTCAATGTGCAGCGGGCGACTTTCTTTATACGGCCTCGGCAAGCCCATTTGGTGCAACACTGCAGCGCGAATTTTCATCTATTATTTAAACCTCCTCAGCGATGTAAACGGTGTCAATCATTTGTTCTCAGAAGTATCTTCTCGAACATGGGCCAACAATTGCTGGCGAATGTGGGGCGGAATTGGTTCGGCCTTGCGTTCGGCCAAATTGTAATTGACGTATGTGCATTCTCCACGCACGCACAACCGGCCGCCTTGATGAATTTCTTCTTCCAACTGCAAACTCGTGCGGCCAATCTTTTTTACCCACGTTCGGACTTCCACTTCTTGGCCCAAAACCATCTCTTTGAGAAAATCGATCTTCATGTTGACGATGATCATTCGCCAATTCCGAAACGATAAATCCGGGGTAAACATACGGAAAATCTCTTCCCGACCGGCCTCCAGCCACACCGGAATCGTCGTATTGTTGATGTGTCCGACGCCGTCGGTTTCAGAAACCCGGGGGCGAATCCGCGTCACAAACATGGCCGCTTCTCCTTCATTGTCCATCTTCCCATCTCTGCCGCAGCCGTCGGACGATCTCCTCTGCCGCGGCTTGAGGCGTCAACCCGTCCACGCATACTTTTGTCGTATTCATTAAGTAGACGGCCTGCCGCCGTCGATACAGCGCTTCAATGTCGCGCAACGACTTGTTTTGCAACAGCGGCCGGCCCTCCCGCAGTTGCGGCAGGCGCCGGCACCACGCTTCCCAAGACAAGTGAAGATAAAACACGATTCCACATTGTTGACAAGTCCGACGAATGTCGTCATGACAATAGGCGCCGCCGCCGAGGGCGATCACTTTTGCCCGACTTCCTTGGCAGATGTCTAAGACGGTTTCTTTCTCCGCTTCCCTGAACGTCTCTTCTCCCAACTCCCGAAAAATTTGCGGCACCGACATGTGAAACCGTTGTTCGATGGCCTTGTCGGTGTCGTTGCGTTCCACCTTCACACTGGACAAATTCACATTCATTATATAAACCTTTTTCTACGCTTTCAATGAATCACCTTACGTCTCCAGGACGACAACGCGATTATTTGACAATGTTTTCTTGACATACAGACTTTTTTCAACTTAATCTACCATTAGACACCGATTCATCGCCTTGTAAATCGTCAGGAGGTGCCCCCATGATCGATGTCCATTCCATGTCCTTCCGCCATATCATTGCGGAACTGGAGCCCCCCATTGCCGTCGTCAAGATGAACCGGCCGGAAAAACGGAACGCCTTGTCTTTGGAGCACATGAAAGAATTGATCGACTGTTTTACAAAAATTGGACAGTCTCAGGACATTTCGGTCGTCATCTTAAAAGGGGAAGGCCCCGCCTTCTGCGCCGGCCACGACTTAAAGGAAATGATCGGAAAAGACATTGCGTTCTACCGTCATCTGTTCGACGTCTGTACCCAACTGATGACGACCATCCAAACGATTCCCCAGCCCGTCATTGCCGAAGTGTCGGGCATCGCCACCGCCGCCGGCTGCCAGTTGGTGGCCGCCTGCGACTTGGCCATCGCCGCCGAGGACGCCAAATTCGCCACGCCGGGGGTAAAAATCGGCCTCTTCTGCTCCACGCCGATGGTTGCGTTAAGCCGGGCCGTCGGACGCAAAAAAGCGATGGAAATGTTGTTGACCGGCGAGCCCATCTCCGCCGAATTGGCAGTCCAAATCGGCCTCATCAACAAAGCGGTGCCGAAAGAAAAGCTGTCTGAAGAAACGATGGCCTTGGCCCAAAAAATCGCCGCCGCCAGCCGCTTCACGGTCGGCATCGGAAAGCAGGCATTTTACCGTCAGTTGGAAATGCCGCAGGACATGGCCTATGCCTACACGAAAGAGGTCATGTCCCTCAACGCCACCGCCCTGGACGCCCAGGAAGGGATGTGCGCCTTTTTGGAAAAACGGACACCGAAATGGCAAGGACGGTGACCACAACGGGTTGCCTCGGCAGGCAACCCTTTTCTTGTTGGTCAGTTTGACCATGGATTGAACGATGTTCACTTTTTTTATTATTGTTGACATCTATGACTATTGTTTAGTATACTCACAATACCGGTATCTCTAAATTTTATAGACGAAAAGGAGCGGAAACGATGCCGAAAGAACATCCGTATTCATTCGATGCGTATTTGAAGATCCGCGATGCGTTTAACGACTACCTGGACAACCCGTTCGTGCAACAGGCACTGCAACATTACGCTCACGAAGAATGGCCTGATTTGCACGCCAAACTGAAAACGTTTTCAGAAAAGACGTCCTTTCGCTGGCGGAAGATGGCGGACGACATTGCCCACCCGAACCATCACCCGGCACTGCAACATTACGACGCTTACAACCATCGGATCGATCAGATTGTTCGGACGGAAACGTCTCTGCAGTTGCAAAAGGAAGCGTTTGCAGAACGGCTGTTTTCCAAAGATACGTCAGATTGGGAAAGGACGGCCAAGCGCTTTTTGATGCATCACAACGGCGAAGCTGGCATCATGTGTCCCATCGCCTGTACCGATGGGCTGGTCGCGTTGCTTGAAACATACGAACACACCTTGAACGAGCCACTTCAGCACATTTTACAACATTGTACCGAAGGCATCGACGGAGATTTCGGCGTCGGAGCGCAATTTATGTCCGAAATTCAAAGCGGCTCCAATATTCCTGCCAACATCTTGCAAGCGATACCAACCGATGACGGCCATGATGTGCTCTACGGAAATAAATTTTTCTGTTCCGCCGCCCATGCCGACTACACCGTCGTCACCGCCCGCGTCAAAGACACCGGTCATATCGGACTCTTTGTTGTACCCAGCTGGCTGCCCGGAGACAAAACAAAGTTCAAACGAAACGGAGCCGTGATCAACCGATTGAAACGGAAACTCGGCACTTGTGAATTGCCGACGGCCGAAATTGACTATGACGGAGCCATCGCTTATCCCGTCGGCCCCATCGAAAGAGGGGTCGCCAATGCGGTGGGCATTGTGTTGACCCGCTCCCGTCTGGATATTGGCCTGGCCAGCGCCGCGTTCATGATGCGCACCGCCCGGGAAGCGCTGTTGTACAGTCGATTTCGGGAGGTATTTGGAAGAAGAATTTATCAATTTCCGCTGGCCAACAGCCAGTTGAACGTGCTGGAAGAGACCGCCAAACGGACCACCGCCGGCGCATTCAAACTGTTTTCCCAATGGTTCGAACTGCAACGGGAACAATACTCTCCTTCACGGGATGAAGAAGCATGGAAACTCCGGAAATTCCAACTGCGGGAACTGATTTTGCTGCAAAAAATTACAGCGGCGAAAGAAACGGTCGACATGATTCGCTTGGGCATTTCGATCTTCGGCGGACACGGGGTAATGGAAGACTTTTCATCCTTGCCGAGACTGTTGCGGGACGCCATGGTCAACGAGTTGTGGGAAGGTCCGAAAAATGTACTGCTGGCACAAATTTACCGGGATTTCCAAAGGGCAGCTGCCTGGTATTCGCCCCGTGAATTTGTCGCCGATCTGCTCCCCAACCATCCATACGAAGAAAAAGAAGCATTGTTCCGGCAGTTGGAGGCATGTCTTGCGGCGGACAGCTTGACGGGTGAACCGACCGGCGAAAATATGCAGTTCGCCCGAAACTGGGAAACTGTTTGCGAGCAATTGTTTATCGCCTACCAAAACGAGGCGTTGATGGAAATGCCGAAGGCCCCGCTGGTCAAACAAGAAACATTGCAAGCGTTAGAACAAACCCCTTCATTACAACATCTGTTTGAAGGAGTGAGCCGTTGATGATCAACATCGGCAGCTTGATTCAACACCGGGCCATGCTGTCTCCGAACAAGGAAGGTCTCGTCGACGACCGTCGGATGACCTTCCGGGAATTGAACCAAGAGGTCAACCGCGCCGCCCATGCGTTTCGCGCCATGGGCATTCAAGCGGGACAGCGGATTGCCTTGTTGTGCAAAAATCACCGTTCCTTCGTGACAGCGTTTTTCGGGGCCGCGAAATGCGGCATCATCACTATTCCGATCAATTGGCGGCTCCACCCGCAAGAAATTCAATACATTCTGGAAGACTCTGGGGCATCGATCCTGATTTACGATGCAGCTTTCAGCGACAAAGTGCAACAACTTCAGCCGATCTCCACGGTACAACGGTACATTCCCGTGGGGAACAGCGAAAGCGGCGATCCTTCGTTTGATGCGCTCATTTCTTCATGCCCAACGGACGAGCCGGAACTGGAGACCACCGGCGACGATTGCATTCTCATCATGTACACCTCCGGCACCACCGGGAAACCCAAGGGGGCCATGATCACCCATACCAATTTGCTGTTCGCCTCCATCGGCATCACCCACGTCATCGATTGGTGGGAACGCGATCGGTTCTTGTCGGTGGCTCCGTTTTTCCACATCGGAGGGTTTGTCCCGTTGATCACCAACATTCACACCGGTGCTACATCCATATTGATGGCCGATTTCGATCCTATCCGGGGGTGGAAGACCGTCGAACAAGAACGGATCACCACCATGATGACTGTCCCCGCCATGCTGACAGCCATGCACCAAGTCTTTGATCAGGCGGCCGCCGACATCTTCTCGCTGCGCAACATCACCTGCGGCGCTTCGGCGGTACCCAAAACGTTGATCGAAGCTTTTGCCCAGCGGGGGATTTCGGTCCAACAGGTGTATGGAATCACCGAATATACGGGTGCAGTTTCGTTCTGGAAAAAAGAAATGGATCCGACAAAATCGGATTCCATGGGAAAAACCGTTTTCCACGGGGAAGTCAAAATCATCGACGTGAACACGAAAAAAGAATTGCCGGCGGGACAAGTGGGAGAAATCGTGTGCCGCGGACCACAAGTGTTCACAGGATACTGGCAACGCCCTCAAGAAACGGCCGAAACGGTGGAAGACGGCTGGCTGCATACCGGAGACTTAGGAATGGTCGACCAGGACGGTTTCCTCTATGTCGTCGACCGACTGAAAGACATGATCATCAGCGGGGGTGAAAACATCTACTCGACCGAGTTGGAAATGGTGCTGTTACAGCATCCCGGCGTGGCGGAAGTTGCCGTCATCGGCGTCCCGGACGAACGGTGGGGCGAAATTCCCCGCGCTTACGTCGTCCCCCGCTCGGGATGGTCAATAACGGCGGAAGAGTTGATCCAACATTGCCGAGAACGGTTGGCATCGTACAAATGCATCAAAGAAGTCGTCTTCCTCGAGCAATTGCCGCGAAATGCCGTCGGCAAAATTTTAAAAGTCCAATTGAAACAAGAAGCCGCGAAGCACTCCGCCTCAAATGCATAAAACGGCCAAAAGCTCCCGACGATGGGAGCTTTTTTACTTTCGTTCAAACTGTTTGGCGATCATTTTCGCCAGGCGGCGAATGTGTCTTCGACTCTCTTCATCCGACCGCCCCGGATATCGCCGAAACGTGATCAAAATGCCGTTCAACGCCGCAAACAACGCATGCGTATGGAGACGAATGTCCTGAACTCTTCCATCGGCAACAAAAACCTCGTCCATGACGGACAACAAACGGCGCATGGGCGCATTGAATTTTTCCACATACTCGTCTTTTAACTGGCTGTCCAACATAAAATGCGTCATCATGCGAAAAAACGGATCGTTGTCACAAAGAAAATCGACATACGCCACACAAAACGTCTCCAGCGTCATGGGAGCCTGTTCCTGCAAACGGCGGCGAAACGTATCGATCATTTCTTCCGCTTTGACCAGAAACGCTTCGACAAACAGTTCATCTCGATCCGTAAAATACCGGTATATCAATGCCGTCGAGATGCCGGCAGCCTTGGAGATGTCGCGCATGCTGACTTGCGGGATCGGCGTTTGACTGAACAACTCCACGGCCGTATCTAAAATGAGTTTTTTGCGGTTTTCCCACTCTTGTCTCTTCAACTGCAAATATGGCGACTGCGGCATGGTTTCAACCTCTCGTCCTATCAACAAAAATTGACACCGTTCTCATGGATGGGAGCCTGCCACCAGTATACTATTTTCAATGAATACCGGAAAACAAAGAAGCTGGCCATCGCTCTTCAGCAACAGCCAGCTCCTTGACCGTTGTTGCAGTGATTACCCCAAATACGCACTCAACATCCAGACGTGCTTTTCCAAATTCGTGTGAATGCCCAGCAGCAAGTCGTGGGTCGTTTCGTCGCTGACGGCTTGCGCCCGTTCCATTCCCTGTTTCAGTTCCGCGATCATCAACCGGAAATCGTTGACCACCGTCTGCACCATGTCCCGAGCCGTCTCGCCGCCGGTGGCCTCCTGCACTGAAGCCAACTCCAGGGCTCCCTTCATCGTCGCCACCGGTTTGCCGCCCAGGGCCAACAGCCGTTCCGCCAGGTCATCGATGTAGGTCGCCGCTTCGTTGTACAATTCCTCGAACTTTTCGTGGAGGGTAAAGAACTGTTCCCCCGTCACGTACCAGTGATAATTGTGCAATTTGACGTACATGACCGTCCAGTTGGCAATTTGCTTGTTCAAAATGTCCGTCAAATTCATCTTGGAATCTCCTTCCACCACCGTTTATGTACAATTATTCAAAAGTTCCGGGCGATTGTCAAACACGAGGCCCCCGTCTGACAGACCCATTCATTATTGTTTCGCAAAATCCTCACGTTTGATGCATACAACGGCTAGGCGTTCGAATGGTCATGTCGTACAATGAGACACATGGAACTATTCAAACGGGGTGGCTGGATGATGATGAGCTTCCATATCGGCAATATGTTGTTGACCTTGTTGATTTTCATCCTCATTCTGCTGTTTCTATTGGGCGGGATTTATTGCTTGGTCCGTTTTATCAAATGGGCATGGTACAGATAACGAAAAATCGTCACAAACCATTTTAATGGTTTCAGCCTGTAGACAAAGCTCCTTACGGAGAAGGTCTACAGGCTTTTTTTGTCGAAATCACATCAAGAAAACGCTTCTTGAGGTGTAGGTGAATGT
>PKQY01000040.1 GCA_017577895.1 Bacillota bacterium
AAAATATAACAAAATAAAATATAACGTTGGAGGATGAAAAAAAACAACGTTTGATGTTCTGAAACGATTGATGTTCTGAAAAGATCCTCTATACTGGATCGTGCTGAGAGGATCTTGATTTACAGACTTTATTAACGGACTTTCATTAAATTTATTTATATGGGCGGTGTGATCGAAACAGATAGGGGAGATCGTTCTGCGTACGGAAGACAATTGGATAAAAAACATTGTCCTCTTTTTGGGAAGCCAAACCCTTTCGCTGTTCGGTTCCCAATTGGTGCAATACGCGATTTTTTGGTACATCACGTTGACGACCCAATCGGGGGTTATGTTGACCATTTCCATTTTGTGCGGCTTTGTGCCGACGTTTTTTCTGTCTCCTTTCGCCGGCGTGTGGGCCGACCGTTTCCACCGGAAACTGATCATCGGGCTTTCCGATGCGTTGGTCGCCCTGGCGACGCTCATCCTGGCCCTTCTCTTTTGGTTGGGTTACGGTTCCCTTTGGCTGTTGTTTGTGATCTCCGCGATACGGGCCATGGGCGGGGCGGTGCAAATGCCGGCGGTGGGCGCCATGCTTCCCCAGCTGGTTCCAGTGGATCACTTGACCCGGGTCAACGCCATCTACGGCACGATTCAATCGTTTGTGATGCTCGTTTCGCCGGTGGCCAGCGCCGCGCTGCTCTCAATGGCGCCTTTGGAAGTGATCTTTTTTGTCGACGTCGTGACGGCGGCCCTGGCCGTCGCCATTCTGTTTTTGTTCGTGCACGTGCCGGTCCACGCCAAGGCCTTGCAGCGTTCTGCCGCCGGATATTTGGATGACTTGAAAAAAGGACTTCGCTACATCTGGGAACGGGAGTACGCGCGAAAATATTTCCTGTTTTTCGCAGTCTTTTTGGTCATGTCGGCGCCGGCCGCTTTTTTGACGCCGTTGCAAGTGGCCCGCAGTTTTGGCGACGACATATGGCGGCTGACGGCCATTGAAATCGCTTTTTCCACCGGCATGATCGTCGGCGGCGGCTTGTTGACGCTCTGGGGCGGCTTTCGCAACAAAGTCCACACCATGACGCTCTCTTGTGTGCTCCTGGGCGTGTGCACGTTTTGTTTGGGGGTCGTTCCGAATTTTTGGATCTACTTGTTGTTCATGTGGCTGACGGGCGTTGCCCTGCCGTTTTTTAACACGCCGTCGACGGTGTTGTTGCAGGAAAACGTGGAGGAAGATTTCCTGGGCCGGGTGTTCGGGATTTATGCCATGTTGTCCAGTTCCATGATGCCGATCGGGATGCTCGTGTTCGGTCCGTTGGCCGATGTGGTGAAAATCGAGTGGATGTTGATCGGCACCGGTTTGTTCGTCGCCGTGCAAGCTTTTTTCTTGCTCAACAGCAAAGCGCTGTTGGAGGCCGGCAAGCCGAAATCCCATCAAAGGGCATAAGCGTTGGGCGTTGTGGCTCAACGCTTTTTTGTGTCACACAACGTCCATACTTTTGCCACCAAGTGTTCATATGATTTTATCAATTTTATGAAATGAAACATCGATTGATTGAAGTTGTTATAATACTAAGTTTTACTATTAGTAGACGGTATCAGCCCTATTTTGATGAAGCCTTTGACGGCGAAATCACGCTGGAAAACATTTTGAAAGCCATTCGGGTCCCAACTTTACCGATTTGAATTTCCACAACATCGGCATGATCGATGACGACAAAGGGTTGATGGAGCGGACGGAAAAACCGGAAGACGAAGGCAAGTTCCGTACGCCGGGGTTGCGGGGTGTTGGCCTACACGGCGCCGTACATGCACGATGGCAGCCTGGCCACCTTGGAAGAAGTGGTGGATTATGATGACTGCGGCGGTGACGGACATCCCAATACGTCGGAATTGATTCAGCCGCTGGGCCTGAGCGATCACGAAAAACAAGCGTTGGTCGCATTCCTGAAGGCCATCAGCGGAGAGGTGCCGCAAGTCTCGTTCCCGGCGTTGCCGAGTAATCCTACGCTCGATTTTCGTTCGTCGTCCTAAGCGGAAAACTGTGCTCCCCCTTACGTTGAGCTGTCCCATATGGGGAGATGTCCCCAATGGGGCAACTTTTTTTGTTTCTACAATTTTTTTTCTACTCTACAAATTGACATATGACAATGATTCTCATTATCATGTACTATGGAATCGGCGACAATGAAAATCATTTTCAAAAAAAGGAGGTCAGGGCGGGGTGACGGCGTTTTTGCTGATCGATTCAGGGACGTATTTCAGCGAGGCGTTCGACAGCGATTTTCGGCGACAGCCCGACGTGACGGTATTGGACATGTACGACTTGCCCGGCTATAACTTGACGGGCTACAAATTTCTCATCGTGGACGGGTTCGTCGATCAAGAGTTGATGTTCCGTCAGCGGGAGAAGATTCGGCAGTTTCTCGACGCGGGGAAGATCCTCGTCTTCGGCGGGAATTTGTTCCGCAGCTGGATTAAAAAGCGTACGAACAGGTCGAACGGCTGCTGGCGCAAGTGATGCTGCCGGGTTCATTGATGGACCGGCGGCCCGCCGAGTGTTCCGGAGGCCAAAAACAGCGCATCGCTCTGGCGCGGGCCTTGGCGTTGTCGCCGCAAGTGCTGATTGCCGACGAAATCACGTCGGCCCTGGATCCGGTGACCGAAGCCGAGGTTTTGCAGCTGCTTCTGACGATCAAACGGCAGCACGGCATGGCGCTGCTGTACATTACGCACCGGCTGGAGACGGTGGCCGGTTTTGCCGACCGGCTCGGTGTGATGAAGGAAGGGAAGATGGTCGAAACGGGCCCGGCAGAGCAAGTGCTGTCCCGGCCACAGACCGATTATACCTGCCGGTTGTTGGCCGCCGCTTGGTTCGGGCAGTAGCCGGGTACAGGAAGTCGAATCTGGAGAAAATGCTGGGAGGCCGCCGGGGCGTGTGCTGCCGGGCGAACGGCGGCGGGTTTGCCGGCGGTTGCCCGGGGACTCGCCGGTCGTCTATGATCCAAGTACAACCGGCGGACCATCCGTATGGGGAGCAGAACACCGCGGAAGACGACGGTGCGGTTGTTTCCCCCCGGACTGGCCGGTCGGTCTTTGGCCGACGGTCCGGCGGGGTACAGAGGAAGGAGGGAGCGGTGTTGATTCAACTCGGTGTCTTGGATCAAGTGTATGTGAGCGAAGGCCGGACGCCCCACGATGCCTTGCGGGAATCGACCCGGCTGGCCCAAGCGGCAGAATCGTTCGGCTATCGGCGATTTTGGGTGTCGGAACACCACGGCATGCGGGCCATTGCCTTTTCCAGCCCGGAAGTGCTGATCGCCCACCTGGCGGCGGCCACCCGAACCATTCGGGTCGGTGCCGGCGGGATTATGCTCCCCCATTACAGTGCGTATAAAGTGGCGGAGAATTTCCGCCTGTTGGAAGCGCTGCACCCGGGGCGCATCGATCTCGGGTTGGGGCGGGCGCCGGGCGGCATGCCGCTGGCGGCCCAGGCGCTGCAGGAAGACAAATTGGTCGACATCAACAAATATCCGCAACAAGTGTTGGACGTCATCGGTTTTTTGTACGACGCCTTGCCCGAAGGCCATCCGTATGCGACCTTGCTGGCCTCGCCGGACATTCCGACGGCGCCGGAAGTGTGGCTGTTGGGCTCCAGCGGCGAAAGCGCCCGCTATGCGGCCGTCTTGGGCACGCCGTACGCCTTTGCCGAATTTTTTGGCACTCCCGGCGGCGTCGAGGCCATTGCCCATTACCGCCGCCATTTTCAACGAAATCCGGTTTTGGACAGCGGCCCCCGGGCCATGATCGCCACCGTCGCCATTTGCGCCGAAACCGAGGAAGAAGCGGATCGGCTGGCCAAAAGCAGCGACCTGTTGTTTTCGGGCATTCGGACCGGAAAAGAATTCCCGTATTTGCCGTCGGTGAAAACGGCCCTCGAGTATCCGTATACGCCTTTTGAGCTGGAGGTCATCCGGCAAATTCGGCAGCGCCGCGTGGTGGGCACGCCGGAGCAGGTGAAAGAAAAATTGCTCCGCTTGGCGGCGGAGTACGACGTGGACGAGATTCTCATCAACAGTCCCATTCACGACGAGGAGGCCCGCATCCGGTCGTATCGGTTGATTGCCGAGGCCTTTGGCCTGCAACCCGCCGCTGAATCGTCGGCTTGAACATGCGGCGTTCTGTCCGGAAACGGATGGTTGGCGGGCGCCCAGTTACTCTTGCCGCCCGTCCCCGTCCGTTTCGAGGACATCCCGGAACAACACATTTTGGTAACGGAAGCGGCTGAAAGGAAAGACGAACGTCAGGATGAGCCCCTCATCTTCTATGGCGATGACACGCAAATGGGCGGTGCGGATGCGGGCGCGGACCAGGCGGTGAACGGCGCCTATGTCGTGCCGCTGGATGGCCTGGGCCAGGCGGACGGAGAAGGGCGAATGTTGGGCGAGGGTTTCATAAAAGGGCAAGACGTGACGGGCCAAGAGCCGGTGGGCGCGGGGTTCGAAAACGAATTGGACCTTCCCCGGCGGAATGGTGACGCCGTTGGTGTAATGGTCGATGGGAGATGGTGCGGCGAAAGAGACAAAATAGCCGATCCCATTGGTCGCGAGGCCTTGCCGGGCGGCGGCCGGCGAGACGCGGCGCAGCAGCTGTTCCATTGTCTTTAAGTCGGCGTCGATGACGGCCTCGCTCCAGCGCTTTGCGTACAGTTGACAGCCGGCGATGGCGCGGTAAAAGGGCGCCATGGCCCGGGCGACCCGCTGCATGACGATCGCCAGAGCATGGGCATTGACAGGCTGCCGGAAAAGGAGAGGCTGGGCAACCTCCCTTTTCCGGCGGCTTTTTATATGGGCCGGATGCATTTGGCATTACTCCTTTCGTCCAGCATCTTCATATGGTCATGCCAGTCTGCCCACAACGGTCGTCACGTTCCGCAAAAGGTGTTTCCATGTATCAATCAAATCTTCATTTGACCGTTTTGGCAAAGCGGCATATAATAGAATCAACCAAATAATCAAATGCCGATTTGACTGTTGGTGCATGTTGGAGGTTGCGTTTCATGACGATACCACCGTCCCAAGATACGTGCGACATTTATTGTTTCGACGAAGCCAAGGTGCGGCGGGTGCAAGAGTCGTTGCAACAACAAAATATTCCCGCCATGACCCGGATGTTCAAAGCCCTGGCGGTCGAAACGCGGATGAAAATCGTGTTTGCCCTGTGCCAGGAAGATGAACTGTGCGTCTGTGACGTGGCCAATATCATCGGCGCTTCGGAAGCCATTGCGTCCCATCACTTGCGGACGTTGAAACAGCTGGGGCTTGTCAGGTTCCGCAAAGAAGGAAAGATGGCCTTCTATTCCCTCGATGACGACCATGTCCGGCAATTGGTGCAGGTGGCGTTGATTCACAGCCAGGAGTTGATGGAACGTGGAACATAAGGGAGAGAAAAGCGTATACCGGTTGGAAGGGCTGACGTGTACCAACTGTGCCGCCATTTTTGAAAAGAACGTGAGGAACTTGCCCGGTGTCGTCGACGCCCACGTCAATTTCGGCGCCGCCAAACTGACCGTGTACGGCCAGGCGACCATCGCCGAGCTGGAAGCGGCGGGGGCGTTTGAAAACATTCGCGTGCGGCCGGAACAAGAGCAAAGCCCCCCGAAAAAAACGCCCTTTTGGCGAGCCTACGGCACCCTTGTCTTGGCTGCCGTACTGGCCGTCGGCGGCTTCCTGTTCGCATGGGCGGCCGGCGAGAACAGTCCGGCGTCGGTGTTGGCTTTTGCGGCCGCCATCCTCATCGGCGGTTGGGAACTGTTTGCAAAAGGCATTAAAAACTTGCTCCGGTTCCAGTTTGACATGAACGTGCTGATGACCGTCGCCGTCTTCGGTGCCGCGGCCATCGGCGAATGGGGTGAAGGGGCCGCCGTCGTCGTGCTGTTTGCCGTCAGCGAAATGCTGGAGGACATGTCTATGGAAAAGGCGCGGCAATCCATCCGTTCCCTCATGGACATTGCCCCGAAGGAAGCTTTGGTGCGGCGGGGCGATGCGGAACGGACGGTGCCCGTGGAAGAGGTGCAAGTGGGCGACATCCTCATCGTCAAGCCGGGGCAAAAGCTGGCCATGGACGGGGTCGTCATCAAAGGGACGTCGACGGTCAATCAGGCGGCCATTACCGGCGAATCGGTGCCGGTGACGAAAACGGTGGGCGACGAGGTGTTTGCCGGCACGTTGAACCAGGAAGGGCTGTTGGAGGTGGAGGTCACCAAACGGGCCGAAGACACCACGCTGGCCAAAATCATCCATCTGGTGGAAGAGGCCCAGGCCCAGCGGGCGCCGACCCAGGCGTTCATCGATCGGTTCGCCCGTTACTACACGCCGGCCGTCATGGCCTTGGCTTTGGCCGTGGCGGTGGTGCCGCCGCTGTTGGGCGGGGCTTTGGGCGATTGGATTTACCGGGCTTTGGCGCTGTTGGTGGTGGCCTGTCCTTGCGCCTTGGTCATTTCCACGCCGGTGGCGATTGTCACGGCCATTGGCAATGCGGCCCGCCACGGGGTGTTGATCAAAGGCGGCATTCACTTGGAGGAAGCCGGGAGAGTTGCTGCCGTCGCCTTTGACAAGACGGGCACGCTGACCGAAGGGGTGCCGGAAGTGACCGATGTTGCCGTCTTTCACGGCGACGAGGCGGCCGCGTTGGAAGTGGCGGCGGCCATGGAGCGGGGCTCCGAGCATCCGCTGGCGGCGGCCGTGGTCCGGTATGCGGCCCGGCGGGGCATGAGCGGCGCGGCGGCGGTGGACGAGTTTCAAACGGTGGTCGGCCGCGGCGTGCAAGCCCGCGTGGACGGACGGCGGTATGCGTTGGGTAGTCCCGGATGGTTTGCTGAACAAGGGCTGTTGAAACCGGGCGATCCAATATGGGAGCAGCTCCATGCCTGGCAACGGGAAGGCAAAACGGTCATGTTGCTGGGGACGGAACAACGAGTGCTTGCTGCCTTTGCGGTGGCCGATGCCGTGCGCCCGTCCAGCCCTTCGGTCGTCCAAGAACTGCACCGTTTGGGCATCGCGAAAACGGTGATGCTCACCGGAGACAACCGGGCGACGGCGGAAACGGTGGCCCGGCAGGTGGGGGTCACCGACGTGCGGGCCGAGTTGTTGCCGCAAGACAAACTGGCGGTCATCCGAGAACTGCAAGACCGGTACGGCAAGGTGGCCATGGTGGGCGACGGCGTCAATGACGCGCCGGCGCTGGCGGCGGCCACCGTGGGCATCGCCATGGGCGGCGCCGGCACCGACACGGCGCTGGAGACGGCGGACATCGCCCTGATGGCCGATGATTTGCGCAAGCTCCCCTATACCATCCGATTGAGCCGCAAGGCGTTGGGCGTCATCCGGCAAAACGTCGCCTTTGCGCTGGGCCTCAAGCTCCTGGCCCTCCTCCTCATCGTGCCCGGATGGCTGACCCTCTGGATGGCGGTGTTCGCCGACATCGGGGCGACGCTCCTGGTGACGTTGAACAGCATGCGCCTATTGCGGGTCAAGGACTAGCCCGTCGAGGCGAGATCGATGTAGAGGCGAGTCCGATGAGAGGCCCATGGATTTTAGAAAAGCCGCCAACGAACAGGAGCCGCTTGCCGGTCTTGCTGGGGACCGGAGCGGCTCCATGAATTTTGCCGGGGTTATTGTTGAAGGAACCGGAGCAATGCGGCGTTGAAGGCTTCCATTTCGTCGATGACGACGCCGTGGCCGCTGT
Organism: Bacillota bacterium; assembly: GCA_017577895.1. Taxonomy (GTDB): domain Bacteria; phylum Bacillota; class Bacilli; order ZCTH02-B2; family ZCTH02-B2; genus Bacillus_BB. Next base: position 7,729 of record PKQY01000040.1, read on the forward strand.
TGTAGAAAGGAAACAGACGCGACCCGGCGATTTCGTTGTGCAGCACTTGGGCGTTGGCGAAAGGGACGATCCGGTCGTGGACGCCGTGGAAGATGCCGGTGGGGACGCGGATTTTCCCGAGATCGCCCAGTACATCTTCGTTTTTCAGCGCCAGGAGAGATTGGATGGTGGCGTAAGAGGCGGCTTCCAACCCCAGGCCTTGAAACCACCGCATCAGTTCGGGGCCGTGGTTCCGGTTGAAAAACATCCGGCCGAAGCCGGCCAACATGTGCGGACGGTTGTGGAACGTTTGCCGGAGCAAATCGTCCACCGTCTCGACAGGAATGCCGAAGGGGTAGTCGGGTCGTTGCACAAAAACGGGGGCGGCGGCGTCCACCAGTGCCAATTTCCCGATCCGGCGACCGCGGTGACGGGCCATGTAGCGGATAACGACGGCGCCGCCGAGGGAAAAACCGACCAGGGCGGTCCCTTCCAGTTGCAGCGCATCAAGGACGGCGTCCAGATCGTCGGCCAACCGGTTGTAGGTGTAGCCGTGCCAGGGCTTGTCGGACCGGCCGAACCCCCGCATGTCCAGGCCAATGCAGCGGAAGCCGTGCCGGGGCAGCACGTTGTACTGGTATTCAAACATGTGGTGGTTGACCGGCCAGCCGTGGACGAACACGACCGGGCGGCTTCCTTTGCCGGGGTTGATGTCCCGGACGAACAGTCGTACGCCTTGTTCAACCTCAATGTACACGCTTTGTCCCGCCTTTCCCGGACAGATGACACCCTTTCCGGGTTACCATCATGTTATTCCTTGACGTCGGCGTGGTTCATCATGCGCCATCCGCTTTCAGCTGTTCGTACAAGACGGTCCGGTTCCGACCCTGCCGTTTGGCCGCGTATAAAGCTTGGTCGGCGCACTCCAGCAGTTCATGTGCCGTGGCGGCATGGTCGGGGTACGAGGCGACGCCGCAGGAAATGGTGATGGGTTTGCCCGTGGGGCTCGTTTTTAGTTCCAGCGTCGTGCGGATGCGTTCGATCATTTGATAGGCTTCGTCGGACGGGGTGTTCGGCAACAGGATGATGAATTCCTCGCCGCCGTATCGGCAGCAGAAGTCCCCCTTGCGGGAATTGGCCCGCATGACGTTCGCCAAAAATTGCAACACCTGGTCGCCGACTTGGTGCCCGTACGTATCGTTGACCTGCTTGAAAAAGTCGATGTCGACGGCGACGACCGAAAAGGGTTTTCGTTCTTGCATCCAGGCCGACAGCAGCACGTTTAAGGCGCGGCGGTTGGGCAGCCCCGTCAGGGCGTCGGTCTGCGCTTCGTTCAGCAAGTGTTCGGCCCGCTTTTGCAGCCTTTCCATGGCCAGCAGGACCGTTTGGTACAGCTGGTGGGCTTCGTAGGAGAAAATGGCGTGGTGGGGCGGACTGTCCACCGGTTTTCCCGACGTGATGCCTTCGGCCGTATTGGCCAGCAGGGTGAAGGGCGCCGCGAGCTTTCGGGCCAGCAAGATAGTGATGGCCAACAGAAGGAGAAAAATCGGCAGGGTGTAGACGATTTCCTTTAATATGATGCGGACCGCTTGGGCCCGAATTTCTTCCGCGGGCGTCTGGACGACGATGCCCCATCCGTTTTCTTCCACCGGCGTATAGCCGGCCAAGAAAACGTCGCCTTTGGTGTTCGTGACTTCGTCGTAACCGCGTTGCCCGTTGATGACCCGCTGGACCACCGCGTTGGCGGACACGTTTTCCCCCAGGCGGTTTCGGTCGGGATGATACAGGATGTGGCCGGAGCCGTCGACGACGTACGTGTACGTTCCCGATTCGTTGGTGGTGCTTTCGCCGAAGATTTCATTCAGCACGTTGTTTTCATGGAGATGGATGGTGCCGCCCAAGTACCCGTAATATTCCCCCTGTGCGTCGACGATGGGGTAGGTCATCAGGACGATGATGTCTCCCGACGCGGAACGGAAAGGTTCCGAAATGGTCGGAGAGCGGTCGGACAACTCCTGTCGGGTCGGGCCGGCGGCCACGATGTCATGGAAGTCGTCCTTTTCCGCCGATGCGGCCACCACCCGGCCGCTCCGCTCGACGACGACAATGGCGTTAAAATAGTCGTTACTTTCCATGAAATGGTTCACGTGGGGCTGGAGGGGCGAACTTGACGCCAGCTGCTCGGAGAGGTGTTTTGCGTTTCCCATCAAGGTGTTCTTCATGGAACGAAACACGGTGTTCATGGTGACGCCCAACTTGATGGCACTTTGTTCGTTCAGCTGAAACGTGGTGTTGTAGAGCGATTTTTTTGCTTCACAGTAGGAGACGACCCAATGCAGGAGCATCATGCATACCATGACCAGACAGACAAAGGCGGTCAACAAATGGACGAAACGGACGTTTTGCCATTTCATTGGTGGTCGCCTCCAGGAATTGGAATATTTTTCTAATATCATAACATGGAAATTCTCGCCTTTTTTTGCGTTAGTCTGAAAAAATGTTGGATATTTCGTGTCTTTTGCCGGCGCATTTTACCGAAAAGCGGATTGCATCCGTTCGCCGAATGATTAAGCACGTTGTAGGACGAACCGTCATATCGATTGAAGGCATTTGGAACGTGTACTATCATCTAACAATAAGACGTCAAGTATAAGCAACGGATGAGGCGATCTTCGTGGAATTCGTCATTGTCGGTTTGTTGGCGGGGGCGGCGGCCGGTTGTTGGGCCTTGCGCACGGCCAGAATCTCGAAAAAGGTGAAGCGACAAATCCCGAGCCCCTATTCCTTGATATGGGCCAAGCCCGGTTCGGCCTTTTCAGCCTCTTCTGCGGGACCGGCAGCTTCTAACCGCCTTTGGATGAACGAAATGGCCGAAGCTGCCGCCGTCGGGGCGTTGGGCTCGCTGCCCAGCTTTTACTATTTGTCCCAATTGGACGAAAACGTGCTGGAAGCGATGGAATTTGCCTTCGCTCAGGACTTGTCCAACTTTCGTGATTTCCACGATTACATCAACGAAAAATATTTGGGGATTTTAGAAGCCGAGTCGGCGGAAGGTTGGTTGACCCGGTTGGAAGGGTATGTCACTGAGCAATACGCCGCCGATGTGTTGACGCGATTGGGGTATGAGGTGGAGTTTCCGTCTTCGCCGAATCAAGCAGGTTGGGATTTGTTGGTCGACGGCGAGCCGTGGCAGGTCAAAGGCGGCGAGACGCCTTCGGTGATTGCGGAGCACCTGGCGAAGCACCCGGACATTCCCGTGGTGACGAGCGAAGAGTTGAAAAGTTTCTTTTCCGATCAAAGCCAAGTTGTCGGTTTTAAGGAATTAAACCCGGATGTGATTCATGAAGCCACGGAGCAGACCTTGGCTGCGGCCGACCATTTGGGGGATACCGTGGGCGCCGGCGTGCCTGTAGTGGCGTTGATCATGTCGTCTTTGCGGGAACTGAAACTTTGGACCGAAGGCAAAACGAATGTGTTCGATTCGCTCAAGCATGTTGGCATCGATATGGTCGGCACCGGCGGCGGAGGGCTCGTCGGCGCAAAAGTGGGGTCAACCGCATTGTCTCCTTTAGGTCCGGTAGGAATGGCCTTCGGCGCGTTGGTGGGTGGCGCCGCCGGAGCCATTTTCGGCCGGGGATTGACCAACCATTTCAAACTGCAGAAATTTCGCAGAGCCCTTGAAGATTATCAACATGCAGTGAGCTGGAGCAAAGGCGAGCTGGAACGGGCGTTGGAACGAAAACGCCGCGAAATGATCCGCAGTGCAGGGTCCATCAATCAACAGTTGAACAAAGCCCGGGATGAAATTGTTCGGCGGTACCAAACGCAATTTGATGATTGGAAAGACAGCTACATCGAAAAACAGCGAAAGTTTTTGGCGGTTTTACCGGACATTTTGACCGGTATCAAACGGCAACTGCAGGAAATCGAGCGCCGGGAATTGGACAAGCTTCAGCCTTCGGGATTTTTCAGGCGGTACATTGTGCCGACGGAAGACGACTTGTTTTACAGAACGGCCAAGAAATGGTTTGCTACACGGTATCGCCTGCTGGATGAAGTGTTGAGCAAGTGTTCCGACGTGCCCGTCGATGACAAGGATGTGGAAATGAAATATAAGGAAATCATCCGCTTTTTCCGCACTTATCAGGCCGATCATCCGCTGCTGACGAAAGCCCTGGAAGATTTGCTGCCGGATGACGTCGGGTTCCGGGATTCGTTCCGCAAACAATTGTTTTTGGCCGTCGACCGAGCGGAAAAATCGTTCCGGAATGAGTTGAATCGGGTGCTCAATGAATTGAAAGAGCTGGTGCTGGATCTCAAAATGTTTGTGAATGAAAAGCGGGAACGGCTGATCAGGGAAGGCGACAAATTGGGGATTGATATGAGGAAATATTTTGCATCCGGATGTTCTCGCGGTTCGTCTTGATAAATGGGTGAACCGGGAAACAGCCGGACTTTTTGTTTCCACGTGATTTTCGGCGTTTCATTGTCGTGCATCAATCGGTTGTATATGGAAGGGGATGTTGCCATGGCCCGCATCTTGTATGTGGAAGATGAGAAGGAGATCGGCCAGTGGATCAAATCCGATAAGGAATGTCTTACAAAAACCCGCTTCACAATGAGCGCTGGGTCGTCTGGATGGGGGAAAAAGCGACCCTGGATTCCGGTTTGGAAAAACCTTCCGGTTATCCCGATTCGTTGATCCGCCAGGCCGTGTTGGGATGGTACGACGTTCAGACGCAAACGGCGCAAACCATGCCGTTGCCGTATGTTTTTGTGTATCGGGAAAGAATTCCTGAGTGGGATGCAGGTTCTTTCGAAAAATTGCCGCCGGTCTTTGGTCTCGACGGCGACTACGCCTACGTCGTGTATCCCGACGAGCCGACGGTGCTGCACCGCATCGACCTGCGGACGCGACAACAGACCGAGCTGCAATTGCCGAGGGAAACATTCAGTGATTATCGCGGGCAAACCCTTTCCATCCAACACGGGGTTTTGGCGCTGCAACCGGATGATGAGGGAAACCGTTCGGTTTTCCACTTTTACGATTTGACCACCGACACGCCGTTTCATTTCGAATCGGTTCGGGATTACAAATGGAAGGCGAACCGGCGGTGGGTAGTCTGGTATGATTCCAGAAATGATCGGTTGTTGGTGTACGACCGGAATGCCAAGGCGGTCAAGCAGTTTGATGAATTGAAAGACGTTTTAGATCAACTGCTGGTGGGAGACTGGTTGGTTTACGATACGTTTTTGACAGACGGTTCGGTTTATGCCTTACATCTGGAAACCGGCCGGCGACAGACCATTTTGACCGACGGATTGGTTCGGGAAGCGTTTCCGGATGAACAAAAGGTGTTGCTGATGGGCCGGGTGACGCAAGAAGCATTGGATAGAGTCGAGTACTACGTGTACGATCTGGCGGCACAACGGCTGATGCCTTTTACGGCGTTGAATCAGCTGACGAGCCGGCAAACCCGGGATTTGAAAGCTTTCATGGACATCGATGGCCGGATTTACTTTGTCAGCAGGAATTCGGGCGATTATGGGCAACAGGTTTACCTGCTGGACTGGGAACGAGGGCAACTGTTGGGCTATTACGATCTGGGAGCCGACAGAAGCGGCCTTTACGAATGGATTGGCATCTATCGAGGGGAGCTCACCGTCCTTTGGCATCAACAGAACGATGATCCGGCGCTAAATAAGGTCAAAATCTTGCACATTCCGTCGGACTTGTTTGCGGAGTCCTGGAATAAATTTGAAGGCGTATCCGAATGAAATGGAGATGCTTTCGAATCCGGATGTTCTGACGGCACTGTCAATGACAGAGCGATCCGTGTCGTCGCGCAGCCGGATTTTTATTTTCCAAATTGGGTTTAATCCATCATGTTTTGTATGATGAGGACAGATGATGTACAACTGTGAGGAGGATGAGGCCGTGGCCCGGATTTTATACGTGGAAGATGAGCGGGAAATCGGCCAATGGCTGAAAACCGATTTGGAACGGCGGGGGCATCACGTGACGTGGGTGGAACGGGGCGAAGAGGCGCTGGAGCAGCTCAAAGATGCGGATGTCGTCGTGTTGGACGTCATGTTGCCGGGGCTGGACGGGTTCACAGTGGGGCAACGGATGAAGCGCCAGCGGCCGGACGTGCCCATCTTGTTGTTGACCGCCCGCACGGCGCTGGAAGACAAGCTGGAAGGATTATCGTTTGCCGACGATTATTTGACCAAACCGTTTCACCCCGACGAACTGGCGGCACGGATAGAGGTGCTGCTCCGGCGGTACGGACAGGCGCCCGTGCAACCGGTGACGGTGCAACATTTGGATGTGTTTTTGCAAGAAGGGCGGGTCGTCGACCGGGAAACGGGCGAAGAGATTCGTTTGACCGGCAAAGAATTTCAATTGTTGGCTTACTTTTTGCGGCATCCGAACCAGGTGTTGACGAAGGAGCAGTTATACGAAGCGGTGTGGGGGGAACCGTTTGTCGGCGCCGACAACACGCTGATGGTCCACATTCGGCATTTGCGCGAGAAGTTGGAGCGGGATCCGGGCAATCCGAGCATCATCCAGACCATTCGAGGTCTGGGCTATCGGCTGAAACGGTAATCTCGTTCATCGTGGAGGTTCGTGTACCGAAGGGACGCCATCGGCAGGCCAGGTTCGGTCAACGAAGTTTGCTCCATCAGTAGGCTGGATAGCGAGACAAGGGCGGTGAGACGATCCTATGCGGCGCTCAGAAAAGATGACGTTCCGCCAATCGCTGTTGTTTCGTTATTTGGTCGTCATGGTGCTGTTCTTTTTCCTGGCACCGTGGGTATTTCTGGGTTTTATTCAACTGTGGGAGAAGGCCGGCGAGCGTTGGACGGAACAAAGACAGATGGAAAAGCCCTATGAAGCAGGTGCCCTCGAAGATCAGTGGCATCAGTTGGCGTACGATTTGTCCGGCCGGGATGCGGCGGGCGTCATTCAGGCTTTGGAAAGAATGCATGATGCAATTCCCGAGTCGGTCATGTTCTGGATCTCGCCTGCGGGGGATTTGCAGGCGGTCTTTCCGAAAGGGCATCCGGTGGATGAGACGTGGGACGCGGCCGAGACGGTTCAATTCATGAAGCGCAGTTACGGCGGCGATCCGTTTACCGTTGTCGCCTTGTTGGACGACGGGGATAACGGGTTTATCGTGTTGCAAATTCCCCGCTCGCTGTTGACCGTCTCGTTGCCGCCTTATGGGTACATGCTGTTCAATGTGCTGTCGCTCTTGTTGATGCTGTTGTTGTTCGTCTTTTTTTCGTGGCTGTTTTTCTTCTGGATTCGACGGCGCCTCATGCGCCTGCGGCGGGCCATGGAAGATGTGGATGAACAAGGCATTCCCCGGGCGGTCCCCGTAAAGCGGCCGGATGAGATCGGCCGGTTGGAACAGTCGTTCAACGCCATGGTGGCCCAGCTGCGGGAAGGCGTCCGGCGGCAGGCGGAAGAAGAACGGTTGCGACGGGAACTGGTGGCCAGCCTGTCCCATGACTTGCGCACACCGCTGACGGCATTGCGGGCACAGGTGTACCGTCTGCACGAGGAACCGCTGTCGGAGGAGGGCCGCCAGACGCTGGCCCTCATCGACCAAAAAGTGGACCACCTGGCGGAGATGGTGGAAAATTTGTTTTCCTTGAATTTGCTGTCGGCGGGCAAGATGCCGTACCGCCCGAAGACCGCGGATGTGGTGCGGCTCGTGCGGGAGACGGTGGCTTTTTGGTATCCGTCCTTTGAAGCAGAAGGGTTTGAGGTGGATGTGGCGCTGCCCGATGAGCCGCTCTTCTGGGAAGTGGACGAACAATGGTTCCGGCGCATCTGGGACAACTTGCTGAAAAATGTGCTCCGGCACGCCAAGGATGGCCGAATGGTTTCCGTGGCCCTGGAGAAAAGGGAGGAGGGAGAACGGTTTGTCTTGCGGGACCGCGGTCCCGGCATGGGGCGTTCGCCGCAAAAAGGGGCGGGACTGGGATTGGCGATAGTCGAATTGATGAGCCAGGGCATGGGATTGCACTTTTCGGTGACATCGACGGAAGACGGGACATGCTGCGTTTTGGCACGGAACAGAGATGCTGAACAAGGGCAGGTGCGGGAAGGTTAGACCGGACACGTTTAAGCGGTTTTTAAGGTGGTGATCCGCGAATTTTAAGGAAAGTTCCGGCGCCGGTTAAGGTTCTCCCTGTATGGTGGTGTGCAGGGGGGATACGGATGCACGACTGGGTCATTGCAACGGTCGGATTGACGCGGCGCTTCGGCCGGCGTCTGGCCGTGGACCGCGTCCATTTGCAGGTGGGACGAGGGGACATTTACGGTTTCCTCGGGCCCAACGGCGCCGGGAAGACGACGACGATCCGGATGCTCCTCGGGTTGATGCGTCCGAGCGCCGGAACGGTAAGGTTGTTCGGAAAAGATTTGGCGGAGCACCGGCTGGAGGTGTTGCGGCGGGTCGGTTCGCTGGTCGAATCGCCGTCTTATTACGGCCATTTGACGGGCCGGGAAAATCTTGAGGTGATTCGGCGGATTCTCCGGGTTTCCCGGCGGCGTATCGACGAAGTGCTGGACGTGGTCGGTTTGTTGAAAGATGCCGATCGGCCGGTCAAAGGGTATTCCTTGGGCATGAAGCAGCGGTTGGGGTTGGCCATGGCGTTGCTTGGGAAACCGGAGCTGCTCATTTTGGACGAGCCGACCAACGGGCTCGATCCTGCCGGCATTCGGGAAATCCGCCAGCTCATCGTCCGCTTGGCGAAGGAACACGGCATGACGGTGTTGGTGTCCAGCCACTTGCTCAGTGAAGTGGAGCAGATGGCGACGAAGGTCGGCATTTTGTTTCAGGGGCGCCTGATTTTCCAGGACAGCATCGACGTGTTGAGGCGGCGCAGTCGGCCGCGCGTTTTGCTGGGAGTGGACCGGCCGGAAGAAGCCGTGCGGATTCTCCGGCAAGAGGGCGTGGTACCCGAGGTTTCGCCCGAAGGCATCTGGTTGCCAGGATTGGAACCGGAACAACGGATGCGGCTCAACGCGCGGCTGGTGCAATCGGGCATCGGGGTGTACCGCTTGCAGGAAGTGCCCCGGTCCTTGGAAGACATCTTCCTGGAACTGACCGGCGGGCAGCCGGAGGCGGATGTGTCGTGAAGGTTCGCTCGTTGATGCGGCTGTTTTGGTCCGATGGCCTGAAATTGCGCCGTTCGTGGATGGGGCCGCTCGTGGTGCTCGGACCGGCGGGGGTGTTGGGGCTGACGGCCATCAATTACGCCGTCCGTTACGACTATTTGCTCGGGTTGGACGCCGACGTCTGGCAGACGTATTATTTGCAGTGCGTGACCTTGGCCGTGTTTGTGATGCAGTTCGGCATCACGTTGTTGGCGTCCCTGCTGGCCGGACAAGAACATCAGGCGGGCGGTTGGAAGCTGGTGTTGTCGTTGCCGGTCGAGCGGGCGGGAGTTTATTTGAGCAAATTTCTTTGGCTGTGGATGCTCATGGCCTTGGCCGTGGTGTTCTTGAGCGTCGGTTTTGTGGCGTTGGGCATCGGCCTTGGTTTACACCATTTTGGCGGCAGTCTTCCGTGGCGGTACGTGGTCGGCATCGGCGTGTTTCCTTTTTTGGCTTCCATGCCGGTGATGGTGTTTCAATGGTGGCTGTCGTTGCGGGTGGAACATCAAGCCATTCCGACGGCCATTGGCATCGGCTGCGCCTCGGTGGCCATGTTTTTGGCGCAGTCGCCCCTCACGTCGTGGCTGCCTTGGGCGTACCCGTTATTGGTCATGCCTTTGCCCGATGACCCGATGATGGCGCCGGAAAAATGGATTCCGGTCAGTCTCCTGGCGGGC
>PKQY01000041.1 GCA_017577895.1 Bacillota bacterium
TTCTGGGAAGCGGTGCCTCTGGGCGAGCGGATTGCCGGCCAAGGGGCCATCCGCCAGAAATATTTGGAAAGCTCCAACGTCGATTTGGCGTGGGAACTGACCCAGCTCATCCAGGCCCAGCGGGCGTATCAGCTGAACGCCCAGGTGATCAGCTCGGCCGATCGGATGATGGGCTTGGCCAACTCGTTGCGCAGTTAGGAGATGGCCATATGAAAAAGCGTCGATGGCTTTGGCTGATTCTCTATTCTTTTCCCGCAGTGCTCTTGTTCAGTTTCGTGCTCGGTTTGGCCGTCGGATATTCCGTGTTGGGCAAATCGCCGTTGGAAGAAGTGTTTGACTGGGCCACGTGGAAACACGTCTGGGACCTGGTGTTTGCGCCGTGAACCGCTTGCGCTATTTGCCCAACATGTTGACCGTTTTCCGGTTGATCTTGGTGCCGGTTTATTTTTTCGTCTTTTTTTCCGGCGCGCCGCACGCCATGCTCTGGGCGTTGGGAGTTTTTCTTTTGGCCGGGTTGACCGACATCTTGGACGGCTATCTGGCCCGCAAGTATCAATTGGTGACCAAACTGGGCATCGTGCTCGACCCGCTGGCCGACAAGTTGATGGTGTTATCGGTCATTTTGTCCCTCGTCATCGTCAAGTTCATCGACTGGTGGCTGGCGGTGTTGATTTTTTTGCGGGACATCGGGATGATCGTCGGCGGCGCTATTTTGGCCGGCACGGGCCGGGATCCGATTCCGGCCGACCGCTGGGGCAAGACGACGACGGTTTTCTTTTACGTGGCCATCGTGCTGGTGGTGCTGCGCGTGCCGTACAGCACCACTTTGTTGGCGGCGGTCATTGTTTTGGCCTTTGCCACCAGCCTGAACTACTTGCAAAAGACGTACGGCGAGAAAAAACACCCGTCATGAAAAACGCCATAATGAAAGAGCACCGCGGCACCGCGATGCTCCTTTATCTGAACCCAAGCTGCGAACCCAAGCTGCGAAACGGGTGCAGGCTTGGGACAGTACATATTGTGGACAGCGCCGGGGGTTTTATACCGGTCCGTTCGTGCAACCGAGACTGCCTTGGATTCGTCTCGATCAAAAGGACGTATTCAGGGTGCTAACCACGGAACTCGGCGGCACGGGCCGCGCGGCACTGCCACAGATGGAGGGACGCGAGAGGATGGACATTCGCCAAGTGCTGGACGTCTTGCCGCACCGGTACCCGTTTTTGCTGGTCGACCGGGTGTTGGAGCTGGAACCGGGCCGGCGGGCGGTCGGCGTGAAGAACGTGACCATCAATGAGCCGTTTTTCCAAGGCCACTTTCCCGGCTACCCGGTCATGCCGGGCGTCCTCATCGTCGAGGCGCTGGCTCAATTGACGGGCATCGCGTTGCTCAACATGGACGAGTACCGGGGACGGCTGGGGTTTTTTGCCGGCATGGACGGCGTCCGTTTTCGCGAGCAAGTGCGTCCAGGCGACGTCTTGCGCTTGGAAGTGGAACTGTTGCGGGTGCGCGGATCCATGGCAAAAGCAAAAGGCGTGGCCACAGTGGATGGGAAAGTGGCGGCGGAAGGAGAAATTTTACTGGCCATCGGACCAAAACAGGACGAGTCCTCCGAACGGTATAAAGGTTGATGGAGTCCGGCATGGACGAAATGTCCGCCGTGCTGTATAGTGAAGGAGAGCCGAATGTAGGGGTGAGCCCTTTGTTCGCAGTTCCATGGATGGACGAATTGATCGGATTTGTCATCGCTTTGCTTGTCACCGCATTCATGACACCCCTGGTGAAACGACTGGCGTTTCGCATCGGCGCTGTGGATCGGCCCGACGCCCGCAAAGTGCATCAGCGCGTCATGCCCCGCTTGGGCGGACTGGCCATGTACATCGGCTTTACTGCGGCGCTGTTGCTCATGTGGCCAGGACACCCTTCCGCGTACGTTTTGCTGTTGGGCGGCGGCATCATTTTGCTGGTCGGCATGTTGGACGACAAGTTTCAGCTGCATCCGGTGACCAAACTGTGCGGCCAGTTTATCGCCGCGCTGGTGCCCATCATTTACGGTCTGAAAGTCAACTTGTTGAATTTGCCCTTTGACCACGACAACGTGCTCTTGGGTTGGCTCAGCATCCCGGTCACGCTCGTCTGGGTCATCGGGGTGACCAACGCGGTCAACCTCATCGACGGGCTGGACGGCCTGGCGGCCGGCGTGGCGGCCATCGCCACCACCTCCATGATGGTGATGGCGGTCATCATGAACAACTGGCCGGTCGTCTTCCTTTGCAGCTTGTTGCTGGGCAGCATCATCGGCTTTCTGTTCTACAACTTCCATCCGGCCCGCATTTTCATGGGGGATTCGGGATCGCTGTTCCTCGGCTACAGTCTGGCGGTCCTGTCGTTGCTCGGATTTAAACAGGTGACGTTCGTCAGCTTGGTCATTCCGATCCTCATTTTGGCGGTGCCCATTTCCGACACGTTTTTCGCCATCATTCGGCGCATCCTACAAAAAAGACCGGTCATGCAGCCGGACAAAAACCACTTGCACCACCGGCTGCTGGAAATGGGTCTGACCCACCGCCAGACGGTGTTGTGCATTTACGGGATCGCGGCCTTCTTCGGTTCGCTGGCGGTGTTGCTCTCGCAAGCGACGGCGCTGGAGGCCATCATCCTGGTCATTATCATTTCCATCGCGGCGGAGATCGGCGTGGAAAAGATCGGTCTCGTCAGCAAACGGTATCAGCCGGTGTTGAAACTGATGCGGCGGGTGCAATACCGCTTGCGGCTCAGCACCGGCTCCAACACGAAGAAGTCGTAAGGCGCCAAGGTGGGAGAAAGGGGACCTTTTGTGGAATCACGGCATGAACAAGGGGCGCCGGGTCGCTCGCGATCCAGGCAGAAAAAAGCGAAAAAACGGATTCGCACGCTGCGGCGCGTGTTGCTGTTTTTGACCTTGTTGCTGGCGGCCTTTGTCGGCTTTGCCGGCATCAAGGTGTGGAACGCGTGGCATCAGTCGTACAACCCGGTGGAAGCGTCGGACGTGGACGCCAACGACGATCAGAAGGCACAGCTGGCACCGGCCCGGAAAAAAGGGGACGAACCGTTCACCGTCTTGCTGATGGGCACCGACTCCCGCAGCGAAGCGGACCGGGGCCGGCCCGACACGATCATTTTGGCGGCGGCCAATCCAAAGACGCAAAAAGTGACGCTCTTGTCCATCCCCCGGGATACGTACGTGGAGATTGCCGGAAAAGGCAAGCATGACAAAATCAACCACGCCTACAATTACGGCACCGGCACGATGCTGAAAACGGTGGAAGAGCTGTTGGACATTCCGGTGGATTATTATGTCATGATCAACTTCAAAGGATTCGAAGAACTCATCGACGAGATCGGCGGCATCGAAATCGACGTCGAAAAACGCATGTACTACCGCTCTTCCGACACGTACATCAACCTGTATCCCGGCCGGCAAGTGCTGAACGGGGAACAGGCCCTGGGATATGCCCGTTTTCGCCGGGATGCGGAAGGCGACTTCGGACGCAACCGGCGCCAGCAACAAGTGTTGCGCGCTTTGGCGGATCAGGCCGTGTCACTGCGTAACGTGGACAACGTGTTCGCCATGCTGGACATTCTCGGCAAAAACATCAAACACAACATCCCGCCGCAAGACATGACGCGCATGTTGTCCCAGTTCCGGAACATCGGCGGCTCGGACATCGAGTCGTTGACCATGGAAGTGACCAGCACCCGGATGGGGCCGCAAAACCTCTGGTACAACATCGTGTCGGAGGAAGAACGCCGGCGGCTGCACGACGAACTGGCCCAACGGCTGGAGCTGGCGCCGCCGGAAACCGAAGTGGCCTCTGACCTCGCTTCGACAGCGGGCGCCGCAGGAGACGGCGTCGGCGCCGGTTCCTCGGGTGCCGCCGGTGCCGGGGCTGCCCCGGCGGCTTCCGGGGCGGCGCCGGCGGATGCCGGGAAAGGGGCCGGCTGGATGGAACGCCTGCGGCACTGGTGGGATACGTTGTTTTAACTGTTCGGCACAAAAAAGATGATGTGGTGGCACCGCAACCGGTGCCATGTTTCTTGTTCGAGCATCTTGTATGGACTAAAGACCAATCAGGAAGAGGAGACGGACTATGCGGGAACGGGTGGCCGTCATCGGCCTCGGATATATCGGTTTGCCGTTGTCGTTGAGCTTTGCCATGAAAGGGACGCCGGTCATCGGCGTCGACGTCAATGCTCAGCTGGTGGAACAGATCAACGCCGGCATCACCCATCACTTGGAACGTTATAAAGGCAAAGGGATTCGGGAGATTTTGCAGGAACAGTTGGCCAACGGCCGGTTCCGGGCGACGACCGACTACCGGGAAGCCATTCCCGGCGCCCTGGCCGTCGTCATCACCGTCGGCATTCCCATCAAAAACGGCGATCCCGACACCTCTTATTTGCTGTCGGCGGTGTCCAGCGTCGGGGAGCTGCTGGAGCCGGGACAGATTGTCATCGTCCGCAGCACCGTCATCCCCGGCATGACCGGCGGCATCATCCGGGAGATTTTGGAAAAAAAGAGCGGCCTGGCGGCCGGCGAAGATTTCGACCTGGCCTACTGTTCCGAGCGCATCGCCGAAGGCCGGGCCTTTGAAGAGTTCGAAAGCATGCCGGTGGCGCTGGCCGGCATCAACGGCCGTTCGGCCGCCGCGGCGGAGGCCATCATCGCCAAGGTGACGACGAACGCGCCGATTTACCGGGCCAGCGACATGGCGGTGGTGGAGATCAGCAAAGTGATGGAAAACGTCCAGCGGGACGTGAACATCGCCATGGTGCAAGAGTTCGCCCGCCTGACGGAAGCGTTGGGCCTGGACATTTACGAAGTCATCGCCGTGGCCAACACCCACAAGCGGGTCAACCTCTTGACCCCCGGTCCCGGCGTCGGCGGGTATTGCCTGCCCAACGCCCTGTACTACTTGTTGCCCCGGGCGGCGGAGAAGAACGTGCCGCTGGACTTGTTGCGCCTGGCCCGGCAAATCAACGATCGGGTACCGGCCTTTTTGGTGGACCAGGTGAACCGTTGGGTAAAGGAAAAAGGCAAAGTGCCCCAGGATGTGACGGTGGCGGTGTTGGGCATCGCCATGAAAGACTTCTCCAGCGACGACCGCATCAGCCCGCCGCTGGAGACGGTGAAGTTGTTGCAGCAGGCCGGGTATCGGGTGAAGGCGTTTGATCCGGCGGTGCCCGCCTCGTATCCTTTTAAAGTGGAACGGTTTGAAGAAGCGGTGCGCGGTGCCGACGTCATCCTCATCCTGGCCCGGCAGGAGGGCATGCCGCTGGACGACATCGCCGCGTGGCGGCCGTTGGCGGCGCCGGAGCTGTTCCTGGTCGACACCCGGAACGTGTACAAGAAAGAGGATGTGGCGCCGTTCAACGTGGATTTCTGGAAAATTTAGCATGCCCGTTTGCATGCCGGTTTCGCAGATGGCTTGGCAATTTCGTTGTGCATGTTCATTCCGTTGTGTGGTTGTTGATGGCGCAACTTGCGGAGGGAGGCAAACGCCGTGGCCGGTGAAATGTCCGGCGGGAAGAGACCGAACGTGCTCATGCTCATCAGCGGCGGCGAGTCGGGCGGCTCCCGCAAACACGTCCTGAGCGTGTTGGAACGGCTGTCCCGGGTCATGGAGGCGGAACTCGTCTGCCTCATGCCCGGGCCCGTCTACGAAGAAGCGGCGGCCAAAGGGTTGCCGGTGTCGCTCCTGCCGCAGTCGAGCCGCCGCGATATGGGCGTCGTGGCGGCGCTGGTCCGGCGCCTTGCGGAAAAAGGGGTGACCCACCTGCACAGCCACGGCGGCCGGGCCAACTTTATCGCCGCCCTGGCCCGCCGAAAGTGGCAAAAGGCCCATCCCGGCCGGCCGCTGGTGTGGCTCACGACCGTCCACAGCGACATCCGCCGGGACTATATCCACCATGCGGCTTGGAAGCGGTGGCTGTTCACCGGCTTGAACCGCTGGGCCTTGCGGCAATGCGATCACTTCATCGCCGTGTCCCGGGCCTTTGCCGAGCAGCTGGAAGCCGACGGCATTCCGGCGGAGAAGATCAGCGTCGTGTATAACGGCATCGACATGGACACGCCGGTGCAGGGCTATACCCGGGACGAGCTGGCGGCCATCGCCGGTTTGGATTTGGACGAACATGATCAGGTCGTGGCCGCCGTCGGCCGTCTCCATCCGGTGAAAGAAATTCCCGTTTTTTTGGCGGCGGTGGCGAAACTCGTTGCGGAAGGCCGGCCGGTGAAGGCGCTCCTCATCGGCGACGGGCCGGAACGGGAGCGGCTGTCGGCCTGGGTGCGGGAGCAGGGGCTGGAGGCCCGCGTGGCGTTTTTAGGCTTCCGTTCCGACGTGGAGCCGCTGTTGGCGGCGGCGGACGTGTCGGTGTTGACCTCCCGCAGCGAAAGTTTTCCGTTCGTCATTTTGGAGTCGCTGAAGGCGGGCACGTTGGCGGTGGCCACCGCCGTCGGCGGCATTCCCGATTTGCTCCCGTCAGAATGCCTCTTTGCGCCGGGCGACGTGGACGGCTTGTGCCGACGGTTGCGCCGATGGCTGGATGCGCCCGAGGAGCGGCAGGCGCAGGTCGCCCGCCTGCAGGCGCGCATCCGGGCAGAATTTTCGCTCCAGGCGCTGGCGGACAAACACGTACAAATCTACAACCGGATTCGCTACAACCGAATTCGGCCATGACCGAAGGCTCACGAGCCGGCCGCGAACCGCCGGCGCCATGAGTTTCGTTCCCCGTGGTTCGCACTGGGGAGAACGTCAAAGGAGGAAACGGCTGCGTGAAATGGAACGCGTTGCGAACGATGACAACCAATGAACGGCTCATCTACATCTTGGTGGCTGCCCTCACCGTCTACACCCCAGTGCGCTTTTTTTTGATCGATTTTGTCGCCAGTCCGTTCCGTTTTTTCAGTGACTTGGCGGTGTTTTGCGCGTTGCTCTTGGCCTTGCCCGCCGTCTGGCGGCGCATCTTTCCCCTGCACCCGGCCGAGTGGTGTTTCCTCGCCTTTACGGCGATTGGCCTCATTTCGTCGGTCATCAACGGCATTCCGTTGTTTCACGCCCTGACGGGACTGCGGGGGTATTTTCTGTTTTTCTTTTTGACCATGGTGTTGTACCGCCTGCCGCTGGACCGGGTGTGGCTGTTGCGGCTGTTGCAGCTGGCCATGGGCGTGGCCCTCTTTTTGGCCATGACGAGCGTGTTCGGCCTCATCTTGTTCGGTTCCTACGGCCCGTCGGCGTGGGTCGAGGCGTTGTCGTTGACGAACAAGGGGCGCCTGCTGGGCTTGTTGAAAAACCCCAACGGCTACGGCGCCTACTTGATGATGATGCTCCTCGTCGTGCTGGCGTGGTATTTGTACGCCTCCTTCGGCAAGCGGGACGCGGCTTTTGTCCCCGTGTTCGCGTCCGGCGGCCAGGGGAAGGCCTCGCGTATCGTGTTCGGCTTCAGTCTGTTTGTGTTTTTGTTTGCCCTTATGTACACCTTTTCCCGCAGTTCGTGGCTGGGGATGGCCTTTGGCACGGTGACCTTGGCCGTCCTGGCGCTGCGGAGTTGGCGCAAGGCGTGGCTGCCGCTGTTCATCGTGGCGCTGATGGTGGTGCCCTTCTTTTTCCCGGTGGCCAAGTACATGCCCACCTTTGAAAACGCGCCCTTCGCCACCGGCGAAGGCGGCGGCGACCGGTCTTTGGCCGATTTGCGGCAGGAGCGGCTGGAGGAGACGTTTTCCGACGAGACGCTCATGCTGAGCCAAGGCAGCGGCCGGCTGTTCCGGCTGCAGATCGGGGCGCAAATCATCCGGGAGCATTTCTGGTTCGGCACGGGCTTGGCCACGTTCGGCGGCTCCGGCGCCATGAATTCGCCCTACAGCATCCATGAAGAGTACGGCTTGCAGCCCGATTTTCCCGCCGACAACCAATATTTGCGGGTGTGGGTGGAGACCGGCACCTTGGGCTTCATCGCCTACATGGCGATGCTGTTGACGGTGGTGGTGAGCTTGTTCCGCATCCGCCGCCGCACCCGGGACGGCCTGGCCCACTGGCTGGCCACGGTGCTGTTGGCCTGGGCCTTGGGCATGGGCGTGCTCAACGTGCTGGCCAACATGATGGAGGTGCAGCAGTTGTCGTTCTTGCTCTGGACGTGGTACGGGCTGCTGCTGGCGCTGGATCGCCAGGAGCGCTTGGCACCGGCGGCGGCGCGTCCGGCGGGCGGCGCGATGGCCGGCGCGCCGGGGCCTGCGGTACGGCGGTTGGACGTGCGGGAGAAGTCGGCCCAGCAGCGGTGAGAAAGGAGGAACCGGCATGCCGGTTCGCATCGGCATTTTGGGCAACTACGGCCATCATAACAACGGCGACGAGGCCATCTTGTGGGGCCTGCTCCGGCAGCTGGCCGCGTGGCCCGAGCCGCCGCGCGTGACGGTGTTCAGTTTCGATCCTGCCGACACCCGGCGGCGCCACCCCCAGGTGGAAGCGGTGCCGGTGTTGGTGCGAAAAGGCGGAAAAGTGGCCCTGTTGCCGACGGTCTTGGCTTTGTACCGCCGCCTGCGGCAGCTGGACTTGCTCATCATCGGCGGCGGCGCCCTGTTGATGGACACGTTTCGCCATCAGGCGCTGTTGTACACCGGCGTCGCCCGCATCGCCCGGCTGGCCGGCGTGCCGGTGGTGTATCACGCCGTCGGCGCCGGTCCCATCGAGACGGCCCTGGGGCGGCGGCTCATCCGCAACAGCGCCAACCGGGCGGCCTCTGTCAGCGTCCGGGACAGCGAGTCCCAGGAGCTGTTGAAGCGCATCGGCGTCCGTCGGCCGGTGGCGGTCGTGTCGGATCCGGCCTTTGGACTGACGGCGGCGGACGGCACGCGGATGTGGAACGAAGCCGAACCGTCCGGAGCGAGTGGCACGGGCGCGGACGGTGAAGGGACCGGGTTGACGGAAGAACAGGAAAAACGCATTGGCGAAGGGGCGTCCGCGGGAGCCCGCCGTTGGCTGCCGCCCCGCCGGCCCGGCGTGTTGCGGGTGGGGATATCCGCCATGCCGTGCTATTATCCGGGGCTGGCGTCGGACGGCGATCCGGAGCGGTATCGCGCCTATGTGGAAGGGATGCGGACGTTGACCCGGGAGCTCTTGGCGGTGGAAGTGCCGACGGCGGTGGAGATCGTCTACTTCGGCACCAAGTACCCCCAGGACGTGGAGACGGCCAAGGACATCCTCGCCGGGATGGACGTGGAGACGTTGACGGCCCCCTGGGCGGCGGAACCCGATTCCGGCGGAACGAGGGCAGGGACAGCGACCGGCGCCGGGCGGCAAGGTCAACCAGGACAAAAGAAACAGAAGAAGGTATACCTGCTGGATCGCGAACTGGCGCCGCCGGACCTCATCGCTTTGATGGGCGAGCTGGACATGCTCATCGCCACCCGGCTGCATGCCCTCATTTTGGCCGCCGTGGCGGGCAC
This sequence comes from Bacillota bacterium, assembly GCA_017577895.1. GTDB lineage: Bacteria > Bacillota > Bacilli > ZCTH02-B2 > ZCTH02-B2 > Bacillus_BB. The sequence goes on from PKQY01000041.1 coordinate 9,479, forward strand.
GCCGTCCATCGGCATCGCTTATCGTTCGAAAGTGCAGGCCATCTTTGCCGACAACGGCCGGGAGAAATGGGCCGTCTCTCCCGAGGAGGCCGGCTGGCCGGCGAAACTGCTGGATTTGTGGCGCGCCATGGCAGGCCGGCTGGAGGAAGAGCGGCAAGCGGTCCGGCGCATGGCCGAGGCCAACCGGCAGGCGGCCTATGAACAGACGCGGGCCCTTGCCCGTTGGGTCCGTTCGGGCGTCCACATTCAGGAAGGCGGGACAACATGAGCTTTTTAAAACGGTTCGGCGTGGTGGCCCTCATCAACATCATCGCCCAAGCCATGGGGTTTTTGCGGGAAGTGGCGCTGGCGTACCACTTCGGGGCGACGGCAGCGGTGGACGCCTACTTGGCCGCCTTGACGGTGCCCAACTTTCTCTACCTCGTCCTCGGCGGCGCCGTGACGACCGCCGTCATCCCGTTTCTCGTAGCCCGGCCGGAAGGCGCGGCCCGTTGGCATCAGGTCAACGCCTTGACGGCCCGGCTGGCGGCGGGAACCGGCTTGGCCATCGTGCTGACGGCGTTGGCGCCCCGCTGGGTCGTGGGGCTGGCGGCGCCGGGCTTGCCGCCGGCGGCGGCGGAACTGGCGCAGACGTTGTTCCTCTGGATGATGCCCGCCAGCCTGTTCATGATTTTAGGTTCCCTGTATACCGGCGTCCTGAACGCCCACGACCGGTTTCAAGCGGCGGCCTTGGCCCGGCTGGCCCTCAACGGGGCCGTCGTTCTCTTTTTGCTGTTGGGGGCGCCGGTTTGGGGCATCCGCGCGGCGGCCTACGGCGTGTTGGCCGGGGCGGCCGCCTTTCTGATCATGCAGGCGGCGCAGTTGTACCGCATCGGCTACCGCTTTCGCTGGCGGTGGCACCATGAGGATCTGGGCGGCATTTTCGCCCAGGCGGTGCCCATCTTGCTGGGCGGCGCCGTGATGCAGCTGTACACCGTCATCGGGCGGGTGCTGGCCAGCGGCACGGAGGAAGGGGGCATCGCCGCGCTGAACTACGCCATGTTGGTCATGCAACTGCCGCAAAGTCTGCTGGTCGTCACGTTGTCCACCCTGCTTTTTCCCGGCCTGTCCCGGCACGCGCAGGCCGGCGATCTGGAGAAGCTGGCCGGCGTCATGCGCGGCGGCGCCCGGGGCTTGATGTTGCTGCTGGCGCCCATTGCGGTTCTGTTGGCGGCGGGGGCGGCCGAGGTGACGGCGGCACTGTTCGGGTACGGTGCCTTTACCGCCGGCGACGTCCGGCGGACGGCGGCCGTGTTGGCCGTCCTCGCCTTCGGCATTCCGGCCCACGCGCTGGTGTTTTATTTGACGCGGGCGTATTACGCCTTGCGGGCGGCGGCGGTGCCGGTGAGCCTGTCGCTGGCCATCGTGGTCGGGCTGAACAGCCTGCTCGGCTGGCTGCTCCAGTCGGTGTGGGGGCTGGCAGGGGTGGCCTTGTCCGTCACCGTCACCGCCTGGCTGAACGCGCTGTTGCTTTTGGCCATGGTTTCCCGCCGCCTGGACGCCCCGGCGTTGGGGCGGCACGTGCTGGCCGCGGCCGGGCCGGCCGCCCTGGCCGGCGGCGCGGCGGGGGCCGTCTATTGGTGGGTTGACCGCATGTTCCAATGGTTGGCAGAGCAACCGTTGCCGCTGCTTGAACCCTTGGGTGCCGGAGCGCTGGCCTGGGTGCAACTGATGGCCGGCGGCACAGCGGGGCTTCTCGTTTACGGATTTGTGCTGGCCCTGTGCCGGGTGCCCGAGTGGCGGCAACTGGCCGGCAGCTTGCGGCGGCGGACCAAAGGAGGCCGCAATCAGCGGCGGGAAACGGAGTGAGCGGAACGTGAGCGGAACAGGACAAAACGGAACAGGACAAAATGGTACCGGCCAGAATGGCTTGGCGTGCAAACGAACTGAGGAAAAGCGCGCAGATGGACATGAAAACGGGCATGCGGCGGCTTTTGAACAGATCCTCGGCGTGCGGGTCGGCAACTTTACGTACGAGACGTTGCTGGCCGAAGCGGATCGGGCCATTGCCGATGGTCGGCAGGTCATGATTGTGGCCATCAACCCGGAAAAAGTCGTCAAGGCGCAGGCCGATGAAGCCTTGCGCCAATTGCTCAACGAGGCGGAGCTGCCCATCGCCGACGGCATCGGCGTCGTGCTGGCATCCCGTTGGCGGGGCGGACGCGTCCGCCAGCGGGTGACGGGCGTCGAGACGATGCTCCATTTGTGCCAACATGCGGCGGCCAAGGGCTATCCGGTGTTTTTGCTCGGCGCCAAGCCGGGGGTGGCGGAACAGGCGGCCCGCATCTTGCAGTCCCGGTATCCGGGGTTGCAAGTTGCGGGGACGCAGCACGGCTATTTCGACGACGACCGGGCAGTGGTGGAGCAGATCAACCGTTCCGGCGCCCGCATCCTGTTCGTCGCCATGGGCAGTCCGCGGCAGGAGTACTGGATCCGGAAACATCGGGACAACTTGGCGCCCCGGGTGTTGCAAGGCGTCGGCGGGAGTCTGGACGTCATTTGCGGCAACGTCCCCCGGGCGCCGGAGTGGATGCAGCGGATGGGGTTGGAGTGGCTGTACCGGCTCATCAAAGAGCCGTCCCGCTGGCGGCGGCAACTGGCGCTGCCGAAGTTTTTGTGGCTCGTCTTGACGCGGAAAGATTTGCGAAAAGAATAGGAAAAATGACGCGGCTTGTCATGACTGTCCTTCACGCTTCGACACCCGTGTGTTACACTCCAAACTAAGGAAACACGGACAAAGGGAGGAGAAACCGCCATGAAACGGTTGTGCAAGCGCCTTGGAATGATGGCGCTGGCCGGGGCCTTGTTGCTGCCCGGTATGCCGGGCGTTCCGGCCGGGACGGCGACGGTCCACGCGGCGACGGTGTTTCCCGATGTGACTCCGCAGACCGTCGGCGAAAAGGTGCAACGGGCCATTGAAGCCCTGGCGGCCCAAGGGATCATCCGCGGTTTTCCCGACGGGACGTTTGGACCCAACCGAGCCATCACCCGGGCGCAGTTTGCGAAAATTTTGGCCCAGGTGCAGAACTTGGAGCCGAAACCGGAAGCGGCGGCGCAATTTACGGATATTTCCGACCCGGAACAGAAGGGCTGGGTCGGCGCGCTGGTGGCGGCGGGGTTGACGACCGGCACGACGCCGACCACGTTTTCACCCAATCAGCCCATACAGCGGGATCAGTTCGCCACGTTCCTGGTCCGGGCGTTGGGCGCCGAGGAGATTGCCAAACGGTTGAACAAAACGCCCAACACGAAAGACGGCGCCCGCATCAGTGACGCGCACCGTGCCAACGTGGCCCTCTTGATGGACCTGGGGCTGATGGGCGGCTTTCCCGACGGTACATACGGCCCGGCCCAGCCGGTGAAACGCCAGCAGGCGGCCAGCGTGTTGTACGATTTGATGCAAAACCGCGCCCGGTACGAACAGTCGGTGCGCCAATACGGCAATGACGTCCGCATCCGGCAACAGGAAGACGGCACCTTGAGCGTGGAAGGGTTCATCAACGGCGCTGCGGAAGTGGACGTGACGCTGACGGATGAAAAGAGCGGCCGGACGCTTCTGGACGTCAACGGCATCGAGACGAGTGACAACGGCCGTTTTGCGGTGCGCACCGAACAACGGTTTTTGACGCCTGCGACCGTCAAGGCCACCGTTGTCGGCTATGACAAAAACGGCAATGAACTGGCCGAATTGTCGGCGACCGCACAAGTGGGCACCGCACCGGTGAAAGGGGTCATGGATGGTCCCGACCTGTTGCAGGTGGAAGTGGATCCGAAAGACGGGAAACGGGTGCGCTTCATTTTTGACGAGTCCATCCGGCGCGTCGAGGAGCCGGAACGGTTTTTCCTGATCACTGCCGACGGCACGAAAGTGCGGCCGGAACGGGTGGAGATTGACACCGATGATCGGATTGTCGTTGCCCGTATGATTCACGAACAACTGGTGGCTACGGCGACGATTGCTGGAGTTCAGGCTGGCGCCGTGATTGACCAGGAGCGGACAGCGAACGTTCCGTACAGCTTGCCGCTGCAGGATGTTACCCTCGATGGCAAGACGGTCGGTCCGGAATTAGAAGATGTGACGATCAAAAGCTTCAAGTTTGAAAAAGGAAAGCGGCCCGGCACCGAAGTGATCCGTGCAGATTTCACTTTTAATCGGTCGTTGGCGAAAGACTTGCGCATAGAGCAGGAAGATGCGCAACATTTCGGCCTCGTGCTGAAAGACGGCACGGTGCTGAAAGGGACTCGCATCCATCAAGTGAAGACGAACCAGGTGACGGTCGATTTTGACTTGAGCGTACCGTTGCCTATTGACGATCCGGAAGAACGGCCGGCATACATTTTCTCCAAGCGTTACTTTGAAGTAAAATTCGAGGATCGTTCGCCGAAAATTGTTGATGTGAGTTTTGCTCGGGACTGGTCGCGGGATGAGATTGCGAGGGCATTCGTCGAGCCGGGGGTTGTCCGGGCTCGAGATGCCGTTTACACTGACCAGTTGTCGCCCAACCCCTTCACTGTCATCGACACACCGTACGGACGTATGTTGACCAACGAATTGTACCGGGCCGATCTGGATATGACGGACGGCGAACTGAAATTGCAATTTAAGAACAATCTCGAGTCGCTGATTGGGGACGGCAAGCCGTATCCAGCGGGGACGAGAGGGTTGGATATATTACGGGACGACTTGACATACGGCATTACGCTGAATCTGGCGAGCGGCGAACACGTGCCGTTGCGTCAGATCGAGGTACGGGATACCCGTGGTGCACGGATGGGGAACGGATACACCGTGGAAGTCGACAAACGGGATGTGATCATCGAGTTTGACGAAGACGCGGTGGCTACGGTGGCCCCAGACGGCCGGGAATTGACCATTGGACAAATTTTGGCGTTGACCGCTGGTGTTACGGTGCAGTTGAACCCATGGACGGCAGCGACGGATCCCGCCCAATGGCAGCCGTACCCCGAATCGGAGTTGGTGGCCCTCAGTAGCGTGCCCCTCCAACGGCATGTGAATGCCGGGACGACTGCCGCGCCGGTGCTGGAGGACGTTCGCGGGGAGTATGACAACAAGGAAGGGGCGCTAATTGTGACGTTTACGTTCAGCCATCGCCTTTCCGAAGTTGACGAAAGCCGCTTCTTGTTGTACACCCCGGACGGCGACTGGTTTGACGCTGACCGAGTAAAAGAGATCAACCGAGATACGGTCGTTCTCGCGTATGATTTATCCGAGGATGAAGCCAATGAAGTGGTGTTGGTGGTCGTCGACGAAGGGGCGGTTCGAGGCGATCGTTTCCTGAGCGGGATTGCCAATCCGCCGGCCAGCATGCCGTTTCGAAGATAAATGAAGATTCGGTTATAGAAAAGTTCGGACGGAAATCATTTTGGGGCTTCACGAATGGGGCTGTCCATGTTAGACTATAGACTGGGTGTGGTGTCGGTTTGCCAATGCAGGCAGACAAAACCAAAAAAAATTTTTTCTCCCATGCAACGAAACGCAACTCTGGATCGTTATGCATGGTGGATGCAGCAAACGACATGCACCCAACAACCAAAAGACAAACAACAATTCAGCTCTTCCGCGGAAAGGGGGGAACGGATGGCCAAGAGGGGGAGCATCTTGAATTCACATCAACCAATGAAGCTAGGTCAAGGAGGAGAAACTGGAGCCATGAAGAAGGTGTTCAAGAAAGTTGCCACTTCGGCATTGGCAGCGACGCTGGTATTGCCGGCCGGAATTGCTGGCGCAGCGACCAAGTTTCCGGATGTCAACCCGAACACGGTGACGCCGGACGTGCAACAAGCCATTGAAGCCTTGGCGGAACAAGGCATCATCCAAGGGTTCCCGGATGGAACGTTCGGTCCGAACAAATCCATCACGCGGGCTCAGTTTGCCAAAATCTTGGCCCAAGTCAAAGGTCTGCAACCCAATCCGGCAGCTGCGGCCCAATTCACGGACGTGAAAGATCCGGAACAAAAAGGTTGGGTCGGTGCCCTGTATGCGGCTGGCTTGACCACCGGTACGACGGCTACCACCTATTCGCCGAACCGTCCGATTCAACGGGACCAAGCGGCCACCTTCCTGGTGCGGGCACTGGGTCTGGAAGAAGTGGCGAAAGAACTGGACCTGACTCCGACGACCACGGACGGTGCGCGGATCAACGCTTCGCACAAAGCGAACGTCGGTCTGTTGGAGAAAATTGGCCTGGTCAAAGGGTATCCGAACGGTGCCTACGGTCCTGGCGATCCGTTCAAACGGCAACAAGCGGCCAACTTGCTGTATAAAGTGCAACAAGAAGGCGACACTTATGTTGCTGCGGCACATGCCCTGCTGAACAAAGTGGAAGTCGTCTACAACGACAACGGTACCTTGACGATCAAAGGTTCCATCAAAGGTGCTGCCAAAGTTGACGTTGTAGTGCGTGAAGCAGAAGCCGCTACCACGCAAGCTGCTGGCGACGTCTTGTTTGAACAAAAAGGCGTGGAAGCCAAAGACGGTGTGTTTGAAGTCACCACGTCCTTCATTGGCAACAAAAACGTGACGGTGAGTGTCACGGCTTATGACGCCAATGGCAACGTGATTACCACCCTGGAGCAAAAAGCGCAAGCTCCGCAAGGTGAAGTGAAAGGCTATACCGAAGCGCCGGATTTGATCGCGGTGCGTGCGGATGGCAAGTATGTGTATTTCACCTTTGACGAAGAAATTGACGATGTTGAAAACGAAGATGCTTTCTTCCTCGTGTCTTTTTCTGGCGACATCATTGAAGCCAAAGAAGCAGATGTAGAAAAAGATAAGAAAACGGTAAAAGCCCACTTCTACACGGCTGGCACGGTTGCCACTGCGACCATTGCTGGTGTGAAAAGTGGAGCAGTATCTGATGAAGACGGCAACGACAACGTAGAAGCGAGCCTGCCGTTGAAAAACGTCAAAATTGGGGGCTTTACTGGCGGCCCTGATTTAAATTCTTTAAAATTTAA
>PKQY01000042.1 GCA_017577895.1 Bacillota bacterium
AAGGCAATGATGCCGAATTGAAACGGGTTACCATTGAAGGCGATTTGCTCCTTGAAGATGTGGAAGACGGCTTCAGCGGAAAAAATGTGACGGTCAAAGGCACGACGTTTGTCAAAAGTGACGAGGCAGATGACATTCTTTTTGAAGATGCGACGTTGAATCATTTGGAATTGGATGCGGAAGAAGCACATGTGCGGCTGCTGGGCAAAACGAAAGTGACGGGGACGGTCACAATCCGGGAAGCCGGAGAGTTATCGTTGGAAAATACGGCGACCATTGAAGGCAGTGTGACGATCAACGCTTCCGAAAGCACGGTCTACTTGAGCGATACGGCTCAAATCACGGGAACGGTCACCGTCAACCGTGCCAGCCGGATTGAGTTGGAAGCCGGTACGTTGATCAAACGGCTGGAGGTCAGAGATGACGATGTCGAGCTGGTCGGCTCCGGCACCATTGAAGCGCTGTATGTCAAAGACCCGGACGATGTGTACATTGACTCGAAACTGACGATTAAAGCGATCAATGAACCGGTCAATGAACCGTCTGATGACAGCACGACGCGTGTTGAAGCCGGGCAAGCGGCCACGGTCCGGTACGGCCAAGACGTGACGGTGTACATTCCCGAAGGGGCGACCGATCGTGACATCGAAGTCTCCATTCGTGAAACCAATGGTATGAACATTCCGGCCCACTTGAAATTGCTGAGCCGGGTGTACGAATTGAAACGGAATCCCGACGGCACGTTCAAAAAACCCGTGACCGTGTCCATTGCGTATCAGTCCTCGCAGTTGTCCGCCGGTGAAAAACCGATGGTGTATTATTATGACGAAACTGGAAAAACGTGGCGGATGTGGGGCGGATTTGCCGACGGCGGTAAAATGACCGTATATGTGAATCGGTTGGCGACATTGGCGGTGATGGCGGAAAAAGTGTCGTCAACGCCCCAACCGGCGGAACCGGTGAAACCTTCGCCCGCTTTTACGGACATTGCCGGCCATTGGGCGGAAAAACAGATACTGAAAGCGGCCGAGTTGGGTATCGTGAAAGGGTATCAAGACGGGACGTTCCGGCCCGATGCCAAGATCAACCGGTTCGAGTTTGCCATTATGCTGGCCCGGGTCAAACAGTTGAGCGAGATTCCCAATGCGGTCTTGCCGTTTAAAGACGCCCGACAAATCCCCGAATGGGCCCGCGGCATCATCGCCTCGGCGGTCAATGCCCGACTGGTGTTGGGCGACGAGGCCGGGTATTTCCGCCCGACGGCCAACCTGAACCGGGTGCAGATGGCGGTTATGATCGCCCGGGCAGCGGGATTGGCCAACCCGGTGAATTATCAAGGCGCGTTGCCGTACAAGGACGCCGCCCGCATTCCGGCGTGGGCCCGGGGCGCGGTGGCTTCGGTGACGGAAGCCGGGTTGATGAGCGGCAGCAACGGCCAGTTCATGCCGCAAGCGTTGGCCACCCGGGCGCAAGTGGCGGCAGTGCTCGTCCGGTTGGTGGAGCGGTAATTCGTGTACCGATGTTGATACGTGGATACATTTGAAACAAACCTGAAACAGGTCCGGCTGAATCACCGTAGAAAGAACGGGGACATCGGTCCCTGTTCTTTTTTGTGCCCCTTTTCTTTTGCGCCCTGCATTGGCGGGAATTGGAAGTGGCAACTTCATGACATTCCACCAGGTTTCATTGAAAGCGCTCCTGGGGTTTTCTATACTGAAAGCAAATCACTGAAAACAAATCGCCCAGAACCGGTATAGCGGCCGGGCCATGCGTATTGTTGCCGCTCGCCCGGCCGGTGTGTGACATGGCGGTTTCCGAACATGCAGGGAAGCAGCCGAAGGAAATGGGGGTGTTCATGTTGCGGCGCAATCGGTTTTGGCGCCATGGGATTTGGCTTTGTACGTTCACGCTGGTCGTGTTCTTGGCAGCCTGTTCGTCCGGTAACGAGCACGATCGCGATCAGCAAACGTCCGATCATCAGTCAGACCACCGGCAATTGACGTTGGAACCGACGGTGCCGGTGGAGGTGGAAGTGCTGACCGAACCGGAGACGATCAAAGCCGGTGAAGAAGTCCGCATCATGGCCAAAGTGACGCAAGGCGACGAATTGGTGGACGATGCGGAGCGGGTGAAGTTCGAGCTGTGGAAAGACGGCCAGAACGAGGACGAGCATGTGCACATGGACGGGGAGCCGCAAGGGAATGGCATTTACGCCATTACGTATACGTTTGAGGAACCCGGCACGTATTACGTCATTCCCCATACCGATGCCCGGGGCATGCACACGATGCCGACAGCCACGTTGCAAGTCGGTGAATAAAAGAATACAGAGCTAAACGGGCCCGAACGCCCATCGGATGCACAACGGACTTGTTCCGCCAGGAGCAGGTCCTTTTGTTTTGATATAATCAAAGCGACGAGTTTCTCCCGAGAAGGTGGATGAGACGGTTGCTTTGGGCATGGACGGAGACACAACGGGACATCCCGGACGTGGCGCTGAAAGAAAACGAGACGGATCCCCGCGTGCGAACCGGCATCAGTTTCCGGGAAGGGGCCCGCATCTTGTACGGCCCGACCATGGCCGTCCGTTGTTTGCTGGCGGGACAAGTGGCCGTCGGCACGGTGCGGCACGGGGAAGGGCAGCTGTATATTTGGGAGGCGGCGGAACCGGAACAACCGGAGGCGCTCCGTTGGGTCGGCCTGTTCGATCCAATCCAACGGCGCCTGTACTGGGGTGCGTGGAATGGCGGTGACGGCCAGCCGGGAGGGCAATGCGATCCGGCTCATCCCCATTGGTCGTTGTATGTAGGGGCGCTGTTGCTGGCCTACGATGACGCGAAAAACCCCGATGTGGCCGAAATCTGGCCGTTGTTGCAGGAGGAGTGGCGGGAGCGGGGGTGCCTCGGCGAGACGGCAGCCTCGAGGGACGCGTTGTTCGTCGTCAATGCGTTTTTGTGGGAAAACCGCTTTTTTTATCTGCAAGACGTGTCGGAAGTGGAGCCGTTGCCTTCCTCCTTGCCCCGTCATATCCGGGATCGTTCGCAAGAGCTCGTCGGGCGTCCGGTGCCGTTTTCTTGGCTGACCGCGCCCCGGAAAGGAATGCGGATGTCCGCGGGTGACGGCGGGACCGCAAGTGACGGGGCGGCGGCAGGATGCGCTGCATCGTCGGCGTCCCCCCTGACCGACGGCCGCTATGCGTTGGCCCCGGATTATCCGTGGCCGGAAGACGTACGGGCCCTCATTCCGAACTTTCGGCCCGATGAAGTGCGCTTGCCGTCGTATTTGCTGGAACTGGCCGACATGATCCGCCAGACCCATCACAGCCGGCGGCCGTTGCGCAATTTGTTGTTTTACGGGCCGCCGGGCAGCGGCAAGTCGACGTTGGCCCAGCTGCTTGCGCAGCTGTTGCAGTTGCCGTATTATGCGGTCAACTTGTCCCTCAACGTGGAAGAGGATGTGTTGTTGGGCAAGTACGTGCCCGGCCCCGAACCCGGCCGCTTCCGTTTCGATGAACCGCCTTTCGTCAAGGCGTTCCGCTACGGCGGGCTGGTGGAGTTGATGGAGCTCAACTTTGCCCGCCCCGGCGTGTTGGGGGCGGCCCACAGCGCCTTGGAGACGCCGTATCGGTTGACGTTGGCCAACGGCGAAACGGTCCAACGGCATCCCCTCTGTATTGTGGTGGCCACCATGAACTTGGCGTTGGTCGGGACGCAACGGTTGAACGAGGCATTGAAGTCTCGGTTTCAGCGCAAAGTGTACGTGCCGCCCATGCCCCGGGACGAACTGGTGGAGATCGTAGCGGCTGCCAGCGGCTTGGAAAACCGGGAATTGATCGCCCGCATGGCCGACGTGGTAGAAAAAATGCAGCGGCGGGTGGAACAAGAAGGGTTGCCGGGACAAGTGGGGACGCGGGAGCTCATCGACTGGGCCCAAGACGTCCGTTTCACCGGCGATCCGGTGGCTTCCGCCTGGAAAACCGTTTTGCCGGCGGCGGCCCTGGAGCAGCGGGACATCCAGGAAGAGTTGGCACAAGTGCTGGTGGAAAACGTGTTCGGATTTGCGGGTGATGGGGATGAATCAACCGGCGTTGGGCATGGATGAGCGGGAGTTTTTGATGTCGGAGGCATACCGGAAATATTTGGAACGGGTCGTGCGGACCGTCAGCGGCATGTACGATTTGCGGGTCGTGTTTTCCCCATCCATCCAGACTGACGGCCGGGTCATTCACATCAATCCGCTTTCGCCCCTGCTGGCGCCGCTGGCGACGTTGGAACAAAAAACGCTGGCCATCCTCGGCCAGCTGGCCCACGAATATTTTCACATCGCCTACACCGACTTTCGCGCCTTTCGTCTCTTGCCGGCCAAAATGCGCCAAGAGACGCCCTTTCAGCGGGAGATGGCGTACCGGCTGCTGAACATCGTCGAAGACGCGGCGGTGGAGCGGCTCGGCTGTGCGGCGTACCGGGGGCTGTTCCGGCGGGCGCTGGCCTTCAGCAATCACGTGGCCTTTTCGCAAATGCCCGCCATTGATCAGATGCAGCGGCGGGGCGAGCCGGCCTTCCAAGTGCTGGCCCAGGCCACGTTGATGCAGGCGGTGTTGGGAAAAGTGAAAGGGGAGTGGCTGGATCCGACGCTGGCGGCGGTGTTTGCCGAAGCGGTGCCCATCTTGGAGCAAGGCAAGCGCGCCCCCGACTCCATGGCCCGCCTGCGCCATGCCGAAGCGCTGTATCGGCTGTATTTGCCCTGGATCGAAGAGATGGAACAATCCGGCGTTGGTCTGGATCCATCCTTTCAATCCTTCAAGCCCGTCTGGCGGCTGTCGCCGGACCGGCGGGGGGTGATACCGGCGGGTTCCTGGCCCGAGGCGGCCGTCCCTGCGGCGGAACCGACGGCCAACTCGCATAAGATGCCGGAGACGAGCGGGGAGGAAGGCGGGCGGGGGCGCTCCCCTGGGTTTACGGAGCGCATCGGTTCAACGGCAGCGCTCCCTGAGAGCGATGAGGGAAATGAGGGGGACCGCTGGCGCTGGGACGAAGAATTGGGGTATCGGGCAGCCCGGCGGCAGGACGACTGCGACGGCGGTCCAACGGCCGAGGAGCCAGGTGCTGCGGCGCAGAAGCAGGGGCCGCGAACGGAACCGTCTGCCGGGGACGGACCAAATGCATCGGCGGCAATTCGCCGGGATGACCATTTGTCCGGCGCTGCATCCCCCGCGATCGCGGAGAACAAGAGGTCCGACAGGGAAGCGGACGGACCCGCAGCGGCCCGCTACCGGTTTCGCTGGAAGTGGTTTCGCTTCGGCCGAAAACGGCGTCCCCAAGGCCGGCTGTCCCGCCAAATGGCGGATGCCGACGCCGTTCAACCGAGCCGGCAGGGAGAGCCGGCGGACTTCGTGTTGCCGGGGCGGCGGCCGGTAAGAGCGGATGGCGTGCCAGGAGGACAACTGCATGCAGGACAACCGGATGAAACGGCGGATGCCGTGCGAAAAGGACCGGGAGATGCGCCGGCGGATGTTGGTTCACGGGATGTTGCCCCGGATGAACGTGCCCCGTCTCCCGCTGAAGACCCCGGTTTAGAAGAGGCCGCCGGCCCTTCGACCTGGGAAGCCGATTTGGCGCAAGTGGCGCAAGCCCTCGTGTCGGTTCAGGCTGACGCCGTCCGGGAGGCGAAAGCGAAAGCGGCCGGGCAAGCGGTGGCGGGAGCCATGCGCCGGCACGGCGAACATTTGGCGGTGGGTCTTCATCAAGGGATTCGCGTCTTTTCCCACCGGGATTTTTCGCTGACGCCGGAAGACCGGGAGAAGTTTTTGCGCCTGGAAGCCGAGACCCGGTGGCTCGCCCAAAGCATGATCCGCCAATGGCAGCAATGGTTCCTGGGGGATCAGCCCGTGCGGGAGAGCGGGCTGTACAGCGGCAAGCTGGACGAACGGCGGCTGTGGCGGCAAGACACCCGGCTCTTTTACCGGCGAAGCGGGATGGACGGCGGCAGTAACTTGGCGATTTTGGTGTTGGTGGATGAATCGGGTTCCATGAGCGAGTCGTCCCGCTGGCACCATGCGCAACGGGCCTGTCTTGTGTTGGAAGCGGTGTGCCGGGCGTGCCGGCTGCCGCTGGCGGTGATGGGCCATTTGGCGGTGTACGGTCGGCCCCACGTCGTGCATCACCACTACTTGGACTTTGGGCCGCGGCCGGCAGACCAGCGGGAACGGCTCGTGTTGCTGGGGCCGAAAGAAAACACCCGGGAAGGGTTGTCGCTGCGGTATGCGGCCCAATACATCCGGGAAGCGGAACGGGCCGGCTGGTTGGGGACGGCGGGGCAAGTGCGGCCCCTCATCTTGTCCATCTCCGACGGACGGCCGGTGCACGAAGCCGACCGGTGGACGTTGAAGGGGCAAGCGGCCCAGGACGACGTGCGGGGCGCCGTGCGGGAACTGGCCCGGGACGGCATTCACGTCATCGGCGTGGCCATCGGCGAGGAGCCGTCGGCCATCGGTGAGGTGTATCCTCATGCGGTCGAGGTGCGGCGGGTGGAAGACTTGCCCCAGCGGCTGCTCCGGACGCTCCGGCAATGGATGGAGACCAGCAGCGGCTCAATGGGATAAAGGGGCCATTAAACCTTTGGGTCAAAACATGGGGTGCATAAGGTAAGATTGGCCTGATAGGACCGTTGCTCAAAACAGGATGTGGCAGAAGCGATGCGTGCAGAATGGACGTTTACGTTTCACGGCGATGTGCGGGCAGCTGCGCAGTTTTTGCGGCTGCACGGGGCCGGGACCGGCATTTATTTGGATCATCCGGGCGGCGGCCGGCTGGACATGGCGGAAATGTTGGCGGCAGGAGCATATGCCGCCGATGTGTGGAGCCAGTTGCGCCTCTGGGGAGAGACGCAATGGGACCGGCCGGAAGCGCTCTGGGAGGCGTTGACCGCTCACGATGTAGGGCCCCAGCAACGGTTTCAGTGGCTCGGCGCGGCGGCGCTCCGGCAACTGCCGCCGGCGGCGCGGGAAGTGTACGAACGGCAGCCGCCGGTGTCGCTGTCCATGGCCGTGGACGCCCACTGGCCGCTGGCCGAGGTGCAGCGGCTTTGGCAGGAACATCCGTTGTATGCCGAAGGCGAAGGATGGATGGGGTTGCGGACGTGGGGTCGGGGGCACGGCGTCGTCGCCGAGGCGAATCCGTTTGCCCCCCGGGCCGATGCGGAAGTGTATTTTGTGCAAGTGCGGGATTTGGCCCGCCGCGTGCCCTTGCGGGTCGACCAATGGGGCTTCCGTTCTGTGCGGGCGTGGCTGCCGCTCGTGGCCTGCCGGTCACTGATGCGGCAATTCGGCTCGTAGGCACATGCTTTTCGTTTTCCGTGTTCCGTGGTATGATGGGACTAAGTTTCAAGGTTACGGAATTCTGATTGGAAAACTTTGATATGGTGATGACATGCCCAAATTCCGCGATCCGGTACACAATTTCATCTCCTTTGAAAAGAAGGCGGACCGCCTGTTGCTGGACTTGATTCACACGAGAGAATTTCAGCGTTTGCGGCAAATCCGCCAGCTGGGGCTCAGCATGTTTACGTATCCGGGGGCGGAACATTCCCGGTTTACCCATTCGCTGGGCGTCGTGCATTTGATGCGCCGATTTTTGCGCCATTTGATCGAAGCGGAACACACGAGCCCCGCGTGGATCGGCGAGTTGCGGGAGCACCGGGAAGTGGCAGAAGCGGCGGCGCTGTTGCACGACATCGGGCACGGCCCCTTTTCTCACGTGTTGGAACGGCTGACCGGGGAACGCCACGAGCAGTGGACGATCCGGGTGTTGTTGGGCGACACGGAAGTCCATCAAGTATTGGAAGGCCACCGGAAAGGGATGGCGCAGGAGGTGGCCGAGGTCATTCGGCGCACCCATCCTTCGCGGCTGGTGGTAAAACTGTTGTCCAGTCAGTTGGATGTGGACCGGATGGATTATTTGTTGCGGGATTCCCTCATGACCGGTGCCCAGTACGGCCGGTTCGATCTGGAATGGTTGATCCACACGTTGCGCATCGGCGTTGTCAACGGCCAGCCGGAAGTAGGATTGGACGTGAAAAAGGGCATCAGCGTGGCGGAAGACTTTGTCATGGCCCGGTATTACATGTACTTGCACGTGTACTTGCACAAGACGACCCGCAGCGCCGATTTGATGTTGGACAAAATTTTCGAGCGGGCCGCCGAGCTGTTGCAAGACGGTGTGGACTTGAACATGCCGCCGGAGCTGGCACGGATGTTCTTTCGGAGTGACAGCGAAGATCGGCTGTCCGACTACTTGCGGCTGACGGACCACGTCATCTGGTACACGGTGGACCGCTGGCAAGATGTGTCGGATCCGATTTTGTCCACGTTGTGCCGGCGCTTGTTGCGGCGCCAGCTGTACAAGCCCATCGAGCTGGGTGAACGGGATCCGCTGACGGTGATGGAGGCGTGGGAAGATCTGTTGGCCGGCGAGGAGTGGCCCATCCGCTATTTAGTCCTGGCCGATGAAGCTACGAGCAGCCCCTATACCGATTCGTATTTGCTGGATGAAGGGCTGGAGGACGATAGTCCGGCGTCGGCAGAAGCGCCGGGGGATGCGAAAGAGGTGGCCAGCGGCGAAGAGGAAGCGTCGGAGAACATTTATTTGTTTGACGAACAAGGGCAGGCGTACGAACTGTCCCGCACTTCTCCCCTCATCCGGGCGATTCGTAACCAGCGTACGTCGCTGAAACGGTTGTACGTGCCTGAGCGATTGCGGGAAAAACTGTTGCGGGCCATGCCTGAAAAGCGCTGACGCTCTCCGGGATGCCGGGGCAGTTCGGCCCTGGAAAGTGCCGGCATTCAAAGGTGCGGGCGTATAACAGGCGTTGCGTTGACGCCGGTAGGGAGATAACGGTGTGAATATGGAGGAACCGGAGACCGGATGTTGGATCGGTGCGTGGCGCCGGGCGGGATTGGAAACGGAGGCTTGCGGATGTTCGAGAAACGTTACCGCGTGTTGTCGCTGTTGGCCGTGCTGGGGGAAGTGCGCGGCCGCAAGAAACTGCAAAAGATCGCGTTTTTGCTGCAACATTGGGGGACTGATTTGCAGTCCCGTTTTACATATCATTTTTATGGTCCTTATTCGGCCGACTTGCAAGCGCTGATTCAGGAACTGGCCGCCCAGGAGTTCCTGACAGAAGAGCGGGAAAAGGGGCAATTTGTTTATCGGATTACGGAAAAGGGCCGGGATTTCATCGCCAAGTGGGAAGGCCGGTTTGCTGGGGAAGGGCGGTCGCCGGCGCAGACTGCGCGAAAGACGGCGCCTGCCAACATCCCGGTGCAACGGCTGAAGGCATTGGCGGCACAAAGCGCGCCGTTTTTGGAGTTGCTCAGCACGTACGCCTATTTGCTGGAAACCGGCGACAGGCCCGACGGCGCCCGGGAAAAGGCAATGCGGCTCAAACCCCATTTGGCAGGCATGTTGGAGGACGTCATCCGGTTTTACGAGCAAGTGGGTCAGGGGATGGCGAAGCCATAGTTTGTAGCCGTGCATCGCAATTCGGAGAGACGAAAGGAGGACGGGCATGGGCAGCGACTTGCGGCAGGCGTTGCAAGAACGCCTGCTGGTGGGTGACGGAGCCATGGGGACGTATTTGTACCAATTGGGCGTGCCCATCGGCTCGTGCCTGGAAGAGTTGAACATCACCCGGCCGGAGCTGGTGGAACAAGTCCACCGGGAGTACGTGTTGGCCGGCGCCCGATTGTTGGAGACGAACACGTTCGCGGCCAACCGAGAGCGGCTGGCTCGGTACAACTTGGGGGATCGGGTGCAAGACATCAACCGGGCGGCGGTGGCTCGGGCGAGGGCGGCCATCCTGGACGTACAAACCCAACGGTTGCGATCCATTGCGGCCGACGAACGGCCGCCGGTGTTTGTGTTGGGGGCTGTCGGCGGCATCCGGGGAACTCGGCCCGGGAGCCTGACGGATGAGGCGTTGGCCGACTTGTATCGGGAGCAAATGGCGGCGCTATTGGAGGCCGGGGTGGACGGGCTCGTGTTGGAGACGTTCGTGCAGTTGGCCGAATTGCGCCTGGCGGTGCAAGTGGCCCGGAAGCTGGATGCCACGATCCCGCTCATCGCCCAGTTGTCGGTGCAGGAAAGCGGCCGGACGGCCGACGGGGCGTCGCTGGCCGAGGCCTTTGCCGTCCTGCAGGACGATGGGGCCGACGTGGTGGGGCTCAACTGTTCCAGCGGCCCTCATACGATGCTCCGGCTGCTGGAGCAGGAACCGCTGCCCCGGGACATCGTGTTGTCCGCATTTCCGAACGCCGGTCTGCCGGGATACCAGGACGGCCGGTTCGTGTACCCGTCGTCGGCGGCGTACTTTGCCGACCGGACCCTGGAATTTTGGCGGCTGGGGGCCCGGATCATCGGCGGCTGCTGCGGCACGACGCCGGAACATATCGCCGCCGTGGCCCGGGTGTTGGCCCATCGCGCGCCGCAGCCGGTTCGGTCAGCCGACGAAGCCGACGGACGAGAGCCGGGGGCCGTCGGTGCAGCCGACGGACGGGGGCGGCAGGCTTCGGCAGAACAGGCCAATGCGCCGCTGACGGTGGCAGCGTTGCACACGGCCGAACGTCCCGGAACGGATTCAGGCACGGCGTGGCGGGCTGGGGCGGACCAAGGTCTTGGATTTGCCGGAACCGGCGTTGACGCCCCGCCGTTGACGGAGTTGGTTCGCCAGCGGCACACGGTCATCGTAGAGCTCGATCCGCCGCGGGACTTGGACATCAGCCGTTACATGGAGGGGGCGGCGGTGCTGAAAGAAGCCGGCATCGACGCCTTGACCATGGCGGACAACTCGTTGGCCATGACCCGGATGAGCAATATGGCGCTGGGGGCCATCGTCAAAGAGCGGTTGGGCTTGCGGCCGCTGGTGCATGTGGCGTGCCGGGACCGCAACTGGATCGGCCAGCAGTCCCATTTGATGGGGTTGCATGCGTTGGGCATCGACCACGTGCTGGCGGTGACCGGCGATCCGACGCGGCACGGAGATTTGCCGGGGGCCGCTTCGGTGTACGACGGCAATTCCTTCGATTTAATCCGCATGATCAAGCAGTTGAACGACGGCCTGGCCTTTTCCGGCCAACCGTTGAAATCCCGGACCCGCTTTACGGTGGGGGCGGCCTTCAACCCCAACGTCCGCAATTGGGACAAGGCCATCGAGCGGTTGGAGCGGAAAGTGGCCTGCGGCGCCGATTTCATCATGACCCAGCCCATTTACGATCCGGCACTGTTCGAACAGCTGTACCGGCGGACCCGCCATTTGGACGTGCCCATTTTCGTCGGCATCATGCCGTTGGTCAGTTACCGCAACGCGCTGTTTTTGCACCACGAGGTGCCGGGCATCCAGCTGTCCGAAGAGGTGCTGGCGCGCATGTCCCGCGTGGAAGGGGAAGACGCCCGCCGGGAAGGCGTGGCCATCGCCATGGAGTTGTTGGACGAAGCCATGCGGTGGTTCAACGGCATTTACTTGATGACGCCGTTTTTGCGCTATGAGATGTCGGCGGAATTGACCCGGTACGTGCTGCGGAAAGCGGCGAAAGCGCGCCGGCGGGGTGAGGAAAGCGAGGGACGGCGATGGACAACGGGACGTTGACGGTCAACCGAAACGGTGTGCCAGAATCAGAGACGATGTCGGAACGGGAGCGGCTGCTGCGGCAGGCGTTAAGCGAGCGCATTTTGGTGTTGGACGGCGCCATGGGCACCATGATTCAGCAGGCGGGGCTCACGGCGGCAGACTTCGGCGGAGAGGCGTACGAAGGTTGCAACGAGATCCTGGTCGTGACGCGGCCCGACGTCATCCGCCGCATTCACGAAGCGTACTTGGAGGCCGGAGCGGACATCATCGAAACGAACACGTTCGGCGCCACCCGGGTCGTCTTGGCCGAATACGGCCTGGAGGAGCGGGCGTACGAGCTGAACGTCGCCGCCGCCCGGCTGGCGCGGGAGGCGGCCGAGAAGTTCAGCCGGCCGGACAAACCCCGGTTTGTGGCCGGTTCCATGGGGCCGACGACGAAGACGCTGTCGGTGACCGGCGGCATCACCTTTGACGAGCTGACCGAGGCGTACCGGGAACAGGCGCTGGGACTGTTGGCCGGCGGCGTCGATGTGCTCCTGGTGGAGACGAGCCAGGATGCGCTGAACGTGAAGGCTGCCGGTTTGGGCATCGAGGGGGCCTTCCAGGAAGCAGGCCGGCGGGTGCCGGTCATCGTCTCCGGCACCATCGAGCCCATGGGCACCACGCTGGCCGGGCAAAATATCGAGGCCTTTTACTTGTCGGTCGAACATCTCCAACCGCTGGCGGTGGGGCTCAATTGCGCCACCGGCCCCGAGTTCATGCGGGATCATGTGCGGGCGTTGTCCCAGCTGGCCCCGTGTTTCGTCAGCTGTTATCCCAATGCCGGCATGCCGGATGAAGACGGGCATTATCACGAGTCGCCCCAGGCTTTGGCCGCCAAAATGGCTGCCTTCGCCAAGCAAGGGTGGCTCAACATCGCCGGCGGCTGCTGCGGCACGACGCCGGAACACATCCGGGCGTTGGCCGAAGCTTTAAAAGGCTTGCCGCCCCGCCGTCCGCCATCGGGTCACGGCCATGCGGTGGCGGGTATCGAGCCGTTGTTCCTCGAAGAAGACAGCCGGCCGCTCTTGGTGGGCGAGCGGACCAACGTCATCGGTTCCCGCAAGTTCCGCCAGCTGATCGCTGAAGGCAAATACGAGGAAGCGGCCGAGATCGCCCGCGCCCAGGTGAAAAAGGGCGCCCACGTCATCGACGTGTGTCTGGCGAATCCGGACCGGGACGAGCTGGCGGACATGACCCGCTTTTTGTCCCATGTGGTCAAAAAAGTGAAGGCGCCGCTCATGCTCGACTCCACCGACCCGCAAGTGATCGAAGCGGCGTTGAAAATGTGCCAGGGCAAGGCCATCATCAACTCCATCAACTTGGAGGACGGCGAAAAGCGGTTTGCCGATGTGGCGCCGCTCATTCACCGCTACGGCGCGGCGGTGGTGGTAGGCACCATCGACGAAGAAGGCATGGCCGTCACGCGGCAGCGGAAGCTGGAGGTGGCCCGCCGGGCTTACGATTTGCTCGTCCACAAGTACGGCATCCCGCCCCGGGACATCATTTTCGATCCGCTGGTGTTTCCGGTGGGGACCGGCGATGCGGCCTATATTGGCTCGGCGCTGGAGACGGTGGAAGGCATTCGCCTCATCAAAGAGGCCTTCCCCGAGTGCCCGACGATTCTCGGCATCAGCAACGTCTCCTTCGGGTTGCCGCCGGCGGGCCGGGAAGTGCTCAACGCCGTGTTTTTGTACCATTGCACGAAGGCAGGGCTCGATTACGCCATCGTCAATACGGAAAAACTGGTGCGGTTTGCCGCCATTCCGGAAGAAGAACGGGCAATGGCGGAAGAACTGCTTTTCCGTACCAACGATGCGGTGCTGGCCCGCTTCACCGACTTTTACCGGCAAAAGAAAACGGCCGCCGCGCCGGTGCAGGAAAAGGTCGGCTTGCCGCTGGAGGAACGGCTGGCCCGGTACGTGGTGGAAGGGTCCAAGGACGGCCTGTACGCCGACTTGGACGAAGCGCTGGCCAAATACGGCGACCCGCTGGCCATCATCAACGGGCCGCTGATGGCCGGAATGGATGAAGTGGGCCGGCTGTTTGGGGAAAACCAGCTCATCGTGGCGGAAGTGTTGCAGAGCGCCGAGGTGATGAAGGCGGCGGTGGCGTATCTGGAGCCCCATATGGAAAAGGCGTCGGCCGCCGTCAAAGGGAAAATGTTGCTGGCCACGGTCAAAGGGGACGTCCACGACATCGGCAAAAATTTGGTGGAGATTATCCTGAGCAACAACGGCTACGAGGTTGTCGACTTGGGCATCAAAGTGGCGCCGGAACAGCTCATCGAAGCGTACCGCCGGGAGAAGCCCGATTTCATCGGCTTGTCGGGGCTGTTGGTCAAGTCGGCCCAACAGATGGTGGTCACGGCGCAAGACTTGAAAGCCGCCGGCATCGACGTGCCCATCTTGGTGGGCGGGGCGGCGCTGACGAAAAAATTCACCGAAACCCGCATCGCTCCCCAGTACGAAGGGATCGTCCTGTACGCCAAAGACGCCATGGAAGGGCTGGAATTGGCCAACCAGTTGAGCGACCCGGACAAACGGCGCCAGTTGGAAGAAGCGGTGCAGGAGCGCCGGCGGCAAGCGATGCAATCGGTCCAACAGGGGGCTGACGCCGCCTCCGGGGGCGACTCCACGGCGAAGCGCCGTCGGTCGTCCATTTCCCGGAACCATCCGGTGTTGACTCCGCCCGATTTCGAGCGGCACATTTTGCGGGATTATCCGGTGGAACATTTGTTGCCTTACATCAACTGGCGGATGTTGTTGGGCAAACATTTGGGCTTGCGGGGGCCTGTTGAGCGGTTGTTGGCGGAAGGCGACGAGCGGGCCCTGGAGTTGAAGGCGACAGTGGAACAGTTGATTGAGGAAGGGAAACGGGAAGGGTATTTGCGGCCCCACGGGGTATACCAATATTTCCCCGCTCAGGCCGACGGCGACGACATTCTCATTTACGACCCGCACGATCATTCGCGGGTCATCGAACGGTTTTCCTTCCCGCGGCAAGAAGTGGCGCCGTACTTGTGCCTGGCCGACTTTTTGAAGCCGGTGGAGAGCGGCGAGATGGACAACTTGGCGCTCATGGTCGTTACGGCCGGAGCGGGCATTCAGGAGCGGGCCCGGCGGTGGAAGGAGCAAGGCGAGTATTTGCGTTCGTACGCCTTGCAGGCGTTGGCGTTGGAGTTGGCGGAGGCGTTTGCCGAGCGGCTGCACCAAATTTTGCGGGACAACTGGGGGATTCCCGATCCGCCGGATATGACCATGCAGGAGCGGTTTGCCGCCCGGTATCAGGGCATCCGGGTGTCGTTCGGCTATCCCGCCTGCCCCGATCTGGCCGATCAGGTGAAGCTGTTCCGCTTGTTGCGGCCGGAAGACATCGGCGTCCACCTGACGGAAGGGTACATGATGGATCCGGAGGCGTCGGTGTCGGCCATGGTGTTCGCCCATCCCGAAGCGCAATATTTCAACGTTGAGAAAAAAGCACGGGGGTAGCCGGTTTTTTGCATGAATGCCGCCCGGTTGACGGATACTAATCGGTGTCGCTTCCCATGACTTTCAATCCATGCAAAGGGTGGTGTTCATGCGTTTTCAGGACAAAGTGGTTATCATCACCGGTGCCGCCGGCGGCATCGGCAAAGCCACCGCCAAAGCCTTCGCCGAGGAAGGGGCCTTGTTGGCGCTGGTGGATTTGCAGCAGTCGGCGTTGGATGAGGCAGTGCGCGAGCTGAATTTGGCCGCGGGGAAGTACGTGACCATCGCCGCCGATGTCACCCAGGAGCCCATGGTGCAACAGTACGTGGAGCAGACCGTCAAGCAGTTCGGGAAAATTGACGTGTTTTTCAACAACGCCGGAATCGAAGGCAAGTATGCGTTCCTTACCGAGCAGAAGGCGGAGGATTTTTCCAAGGTGATGGACGTGAACGTCAAGGGCGTGTTTTACGGATTGAAGCACGTCATCCAGGCCATGAAACAACGCCGCTCCGGCGCCATTGTCAATACCGCCTCGGTGGCTGGCCTTATCGGCTCTCCCGGGCTGGGGCCGTACATCGCTTCCAAGCACGCCGTGGTGGGATTGACGAAAACGGCGGCGCTGGAATATGCGGAATGGGGGATTCGCGTCAATGCCATCTGTCCGGCCCCCATTCACACCCGCATGATGCGGTCCATCGAGGAAGGCGCCGCGCCGGGGCTGGGGAAAGAAATGCAAAAGCAATACGAAGCCGCCATTCCGATGAAACGGTACGGCGAGCCCCATGAAGTGGCCCAACTGGTGCTGTTCCTCGCCTCGGATCAGGCCAGTTACATTACGGGTGCAGCCTATCCCATCGACGGCGGCATGACGAGTGTGTGAGTGCTTGGGGTTTTGTTGGCGGCTTTGTGAAGGTTTTTAGATTGTCTGGAGTTGCAGATGTTAACGTTGGACCTGTCGCGTGTGTCGTCACATGCGACAGGTTATCTGTGTCCAAAAATCTGTGGTATAGTGTTAATAAAAAATTTTAAAGAAGGCCAAATTTTTATCTGAACGCTAAGGGATATAAATTTATAGTCAATTTGTTTTTTTAAAAAATTTTTTATCTGAACGGAGCGGGAAACATAACTAATAACGTGATTTAGCAGCGGGCTTGCGT
>PKQY01000043.1 GCA_017577895.1 Bacillota bacterium
GCATCGACACCGGCTACGAAAAAGGCAAGCCGCAGTTTCGCATTCGCATCCGCATCGACGGCCGCATCATCGAATCGACCCATAAAGGGGAAGTGGAACCGGAGCGCCTCATTCGGCAAGTCGAACAAGCGGCGGAAAACTACTACGAGAAGTTGGCGAAAAAAACCATCGACAAGTTGCAACACGAACTGCAAGCCGACGTCCTGCGGCTCGGAACCAAATTTCGCATTCAACACCCGAACGTTTGGCACACCATCGATGACTGGCACAAAGCATTCACACAAGCCGACATCGACGTCTCGTACGATGTGCGCATCCGGCAAACGGGCATGGAACGGCGGTAAGGATACATAAGCCTAGGAAAAAATGCTCACATTAAGAAAAAAGCGGGATAAAAGCAGGTGACGCGCATGATCTGGTGGGAACTCGGTTTCATGCTGGGCAGCGCCCTGTTGGCCGTGGCGTTTTTTTTCCTCGCGACGGTTCTATTTTGGCGGCCGCTGTTCAACCGCTTTTTGGATTGGGTGGTGCGCCGGATATTCACCGATCGGTATGTGGAAAACTTGCTGGAAGGATTCAACGCCATGCGCCGGCACGGCTTTCAACACACCATCGAAAACGAATTGCGTTGTGCCGAAGGGCGGGCATTGTTAAAGCCCATCGGGACCCACCGCCATTACCCCCATTTTGACGGGTTGTTGTTGGCGCCGGCCCAACTGGAACGGCAAGCGCTGCAAGATCACGATCCCGTCGACATCAGGGTCACGCTGGGCCGCCGCTGCCAGCGCCCGCTCACGTTGGAAATGCCCATCCTCGCCAGCGCCATGGGCTACGGCGTCGCCTTGAGCAAGCAAGTCCTCGTCGCCATCGCCCGCGGTACCGCCGCCGCAAAAACCGCCTGCAACATGGGACAAGGCCCCTTTGTGAAGGAAGTTCGGGATGTCGCCTACAAACTGGTTGTCCAGTTGCATGGTGCGCCATGGAAACCGACAGAAGAACAGCTGGCCCAAGCCGATATGATCGAAATCCGTTACGGCCAGGGGGCCACCGGCGGCCTGGGCACCACCCTGGAACGAAGCCATTTGACCCATGACATCATCAAACATCTAGGGGTGGAAAACCTACCCGACTCCCAACTGTACATTCCGGCTGGCATCCCGAAAGTGAACAGCGTCCGCGACTTACGGCAGCTTGTCGACCAACTGCGACAAATTGGCGGCGGCGTGCCCATCGCCATCAAACTGGCCGCCAGTCATTACCTGGAACGGGACTTGGCTAAGGCCATCGCCGCAGGAGTGGACGTCATCGTC
Organism: Bacillota bacterium; assembly: GCA_017577895.1. Taxonomy (GTDB): domain Bacteria; phylum Bacillota; class Bacilli; order ZCTH02-B2; family ZCTH02-B2; genus Bacillus_BB. The sequence goes on from PKQY01000043.1 coordinate 1,311, forward strand.
TTGGACGGAGCCCAGGGCGGCACCCACGATTCGCCCGCCATCGTCGTAGACGATTTCGGCTTGCCGACCTTGGCAGCCTTGGCCCGTGCCGTCCGCTTTTTGGAAGAACAGCAGCGGACCGATATCGACTTGATCATCTCCGGCGGCTTGCGCACCCCCGGCGACGTGTTAAAAGCCCTCGCCCTGGGCGCGCGGGCGGTCTACCTCGGCACACCGATCCTGTTCGCCGCCGTCCACGATCAAATTGTCGACGCGCTGCCCTTTGAACCGCCGACGGAACTCAGTTTCGCCGACGGACAATTGGCCCACCTGTTCAATGAAGATCAAGGAGCCCGCAGCATCACCAATTTTCTCACCAGTTGCGCCGAAGAACTCCGCATTGGACTGAGGGCCCTGGGCAAACGGTCGCTATCCCAACTGAACCGTCACGACTTGGTCGCCTGGCAAAAGGACGTGGCCGAAATCGCGGCGGTACCCTACATCGCCGAACCGGCACCGCCCGTTCAGCCCGTCCGCCGCAAGCTGGTCCGCCTTTGACATTTGACTCTTGGAGGAGAGAAACCGATGCGTTCCTCCGATCATCGCCGTTCAGCACGAATCTCGCGCCGTCGTCGCGCAACTTCCCGGCATGCTAAACAACCGCAACCTGCGTTCCATCATCAACCAAACCAAAAAGACACCATCATCAGCCCGTCACTGGAAGAAAATCACAACCGCCTCAAAGCCATTTTCCAAGATTGCGACGATATGATCATCCGTCCCCTGAAAAAACAGCAGTCCAACAGTTTAATTGTTTTTTTTAAAAGCATGGTCGATCAGCAAATCGTCGATCGGGACGTTTTAAAACCGTTGACGGAAATCGACGGTCCGCTGACCATCGAAACGGCCTTTGATCACATGTACGTCGCCAATCTGCAAATCGTGGAGGACTGGCAAGAAATCGTGCGCCGACTGCCATACGGTTTTCTTGCCTTGCTCGTGGACGGCGAAGAGAAGGCCATCCTGGCCGAAGTCACCGGATTTGAAACCCGGAGCATTTCCGCGCCGGAACGGGAAGTCGTCGTCCGAGGGCCCGACGAGGCGTTCACCGAAAACGTGGAAATCACCCTTTCCCAAATTCGCCGCCGGTTGCCGGTGCCAGAACTGAAAGTCAAACAATTCATCATTGGTCGCACCAGCCACACCCGGGTGTTGCTTTTTTACTTGGACGGCATCGTCAACCAGGACGTGCTGGAAGAAATGATGGAACGCCTGAAGCAGGTGGACCTCGATGTGCTCAACGATGGAAACAAGCTGCAACAATTCATCTCCGACAATCCGCTGTCTCCGTTCCCGCAAATGCTGTCCACCGAACGGCCGGACCGGGCCGTTTATGAGTTAAACCGGGGAAAAGTCGTGCTGGCCGTCAACGGCACGCCCAACGTGCTCATCGCCCCCCACGTGTTGGTCGACGGTTTTGTGACCATGGAAGATTATTATCATCATTTTCTATTTACTTCGGCGGTGCGCCTGTTGCGCTATATCAACATCGTCATTTCCTTGCTCGGCCCGTCGGTGTATATCGCCTTGACTACGTTTCATATCGAAGCGTTGCCGACCAGCTTGCTCATCAACTTGGCAGCTGCCCGGGAAGCGGTGCCCTTCCCAGCCCTCATCGAAGCGCTGTTGATGGAAATCGCCATTGAAACGCTGCGGGAAGCAGGGATTCGCTTGCCCCGCGCCGTCGGCCAGGCCATCTCCATCGTCGGCGCACTCATCATCGGCCAGGCGGCCGTCGACGCCGGTCTCGTCTCGCAAGCCATGGTGGTCGTCGTGGCCATTACGGGCATCGCCGGCTTTTCCACGCCCTATTACGAAACAGGCATTACGCTGCGCCTCTTGCGCTTTCCGATCATGTTCTTAAGCGCGGTGTTGGGCATGTACGGCGTCCTGTTCGGCACCATCGCCATTCTCATTCACTTGTCCCATCTCCGTTCCATCGGCGTTCCTTATTTGGCGCCCATCACGCCGACGGTATGGCGCGATTGGAAAAATGTGTTCTGGCTGTCACCGTTGTACAATCACCCGTACCGCTCCATCCTTGTCGAAAACAACCGCCGCCGCTTAAAGAAAGCGGCGCCGGTACCACGGGACCCGAGGAGACAGGAAGAATGACACGACGTAAGCCATGGTTCCTCTCCATCGCCGTCATGGCCATAGTGCTCCTTGGCGGTTGCTGGGACGCCACGGAGATGACCCGCCTCGGCATCATCGTCGCCGCCGGGTTTGATTACGATGCCGATGAACAAAAGTACGAAGTGACCATCAGCGCCCTGGAACCGGGCCCGACCCAAGGCGGCGGACAACCGCAGATGAAGGAATGGAAAGTCTCGGTCAAAAGCACCAACATTTTCGACGCCGTGGAAAAAATCCGCGCCCGTTCCCACAACGAGCTGACTTGGAAACATTGCCAGCTGTTCGTCATTCACGCGGGAATGGAACAAGAGGCGATGAGAACCATCGGGGATTGGCTGCTGACGATGCCCGAAATCCGGTCCTCCTCCTACATCCTGTTTACACCTATGCACGCCAAAACGTTTATGAGCGCCGTACCGGAACAAAAGGATGTCCTGGGCCTTGAACTGTACGGCACCGTGTTCGAACAAGTCCGTACCGGCATCGCTGCGCAAGCCACTTTGCAGGACTTGTACATCAGCGCCGCCTCTCCCAGTTACGTATGTGTGGCTGCCCGGGGCGAAATCGTGCGCGACATGGAAGACAAACCGGTCACCCTTTTGTACGGCAGTGCCATCATCCATGATTACCAACATGTCGGCTGGTTCGATCCGCAAGAGACGCTGGGTTACTATTTCGCCCGCGGCTTACCGCATGACGGGGTCTTCCCCGTCGATATCCAAAAAGATGAAAAGCTGGTCTTTGAATCGATTCAAAACAAAAGCAAAATTCGTCCATACTACCGAAACGGACAACTGCGCGTCCAATTGACCGTCGACGTCCGAACCCGGCTGGCCAATATATCCGTCCCAGAAGACAAGGTAATAGAACCGACCCCTGCCACGATTCGGACAATCGAAAAGGCTCAAGCAGAAGCCATCCGAAACATTGTCCAAAAAATGTTGGACAAGTCGAAACAGCTGAAAGCCGATGTGCTGGACATCGCGGAAGCCATCTACCGTTTCGATCCCGATTATTACCGTCAGCACATCCATAACTGGGAAAATGTGTATCCCCAAATTCCCATTGATATCCAGGTCCACGTATATCTACGGGATAAGGGCCGTAACCAAAAACCGCTGTCCGAACTAAGAGGTGGGCTCACGTGAAAAAGGCGTTTTCCATGGACACGGTACGGCTTTCGCCGCGCCTGTTCTTTTTTATCGGCAGCGGCATCATCTACGCCGACACCCACTATTCGCATCCGTTACTGTATACCGCCGGCCGCGACAGTTGGCTCGCCATGTTGCTCGGCGGCTTGGCGGCTATGATCCTCATCGGATGGGTGGGGACGCGGGTCATTCGTTATTTGCCGGCGGGAACCGTCTACCTGCCCCCTCAGTCCATGCCGGGGATGTTTGCCTGGCGAGTCCTCCTGTTCGTCACCGCCTGGTGGGCCTGGTGTATCGCTGCCTGGGGGCTCAACCGCTTCACCGAATTCATTCAGAGCGAAATGATGCCTTTAACGCCGGCAAACGTCTTTCTCGTCAGTCTCATTTTCATCACGGCCTGGGGAGGCATTTATGGCCCTGAAGCCGGCGGCCGCGTGATCACGTTGTGTTCCCTGATCATTTTTCCGATTCCGTTCATCTACGCCGCGCTGTTATTGAAACAAGTTCATGCACATTGGCTGCTGCCCATCGGCCAGGAAGAGCAGTTTTGGGACGGCTGCCGAATGGCTATGAGCTTGTTTCTGCAAGCTGCTCCCTTATGTGTACTGCTTCAGCTGGTGGACGACCGGCGCAAAGCGTTAAGGGCGTTCCTCGTCGGTTTGTCGCTGAGCGTCCTCGTCTCGTCCATCGTGCGGATCATCGTCATCGGCGTCCTCAACCCGTACTTGGCGCCTTACTACTCAGCGCCCGATTACGCCGCCATCCGCCTCATCCGCTTGACGGAAACGTTCAACCGGGTCGAACTGCCGCTGGTCTGGTTTTGGTCATACACCTGTTGGGCCAGGGTGCTCCTGTATTTCCTGTTGGGGACGTTTGCGCTGCTCACGGCATTCGGGATGAAACGTTGGAATGGCGCCCATCTCGTCAGTGTCGCCCTGTTTGCTGTCATCACGTTCCTCAGCTACAACCTGCGTTCCGGCGGCCGCGGTCTCATCAACTGGCTGGAAACCCATTACGTGTACGACATCAACCTCGGGTTCCAACTGTTTTTTCTCATCGCCGTGACCGGGTTGGCCCTGTGGGGCAGAAGACATCAGCATCCGGCCCCGAACAAAAAACCGCGAACCCCCAATCGATGGACATAAAAAAAACGGCCATCGGGAAATTCCGATGGCCGTATAAATGATATCCCATCCTCCATGATTCTCATGATTTTGAGCATGATAAAACGACCTTCTTTTCGTTTCAGAAGGCCGTTGTCCTCCGTCTATATCAAAAAACGCGGCAAACCCGCGTGACACGCTCGTAGGATATGGCGGAGAGAGAGGGATTCGAACCCTCGCTGGGCCTTTACGGCCCACTAACGGTTTAGCAAACCGTCCCCTTCAGCCTCTTGGGTATCTCTCCACAATGTATGAAAAGCAATGGCTTCTTGCATTATAACACGACGATGAAAGAATTTCAATGCCCATTTACGGCTAAAACCATTTACGGCTAAAAATCGATCAATCCCAAGCTGATCATCAGCGCTTCGTCGACTTTGTTCATCGTCTCCCGATCCAGATGCGTAATTTTATCGGTGAGCCGTTGCTTGTCAATGGTTCGGATCTGCTCCAACAGAATGACCGAATCGCGGTCAAATCCGTGGGCTTTTGCGTCGATTTCGACGTGGGTGGGCAGCTTCGCCTTTTGAATTTGGGCGGTTATCGCTGCCACGATCACCGTCGGCGAGAACCGATTGCCGATGTCATTTTGAATGACTAAAACGGGCCGGACACCGCCCTGTTCGGAACCGACGACCGGTGACAAATCGGCAAAATAGACGTCGCCACGTTTGATATGCGTCGGGGCCAAATTTTACACCCCACTTACGAGACGATCCAGAGTGTGGTCGGCCTCCTCCTCCGCCGGAAATGCTTCAGCCGCCATGTGGAGGTTGATATGGGCCATTTCCATATAACCCCTCTGCATCGTTTCCCGGATGTTGCGTTTCTTACGCTCCTGAATGTAAAACTTCATCGCCTGCCGAATGAGTTCGCTGCGGTTGACTTTCTCCTGTGCCACCAGGCCGTCGACCTCTTTCAGCAAATTGTACGGCAGACTCACGACGATTCGTTTGGTGTGATTGGACTTGGACACCATGAGCACCCCCAACACCTTCAACCCTGTCATGCAAGTTCGCGTACATTCTATCACACCCGGTGGCGAGATGCAATGTTGCCAGCGAATGCCACGGGCCCGCGGGCAGGATGTTAACGGTATACCCGCGGCACCCGTTTGCCGACCATACAAAGCACTTCATAAGCAATGGTGTCCAGCCACGCCGCCATTTGTTCCACGGGCAACTCGGCCCCGTCTTGTCGCCCGAACAACACCACTTCATCCCCGGCCTGGATACCGGCTCCGTCCGGCACCCGCACCATGAACTGATCCATACACACCCGCCCGACCACAGGGCAGCGGTGACCCCGGATCAACACTTCTCCGACATTGGACAGACGGCGGGAATAGCCGTCGGCGTATCCCAGGGGCAAGGTGGCAATCCATTCGGTCGTTTGTACCCGATACGTCGCCCCATAACTGACCGTTTCCCCTGGCGACACCGGTTTGACCATCGCCACCCGGGTTTTCCACTGCATGGCCGGTTTGAGCTGAATGCGGGTATGAGAGACTTCCGGCGACGGATAAACGCCGTACAAACCGATGCCGATGCGCAACATGTCGGCGGCTGTCTCCGGCAACTCAATGGCGGCAGCGCTGTTGGCACAGTGCAACAGCGGCGGTCTTAAACCGTGCCGCTCCAACGTCGAGGCGATGTCCATAAACGTGTCGTATTGCCGCCGGGTGAAACGTTTATCCGCCTCATCGGCCGTTGCAAAGTGGGTGTACATCCCTTGCACCTCGATCCAAGGTTGTTCCGCTGCCGCCTGCAACAACTCGACGGCGGCGTCCACCCCTTTGACGCCGATTCGGTTCATGCCGGTGTCCACTTTGACGTGGACGGTCAACCGCCGGCCCGCCTGCCGAGCCAACTTGGCCATTTGCATCAAGTTCTCTCGGTCATAGACGGTCAACGCCAAACCGGCTCGCACGGCTGCGGTAATCGCCGCCGCCTCCCGCGTCGTTCCCAACACCAAGATCGGCGCCTCAATCCCGGCCTGGCGCAACGCCAACCCTTCTTCGACAAACGCCACCCCCAGCCAGTCGGCACCCGCCGCCAACACGGTTTTGGCCACCGGCACCGCACCATGCCCGTAGGCGTCGGCCTTGACGACGGCCATCAACTGCTTTTGCGGATACAAGCGGCGAAATTGCTGCATATTGAAGGCAATGGCGCCGAGATCGATCTCCGACCAGACCGGGCGGTAAAATTCGGTCTGTTCCATCCCGTTTGTGGTCTGTGTCACACTCGCCATCAGATGACGTCACTCCTTATGTTTTTGAGAACCGATCCGAACGGAAAAAAGCCAGGGAGATCGTCCATCCCCTGGCTCGTTCCGCGGCCATCATCCTGACCCGTTAAATCCGCTTTGAGCCGCCTTTGAGTATAGCAAAAACGGCGCCCACTGGACACTCCTTTATTTTCCAGAACTGTCGGTGACCGACTGCGCTACGAGAATCATCTCATCCAACGGCAAATTGCCGGTCAACTGATATTCCACGCCGCCCGTCGTCCAATGGAGCGTCTGTTGCTCGCCGCCCATAAACACCCCGATGGAATGTCCCAAATCCACCGGTTCGCCGTACGGCAGATGCACCGTGGCCGCCTCCGGCCGTTGTTCCAACAGTGTAAACTCATACGTGCCCCCGAACTTGAGAATGATCACCGACCGGCCGTCTTGCGTCACTTCCGCTTCTTCCAACAACTCGACTCCTTCCGGCAAGTAACGGGGCAAAATGATGCCAAAGCTCCGCTCGTCGTCGGCCGCCGTCGGCACGGCTTCTTGGTTCCGGCCTTGGCTCATGTTCTGATCCAGTTGAAACGTCTCGTCACGCACATCCGCGTTGGCCTCAAATTTGGCAAATTCCATTTTCACCAGCACCTGGCCGCTGGAGTCCAACGCCTCCACTTTGAGCGGCGTCAAATCTTTCGTGTTCAGCCAAATGCGCTGACTGGCCAACGTGCGGTTTTGATAATTCGTTTTCGTTTCAAACAGGTAGCCCTCTTCTTGTTTTTCAAACCGCCGTTCCTTATCCTTGATGATGTCCTGCACCAACGTTTCGTACAAATACGGTTGCGGATTGGAGTTGGGCCAGTCACTGCGAAAACGGAAACTGCGGTTCACCGACGGGGTCAACACGAACACCCCGTCGTCATTGCGCAAAATGATCTGGCTGACGTCTTTTTCCGGATTGCTCAAAGAAACCCGATAATAATGGGGCGCCTTATACGCCACCGCCACTTCGTACACCCGCGGCTGCTCGGCCGTGTACAGCGTCAGTACCCCAGACGTCTGGTAACTTTTCATTTTGTCCATCCGTTTGGCCAATTCGGCCACCACACTGTCGGCCGATTGACTGCCGCATCCGGCCACGAGCAACAACACAACCACCACGGCCATCCACAAGCGTCTCTGCATCCACTGCCGCATACGACCATCCCCTTTCCCCGCATAGGGCGGTTTCGCCCGAGTTTGGGAAATGTGTCGGATGAAGTGGATCGCAAGAGAACGCGCCGATGGACCGCCATGGTTACCTGCGCCGTTTCTGACGAAAAAACGCCTATGGCCCTTGGTTTCCTTGCAACTCGGCTAAAACCGTGCCGATGGCAGCGATGAGAATCGAGGGCTTACTGCTGTGGGGCGACGGAACAGCGGCGTGGCGCCCGGCCAGTGCGTGGACAAACACCGCGGCACCGACCGCCTCCTCTAACGGCAGTCCTTGAGCGAGAAAAGCCGCCATGAGCCCCGCCAACACATCCCCCGAACCGGCCTTCGCCAGCGCCGGGGCGCCCGTAGGATTGACCCAGACGGAACCGTCGGGAAAGGCCATGAGCGTATGGGTGCCTTTGAGCACCACTGCCACACCGTGCTCGCCGGCAAAGCGGGCGGCCACGTCCCAACGGCGCCCTTCCAAGTCTGCCACCGTCGTTTGGCACAGGCGGGCCATCTCTCCCGGATGGGGCGTCAAAACGGTGGGCACATCCCGGCGCACCGTCAGCAAATCCAAATGGCCGCTCAACATGTTCAACCCGTCGGCATCCACCACCAGCGGCACCGGCAGGGCAAGAAGACTTTCCAACCATTGCCGCGGCTCCGGCAGGCGGCCGATGCCCGGACCCAGCACGGCCGCCGTCACCCGCCGGGCCTTCACTTCCTCAGCCAAAGACGACGGCCAATGCCGGCTGGAAAACCGCCCCGCTTCCGCCGGCCAAGGCCAAAACACCGCCGTCGGCTCCAGCACGGCCGCTTGGGCCAACACCGGCTCGGGCACCGCCATCGTCACGTAACCGGCTCCGCCGGCCAAGGCGGCGGAGGCGGCAAACACCGGTGCCCCGACCATCTCCCGCGAACCGCCGATGACAAGGACATGCCCATACGTCCCTTTGTGCGAATGCACCCGGCGGACGGGCAGCCAGGCGGCCACTTGTTCTGCGGTCAACAGGCGCCCTTTGACCCCAGCCGGCTCCGCCAACCAGGAAGGAATGGAAATGTCCGCCACCACCAGTTCCCCCCGGAGCTGGGCCCCCGGAAACAAATAATGCCCCCGCTTGGGACAGCCAAACGTGACTGTGACATCAGCCTCTACCGCGGCCCCTTCTACCGCACCGGTATCGGCGTTGACGCCGCTGGGAATGTCGGCTGCAACGACGACGGCTTGCGATTCATTCACCCAGCCAATCACTTGGGCCAAATGCCCGGTCACCGGCCGGCTCAATCCGACGCCGAACAGGGCATCCACCACCAAGTCCGTCTGGGCCAACTGTCGACGCACCGCTTCCCAATGGCCGGTTTCTTGAGAGCATTCCAGCCACCGCACCCGCTCTCCCATTTGCCGCAAGATGCGGTAGTGAAGGGCGCTTTCCGGCGACAGGCGGTCGACGGTTCCGAGAAAACAAACGGTCACTTCCGCCCCTCGGTTGGCCAGCCAGCGGGCCGCGACAAAGCCGTCGCCGCCGTTGTTCCCGGCGCCACACAGCACCGTCACCCGCCGACGGTCCGGATAGCGGGCAGCAATTTCCCGCGCCAGCGCAGCCCCGGCGTTTTCCATCAAAACGGCGGGAGGGATTCCCAACTGTTCCATGGCCATGCGGTCCATCTCGCGCATTTCTTGCGCACTCACCAAGTACACAAACTTCCCTCCTTGCCTTGTACATCTATATGTCCAAGCCAGTTGAAATATGCGGAATCACCATTGCTGGGTCGTATGATGCAACACGTCCAGAGAAGCGGCAACTTGTGTCGCAGCAACATTCATCGCACGCACAACATCATACAACGAATCCAATTCAGCAGACACATGTTGAATGGCCTTCAGGTGTTCGTCCATCATTGCATCAATCGTTTCAAACGCTTCTCGGGTTTTGACCGACTCTTTTCGAGCAACCTCCAATTGGGTTTTAACTTCCCCGACCAACGACGACACATCTATTGTGCGCTCGTTCAACCGCTTCACAAGAACATTCATTTTGTCCATACATTGCTTCGTATCCGACAATTTCCGCACTTCTTTGGCAATGACGTGTAAACCGTTCTGCGCTCCACTACGCGCCGCTTCGATGGCCGCATTCAAAGCGAGAAAATTCGTTCGTTTTGCAATACCTTGCACCTCAGTCATCATTTGCTGAATAAGCCATTTCTAACGATGTTCCGACGATACGACTGACCGTCTCAATCAATTGCCGCAACTGTTCCTTGCCGAAATCCGTCATGTTTCGGACTTCTTGCGTTTTGGACATGACATACTCAAACGAGCGGTGCACTTGCTTACTGCTCTGCTTCAATCGCTGCACCGTCGCTTCATGTTTTTTCGCCATGTTCGTCGCATCTTCACTGACGGCAGCGATTTTCTTCTTGAGATCTTCTTTAATCTCCGAATATAGTTTCTCCCGCCGAGCAATGTTTTCCTTCTCATACGCTTCTAAGACGAACTGTTGTTCCAAATTGATCAATTTGCCGATGACGCGATGGAACTGCATTTGCTCTTCTAGGGCAGAAACGTGGCGCGTAACGATGTCGAGCAAGGAAGGACGACATGTTGTTCGGGCTTGTCCAACCCATGGGATCTTTTTCGGGGCGATTGCAGCCGGCATTTCCATCGCGTAAAAAGAGGTTTATCCATTTCCCATCCCTCCACGCAGCGCCATATTTTACAATAATATTCATAACAATATGATATCTTATTTTATGAACAAAAAACGACGGAAAAGTGAACATTATTCGACATTGCTGGTTCTGCCCTCATAGGCGATGGACAAAAAAACCCTTCCGCAACCTCACTATTGCGGAAGGGCCTGTTGCTCATGCCAGTCGATCGCCGCATGCGATCTATCGAGCATTCCATTCCACCACCGCCTGGGCGACCAACAGGCACCGTTCGTGGGAGAGGGAAACGTGAATGAACAGTGATTCCCAAATGTTCGGCTCTAAGGAGCCGGGCCCATCGGCGGTACCAAAAAAACGCGCCAATCCGGGAAACTGCTGCCACCGCTGTCTTGCCGCCTTCGACAACACGGCGGTGGGACGACCGTTGTCTTGGCCCGTCATGACATCTTGCCAGCCGATACGGCCGCCAATGCCGGTGCCAAACGCTTTGGCGACCGCCTCTTTAATGGCAAACCGCCCGGCGAGATATTGAATTTTCCGCCCTCGCGCCATCTGTTCGTAGACGGCGATTTCTTCCGGGGTGAGAATGCGGCGGACGAAGCGCTGGCCCTGCCGGGCCAAAACCGATTCAATCCGCCCGATGTCCACCACGTCAATGCCGGTGCCGACAATCACGCCTGCACTTGCGCCTCCTGCGCCTGTTCCTTCAACGATTCGATGTAATGGTAGGCTTCCATGGCTGCAATCGCCCCGTCAGCGGCCGCGGTAATGATTTGCCGCAACGTCTTCTCCCGCACGTCTCCCGCGGCAAATACACCCGGAATCCCGGTCCGCATCTGTTCGTCGGTGCGAATGTAGCCGTTCTCGGTCAAAAACGGCGCATCTTTCGGTAAGAAGTCGGTGTTGGGCTGGTTGCCGATGTAGATGAACACCGCATTGGCCGGCAAGAACGACTCCTCGCCGGTCTCCCGGTTGCGGATGCGCACGCCGGTCACGAGCTTCCCGTCGCCGACAATTTCTTCCACCACCGAGTTCCAGACGAAACTCATCCGTTCGTTTTCAAAGGCCCGTTTTTGCAAAATCGGCTGGGCCCGCAGTTTGTCCCGGCGGTGCACCAGCGTCACCTTGTTGAACCGGGTCAAAAACACCCCTTCTTCCACCGCCGAATCGCCGCCGCCGACGACAACGATGCCTTTGTCCATTCCCGGCCGCTTCTCGTTAAAGAAAGCGCCGTCGCAAATGGCGCAATACGACACGCCGCGGCCGCTGTATTCTTCTTCACCTTTGACGCCCAACTTTTTCGGCACGGCGCCGGTGGCGATGATGATGGCCCTCGCCTGCAACTGCTCCTTGCCGAGGTCGACGGTCTTGATCGGGCCTTCCAGTTGCACGGCCCGCACTTCGCCGTATTTTTTCTCCACCCCGAAATCTTCCGGATGGGCGCCCATGACTTCCGACAATTCGGGACCGGTCGTCTGCCGAATACCGGGATAGTTTTCCACTTCACCGGTATTTTGCATTTGACCGCCGAACAGCCCTTTTTCCACGATGACCGTTTTCAAGCCGGCGCGGCCGGCGTACACCCCGGCAGCCAACCCGGCTGGTCCGCCTCCGATAATGACCAGATCGTACAGTTCTGACATGCTGTCTGTCCTCCTTCCGAGCCTCATCCGTTACGATCCTCATTTCCCGCTTAAAGCCATTGGACACCATTGGCCATATCGACCCAGATGCAGTATCTATTATCAATTTTAATCTATTCTAATTCTAATTGTAAACAAATTCCACAGACATTTCCAGTCAACACTTCCTTTCCCCAACCGCACGCCCCTCATCGCTCATCGTGTTCCAAGCTTTTGGTCATCCGTTCGTAATCAAAAAGCTGTTCCACTTCCTCCGGCGACAGGACGCCGGTTTCCAACACCAGCTCCCGAACCGGACGGTTATCCGCCAACGCCCGATGAACGAGCTGGGCCGTTCGCTCATAGCCCAACACCGGGTTTAACACCGTAGCCAGCGCCGCCGACCGTTCCAACCAATACCGGCACTGTTTTTCGTCGGCTTCGATGCCTTGGACGCACCGCTCGGCAAAGACCCGCATCCCGTTGGCGAGAATGTCGATGGCGTGCAATAAGTTGTAGGCGATGATAGGCATCAAGACGTTGATCTCCAACTGGCTCCCCATCCCTGCAGCGGTGATGGCGGCATCGGCGCCAATGACTTGACAGCACACCATGTGCAACATTTCCGCCATGACGGGATTCACTTTGCCCGGCATGATGGACGAACCGGGCTGGACGGCGGGCAGGCGGATTTCCGCCAATCCGGTACGGGGACCGGACGACAGCAACCGGATGTCGCTGGTGATCTTGATCAAATCGACGGCCAACTGTTTCAACGCTCCGCTGGTCCGGATGGCGCCATGGGTGTTTTGCATGAAGGCAAACCGGTCTTCCGGCAGGCGAAAGGGCAATCCGGTACGTTCCGCCACTTGCTGCACCGCCAGCCGCGGATAGTCGGGATGGGCGTTGATCCCGGTGCCGACGGCGTTGCCGCCCAGACCGATGGGATACAAATCCTCCATCGCCTCTTCCAATCGGCGCAGGTTCCCTTTCAAGGTGGCGGCATAGCCGCCGAACTCTTGCCCGAGACGGATGGGCACCGCATCTTGCAAGTGGGTGCGGCCCGCTTTGACGATCGCATCAAACGCCGCCGCTTTTTCCGCCAGCGCTTCGTGCAGCCGCCGCAGCGCCGGCAACAGGCGGTGGACAAGTTGTTCCGCCGCCGCGATGTTGATGGCTACGTGAATCGTATCGTTGGTGGATTGGGCCATATTCACGTGGTCATTCGGGTGGATGGGCAACGGTTCGTCGACGCGGCCGTCGAGCAACTCCGACGCCCGGCGGGCGATGACTTCATTGGCGTTCATGTTTTGCGACGTGCCGGCGCCGGCCTGAAAGACGTCAACGACAAAATGATCGTCCCAACGGCCGTCGATGACTTCCTCCGCCGCCTGGATGATCGCTTGCGCTTTTCGTGGTTCCAACATGCCCACTTGCCCATTGGCGTAGGCAGCGGACGCCTTGATGATGCCTTGGGCGCGGATGAACGCTCGCGGCAGGCGCAAGCCGCTGATGGGAAAGTTTTCCCGTGCCCGTTGCGTCTGCGCGCCGTAATACGCCTCCTGCGGCACCCGCACTTCTCCCAACGGATCCCTGACGATGCGATAGCTCATGGTGGACACCTCCACATCCAACTGATGCCGACCTGCTGTCTCCTGTAGTATGTGCGTCGGTGGCTTGCGCCATCGCAGGGACCCGCTGATCTTCCCTGGCCAGGGGAGCATTTAAAACACGCCGACCGCACCGGTCCAACCGTCGACAAACTGCTGCACCAACCAAAGCGTCAAACTGCTTTCGATGATGGCCGCCACCAGCAGCAACCCCAGCACCAAGTTGAGAGTCAACGGCAGTTGACGAAGCAGGCGGCGCCACGGCCAGGCAGGCGGCTCTCGCAGAGACGAAGGACGCAACAGCCCCCACAGCGACTGCCACACCTGCACGCCGATGCGCATGCCGAAAGCGCCGGCCAAAACGATGGCCGGAATTTCAAAGATGCCGTGGGGCAAAATGCCGTAGACGAACATTTTCCACGGAGCCTGACCGGCCAGCTCGACGGCTTGCCACAAATAGCCCAGCGCCATGCCGTTGATGACCAGCCCGAAAAACGGGTAAATGCCGAAAAACAACCCTGTGGCAATAAACGTCAGGGCGGCCAGCGCATTGTTGACGAAAATTTTGACGAACAGCTCCGGACCGGCCGTGACGGGACCGATCTTGTTTTGCAGCTGCTCAAAAAACTGCTGCATCATCTGCTGCAACGAATCGAAATAAGCGA
>PKQY01000044.1 GCA_017577895.1 Bacillota bacterium
AACGCCACCTTGCCCTATGCGCTGCAGATCGCCAATTTGGGACTGGAAAAAGCCATGGAAGTGAATCCCGCTTTGCGCAAAGGGCTCAACGTCACCGGCGGCCGGGTAGTCAATCCGGCGGTGGCCGAAGCGTTCCAATTGGACGTGCAAACCATGTCCTGAATGGATCAACGTTCAGTTTTCCATCATCGCTTTCCGCAACGCGTCCCGAAAATCAGGGTGCGCCACTTGAATCAACGCCTCGGCCCGTTCCTTCAACGACTTCCCGTATAGCGATGCAACGCCGAACTCGGTGACGACGTAATGGACGTCGGATTTCAGCGAAGTGGTCCGGGCCACTTTCGGCACGATGCGGGAACGGCGGCCGCCCTGGGCGGTGGCGTGCATGGCGATGACGGAGACGCCTTCTTCTGACATCATGGCGCCCCGCATGAAGTCGACTTGGCCGCCCACACCCGACACATACAAGTCGCCGAGGCTCTCCGCGTTCACATTGCCGGACAAGTCGATCTCCAAGGCGAAATTGACGGCGCAAAACCGTCGGAACCGGGCCAACGTCGCCGAATGATGGGTGTAATCCGACGTCCGCAATTGCACCTGCTCGTTCTTGTCAGCGAAGCGGTTGAGCCGTCGGCTGCCGATGAGACAGGCGGCGACGATTTGGCCTTCGTCCACTTCCTTGTATTCGCCGGTCAGCGCTCCGGCTTCCACCAGCTCCACCACTTCGTCGGCCAAGGAGCCGGTGTGCATGCCCAAACCTTTTTTTCCTTTCAACGCCCGCAAAATGCTGCCGCCCAAGGAGCCAATGCCCACTTGGATCGTCGCCCGATCCGGAATCAGTTCCGCCACATAAGCGGCCACTTGCTCATCAATCGCCGAAGGCTCCGCCGCCGGAAGTTCGTATGGAGGGCGTTCGGAATGGACAAACACGTCAATTTCGCCGGCATCCAACGTCCCAGCCCCGAACACCCACGGCAATTCCGGGTTCACCTCGGCAATGACCAATTTGGCATGACGGACAAGGGATACCGTATAATCGGCGGCCATGCCCAAACTGACTTGACCTTGCTCATTGGGCGGCGTCGTCTGGATAAGGGCCACATCCGGTTGCAATTGCGCCATCACTTTCGGCAAGTCGGAAAGGTTGCAAGGCACATAATCGGCCATGCCTTGTCGGTAGGCCTCCCGCAACCGAAAAGACAACATAAAACATTTCAGGGAAAAGAAATCTTTCCATTCGGGATTTCCGTACTCGCACGGACTGCCTGCCGGCATGACATAAACGGGCAAGTGCCGGAAACGCTCCCGTTGCCGGATCAGTTCCGCAACCAGCGTCGGCGGTTCGGCTAACATGCCGCCCAACGCCACCGTATGGTTTGGCTGAATGAGCCCGACGGCTTCCGCTGCCGACATCCATTGCGGCTGTTTTCCGTTGATCTTCAAACCTTCACACCCTTCCGTCCTAGGGATGTCCACATATGGTCCCATGTTGTCTCAGATGACGTTTTCCGCTGCCAGCTCCTCGATTTCGTCCGCTGTCAAACCGAGGGACGTCAAGATCTCGCGCGTATGTTCCCCCAGTTCAGGAGCAGGTCGGCGAACCGCCCCCTCGGCTTCCGAAAATTTCAGCGGAAACCCGACTTGTTTCAACACGCCCAAGACCGGATGGTTCGTTTCAATGACCATATTCCGGGCCAACACTTGGGGATCGGAAAACACTTCGTCCAATTCGTACACCGGCCCGACGCACGTTTCCTCTTTCATCAACAGTTTCAGCCATTCCGCCTGATCTTTTGTGCGGAAAATTTGACGCAATTCCTGCCGCATCTGTTCCTGTACTTCCGGCCCCGCCATGTGTAGATCGATCCATTCTTCCTTGCCCAGCAATTCGCAAAAGCGACGCCAAAATTTTTTCTCCGAGGCGCCCACGGCCAACGCTTTCCCGTCTTTCGTCGGATACACGTCATACCAAGCGTACTTGCCGGACAAGCGAAGGGTTCCCCGTTTTGGGACCTGTCCGTCGATAAAATATCCCGAAGCGTAACCGGCAATCCATGAAAGGGCGCCGTCTAACATGGAAACGTCGACATATTGCCCTTTTCCGGTCCGCTGTTTATAAAAGAGCGCCATTAAAATGCCGGCCAACGCCATCAGGGAACCGCCGCCGATATCGGCGATCTGCACGCCCGGAACAACCGGCTCCCCGTCTTTCAGGCCAATGAGTCCCAATATTCCGCTAAAGCCGATGTAATTGATGTCATGTCCCGGCAAATTCCGATACGGCCCATCCTGACCGTAGCCGGTAATGGAACAATACACGATCCCCGGGTTGATTTCCCGAATTTCGTCATATGACAAGCCTAATTTTTTCATGACACCCGGACGGAAGCTTTCCACGATGACGTCCGCCTCGCGGGCCAGTTTCCGGAAAACCGCTTTCCCTTTTTCATGCTTCAAATCCAGGGTCATGCTTTTTTTGTTCCGGTTGATGGTCAAATGGCGGGCGCTGTACCCTTGAATGAGCGGTTCGACGGCGCGGCCGTAATCCCCAATGCCCGGCTGTTCCACTTTAATGACTTCCGCACCGTAATCCGCCAACAACATGGTACAAAAAGGCCCCGGCAACAGGCGGGTCAAATCTAAAACGCGCACACCTTCCAGCAAGCTCATTTCCAACACTCCTATCTTCAATTGAATTTTATATTTTTAAATCACAACCTTTTCTGACAGGACTTGTCTCGGATTCCCTCCAATACCCGCGGCACCATACATTCACTCCGATCTTGTGTTGCCGCTTTCAAAACACACCGGTTATAGGATATTGGATACAACTTTTACATTACAGTTTTCCTTCAAAATGTCAATAAAAATAAAAACAAAAAATAAAAACCGCACGACAAGGTGCGGTGTTCCACACTTCAGGTGCGAGCTCCTGGCTTGTGACCCGATTTGTTGGGATCTTGTTGCTGATGCTTTTTTTCTTTGGACAAAAAGTCGATGAGCCGATCCCGGGTCCGCAAAATGTGGCGTTCCATCACTTCCCGCAGTTCCTTGGCACGGCCGGCCTTGGCATGGTCCAACATGAGCCGGTGCTCTTCCCGCGCCTCGACGATTTGATTGCGCAAGAAGCTGGGCGTGGCGGGAGGAATGCCCTTCCACAACATATCGATCATGCCTTGAATGCGCCGCCACGGACAGGCGCCCCACAAAATGCGGTGAAAACGGGTGTTCAATTGGACGTACTGTTCCGCAGCCGACTCTACGGCCGGCAACCGTTCCATTTCCTCCACGAGTTGTTCCAGCTCTTCCAGGTCGTCTTCCTCCAAGTAAGGCAGTGCCTTTTCCACGGCAATGCCTTCCAGCAACGCCCGCAGAAAATAAATTTCTTCCACATCTTCGACCGTAACGGGCAACACGATGGCGCCCCGGTGGGGCTCAATGCGCACCAGCCCCTCCATCTCCAACTGGCGCAACGCCTCGCGGATGGGCATCCGGCTGACCCCCAGCTTCTCCGCCCATTCTTCCTGGATGAGCCGTTCGCCTTTGGCAAACTCGCCCCGCAAGATGGCTTCCCGCAATTTGGACGTCACGCGGTATTGCAAGGTCGCTTTTTCTTCCTGTGTCAATTTGTAACTTTCATCCATCGTTCCCTTCTCCCTTACCGCCGCCCGACATGGGCAACAAATACACGCTGCCGTTCGTGCAATTTCCTGTCAACCGCACTTGGCATTCCTCGACCCCGGCGGTGCGAAATTGAACGGCATAATTCAACCATTCTTTCACTTCGCCGAGCACATCGACTCCTTGTATTGCATTGTACACTTTGCCAAAGGCGCCGGCAAACTCTCCCTGCACCGAAACGTTCTCCGGCAGCTCGACGCGGATGGAGCCGTTGGTCGATTTCAAAACCAATCGTCCCCCGGCCGGGGATTGCAATTGGACGTGCAGCTGACCGTTGACGGTGCGGCAAGTCGCTTCTTCCAAGACCGCCGACACGTCTAGGGAACCGTTGACGCTCATCAGACTGGCGTGAGGGAAACAGCCGTCGGTGATTTCCAACTTGCCGTTGCCGGTGGCCGCCTCCAGCTGCTGCCCCACGACATGTTGCAGGACGATGGACCCGTTATGGCTGTGAATGACGAGCCGATCCACGTCCAAATTCCGCAGCTGAACAGAGCCGTTGTAGGCCGCCACCGTCAGTTCCTCCAGCCATGCCCTGGGGAGGAAGACGCGTACTTCGACACGAAAGCGGCGTTGTTTTTCCAGCTCCAACACCATTTGTTCGCCTTTGCGGAAATGGATGTTTTTTCGCAAATGGCGCAGCGCTTCAGCTTCCGCGTCTTCCTTGACAAAGCCCCGGATCTCGATGCGATAGCCCGGATCGTCCCAGCCGGTCAATACGACCGAACCGTGGGGCAAGATGACCGACAGCCGTTTGCCGTCCATCTCACCGGCAAACACTTCTTCCACCGTCCGGACCGGACCCCACGGAAAATCCCCTAGTTCAAAATCGATGCCCCGCACTTTCTCGACGGCGGCCTCCAACACTTCGCTGAGGCGGGCACTGAGACTCCCCCATCGGAACCCCCATTTGCCGTCGGTTTCCCCATCACCGACATCGTTCCGTTCTCTTGGCTCCGCCGCCGGCGACGCATCCCGCCGGTCGTGTTCTCCCCGCCGCATCCATTTCCGACCGGCCGCCGGGCTTTCGCTGACCGATGGGCTGACCGCAAAGGGAGCCAAGGCTTTCAACAGCTGCACCGCTTCTTCGGGGGTAATGGTCCGCTGGCGCACCATTTCGAGAATCATGCGTTGCTCTTCACCCATGGTTCCTGTCCCCCTTGCATCCTCGTCGGTATATGTCGTCTACGCATGGTCGCTGTTATGGGGTGACAATTTCGGCCATCTGGGCGAGGCGTTCCTCTGTCCGCTTGCGATCCCGTTCTAAGATGGGCTTCAAATACCGCCCCGTATACGAATCGGGATGCTCCGCCACTTCTTCCGGCGTGCCACAGGCCACCACTCGGCCGCCGCGGCTGCCGCCTTCCGGCCCGAGGTCGATGATGTAATCGGCCACTTTAATGACGTCTAAATTGTGTTCGATGACCAACACCGTGTCGCCGTTGTCCACCAGCCGTTGCAACACTTGGAGCAGCCGCTCCACATCGGCTACGTGCAGGCCGGTGGTCGGTTCGTCCAAGATGTACAATGTCCGGCCATTGCTCCGCCGATGCAGCTCCGATGCCAGTTTCACCCGTTGCGCCTCGCCGCCCGACAGCGTCGTGGCCGGCTGACCCAGTTTCATGTACCCTAGGCCCACATCCTGCAACGTCTGGAGCTTGCGCTGGATGCGGGGATGATGGCGGAAAAAGTCCACCGCTTCGTCCACGGTCATGGCCAACACGTCGGCGATGGATTTGCCTTTGTAGCGCACCTCCAGCGTCTCCCGGTTGTATCGCTTTCCTTGGCACACTTCACACGGGATATACACATCGGGCAAAAAGTGCATCTCGATTTTGATGATGCCGTCCCCCCGGCACGCCTCGCAGCGGCCGCCTTTGATGTTAAAACTGAACCGCCCTTTTTTGTAACCCCGCAGACGGGCTTCCGGGGTTTGGGCAAACACTTCCCGAATGTCGTCAAAAACGCCGGTGTACGTGGCCGGATTGGAGCGAGGGGTACGGCCGATGGGCGACTGGTCGATGTCGATGACTTTGTCCAAATGTTCCACGCCTTCAATTGTATCATGGGCGCCCGGTTTGACTTTGGCTCGGTGCAATGTCCGCGCCAGCGCTTTGTGGATGATTTCGTTCACCAGTGTACTTTTGCCCGAACCCGACACCCCGGTAACGCAGATGAACAAGCCCAAGGGCAAGGCGACGTCGATGGACTGCAAGTTGTTTTCGCGGGCTCCCTTCACCGTCAGCCACTTGTCCCCCGGCTTGCGGCGGCTCAACGGAACCGGAATGAACCGGCGGCCGCTCAAATATTGGCCGGTGATGGAATCGGGAGAGGCCATCACTTCTTCCGGCGTGCCGCAGGCCACCACCCGGCCGCCATTGGCGCCGGCCCCCGGGCCGATGTCCACGATGTAGTCGGCAGCCCGAATGGTATCCTCATCGTGCTCCACCACGATCAACGTGTTGCCCAAATCCCGCATTTCCTTCAGCGTGTTCAACAACCGGTCGTTGTCCCGCTGGTGCAGTCCAATGCTCGGTTCGTCCAGGACGTACAACACGCCGGTCAGGCGGGAGCCGACCTGGGTCGCCAAGCGAATGCGCTGCGCCTCGCCGCCCGACAGCGTGCCGGCCGAACGACTCAACGTCAAGTAATCGAGGCCCACATTCTCGAGGAATTGCAAGCGGGAACGAATCTCCCGCAAGATCAGATGGGCGATTTGCCGTTCCTTTTCCGTCAGTTCCAACTGATTAAAAAAGGCCAGAGCTTCATGAACGGTCAAATCGGTGACCCAAGCGATGTTGCGCCCGCCCACCTGCACCGCCAGCACTTCCGGTTTCAAACGCTTGCCTTGACAAGCTGGACACGGCCGCACCGACATGTACCCTTCGATCTGCTCGCGGATGACGTCCGACGTCGTCTCCCGGTAACGGCGCGTCAAATTGGGGATGACGCCTTCAAACGGGATCCGCGCCTGTCGCCTCATGCCGAAGTCGTTTTCATATTGGAACTGAATCATCTCTTCCGGCCGCCCGTACAACAGCAGGTGCAATTGCTCTTCAGGCAAATGTTGCACCGGCACGTGCATGTCGATGCCAAAATGGGCACACGCCGCCGCCAACAGTTGCGGGTAATAGTTGGAGGTGCTGCCCGTCCACGGCGCGATGGCCCCTTCCGCCAGCGTCAAGGAAGGGTCGGGAATGACCAGATCCACATCCACTTCCATCTGGCTGCCGATGCCGTCGCACACCGGGCAGGCACCGTACGGGCTGTTGAAAGAAAACATCCGCGGGGACAATTCCGGCAAACTGAAGCCGCACTCCGGACAGGCCAACTTTTGGCTGAACAAAATTTCTTCGTGGCCGATGACGTCCACCAACACCCGCCCGTCTCCTGCCTGCAAAGCTGTTTCCAACGAATCGGCCAGCCGGGCCGCCACGTCGGGCTTGAGCACAATCCGATCGACGACGACCTCGATGGTGTGTTTTTTGTTCTTTTCCAATTGGATCGGCTCGCTCAAATCCCGGATCTCCCCGTCGACCCGCACCCGCACGAAACCTTGCCGGCGCACTTCCTCCAACAGCTTCACATGCTCGCCTTTACGCCCTTGTACCAGGGGAGCCAAAATTTGCATCCGCGTCCGTTCCGGATAAGCCATGAGCCGGTCCACCATTTGCTGCACGGTCTGGGAAGCAATTTCGATGCCGTGCACGGGACAATGAGGACGGCCGATGCGGGCAAACAACAGCCGCAAGTAATCGTAAATCTCGGTCACTGTGCCCACGGTGGAACGGGGGTTGCGGCTCGTCGTCTTTTGATCGATGGAAATGGCCGGCGACAACCCTTCGATGGTGTCCACGTCGGGTTTGTCCATCTGGCCGAGAAATTGCCGGGCATAGGCCGACAGCGACTCCACGTACCGCCGCTGCCCTTCGGCATAGATCGTATCAAAGGCCAGCGACGATTTCCCCGAGCCGCTCAACCCGGTAAACACCACCAGCTTCTCCCGCGGAATTTCCACATCGACGTTTTTTAAGTTGTGTACCCGTGCCCCTTTGACGATAATCCGGTCTTGTTTCATCCAAACGCCCTTTCCTTCTCCTTAAATTTGCATCCCGTTACATTGGCTTCGTTATCCTGTTACTGCATGGTGACGGCGGCCCTTTACCCTTTGGCTGCCCGCCGGTTACGTCCTGCCGGACCCATCTTGATGGGCCGCACTTCCCCTTTCAGCTCGATGATCAAATCCCGCAACTCGGCGGCCCGTTCGAACATCAACTGGCGGGCCGCTTCTTTCATCTCCTTCTCCAGCCGGGCGATCAACTGCTGCCGGTCCTTTTTCGCCAATTCCCGGAATTTCTTTTCCTCCAAATAATCGGCTTTTTGCTCGGCGACTTTGACCGCCTCAATGACGTCGCGCACCGCTTTTTTCACCGTCTGCGGCGTAATGCCGTGTTTTTCGTTGTACGCCATCTGGATAGCCCGGCGGCGATTCGTCTCGTCAATAGCCTTGCGCATGGACTCGGTGATCGTGTCGGCGTACATGATCACCTTGCCGTTGGCGTTGCGGGCCGCCCTGCCGATGATCTGGATGAGGGACCGCTCTGCCCGCAAAAAGCCTTCCTTGTCGGCGTCCAAAATGGCCACCAAGGACACTTCCGGCAAATCGAGCCCTTCCCGCAACAAGTTGATGCCGACCAATACGTCGAATTCACCGAGCCGCAAGTCGCGCAAAATTTGCATCCGTTCCAGCGTCTTGATCTCCGAGTGCATGTAGCGGACGCGAATCCCCACGTCTTTCAAGTAATCGGTCAAATCCTCCGCCATCCGCTTGGTTAACGTCGTCACCAGCACCCGCTCGTCTCGGGCCACCCGCTGGTTGATCTCGCCGATCAAGTCGTCGATTTGCCCTTCGATGGGCCGCACTTCCACTTCCGGATCCACCAGCCCCGTCGGGCGGATGATCTGCTCCACCACATCCGGCGCCTTCTCCAGTTCGTAATCCCCCGGCGTGGCCGAAACAAAAATGATCTGGTTGATGTGCTGTTCAAATTCCTCGAACTTCAACGGCCGGTTGTCCGCCGCCGACGGCAGGCGGAACCCGTGCTCGATGAGCACCTCCTTGCGGGCCCGATCGCCGTTATACATGCCCCGCAACTGGGGAATCGTCACGTGAGACTCGTCGATGATGATGAGAAAGTCTTTCGGGAAATAGTCCAGCAACGTGTACGGCTTAGAACCGGGCTCCCGGCCAGTCAAATGGAGGGAGTAGTTTTCGATCCCCGCGCAATACCCCACTTCCCGCATCATTTCCATGTCGTAGCGGGTCCGCTGCTCCAACCGTTGCGCCTCCAACAGCTTGCCGGCGGCCCGCAGTTCCGCCAGCCGCTCTTCCAGTTCTTTTTCAATGCGCTCCAACGCCCGGCGCATGACCGGCTCGCTGGTGACGAAGTGGGAGGCCGGGAAAATGGCCACGTGTTCCCGTTCACCGATAATTTCGCCCGTCAAGACGTCAATTTCGGTAATCCGGTCGATCTCGTCACCGAAAAATTCCACCCGCACCGCCTGCTCGCTGCGGGAAGCCGGAAAAATTTCCAGCACGTCGCCGCGGACGCGAAACGTGCCGCGGACGAAATTGATGTCGTTGCGCTCGTACTGGATATCAACCAGCGCCCGCAAGACGTCGTTGCGATTCCGTTCCATGCCGACCCTGAGCGACAGCACTTGCTTCCGGTACTCTTCCGGATCACCCAAGCCGTAAATACAAGAAACACTCGCCACGATGATGACGTCCCGCCGCTCAAACAGAGCGCTGGTGGCCGAGTGCCGCAGCTTGTCGATTTCGTCGTTGATGCTGGCATCCTTCTCGATGTATGTGTCGGTTTGAGGAATGTAGGCTTCCGGTTGGTAATAATCGTAGTAGCTTACAAAATATTCCACCGCATTGTGCGGGAAAAACTGTTTGAACTCGCTGCACAACTGGGCCGCCAACGTCTTGTTGTGGGCGATGACCAGCGTCGGTTTATTGATCTGGGCGATGACATGGGCCATGGTCAACGTCTTGCCCGTTCCCGTCGCCCCCAACAGCGTTTGGTATTTCTTCCCTTGCCGGAGGCCCTCCACTAATTTGGCGATGGCTTGCGGCTGATCGCCTTTCGGTTCAAATTCGGATACCAGCTGAAACCGGTCCATCGAACGTTTCACCTCAAGGAACATTATATCACACGGTTGTGGATGCAAAAAAAAAGACGGCCTCGCTCCAAGAGGCCAACGCTGTCCTGCCGCCGTCTCACCCTTCTTTTTCCAATCCCGTAGAAACGCGGTATGCCTGTTCTTCCTCGATGGCTTTCGTCGGCACGGCGATGATGCCCAACTGGTGATGTTCCCCTTCGTATACCGCCCTTTGGACAAAGCGCACTTCGCCGCGGTGGTCCAGCACCTCCAGCTTGCAAAAGGCCGGATTCTTCTGCACCGCATGATACAGTTCACGCTCCGAGGACACCGGCTGGCCGTTCACTTTGACGACCACTTCACCGGGCTCAATGCCCATGGCTGCGGCGGGACTGCCGGGAATGACGGCCAGCACGGTCAAGCCCCGTTTGTCGGGCAAAAAGCGCCTTTCTCCATTTTGCTCCCGCCAGAACCAGGCCGCTTGCACCCCCCATTCCCACAGCAAAAACAAGCCGACGCTGACCACAGCCAAAGGCGGCCACCACTGGCCAAGGGCCGCCAACGCCAGCGCCAACAAGCCGCCGAGCCAGCGGCGCGTTTCCCACCAGGCGGCCTGCTCATCCGGCAAAACCGTGCGGCTTACACAAGAAAAACCGGCGTACAACGGCAACGGCACCATCGTCCACCCGGTGCTGCCGTCGGCCAACAGCGGCCACCACGGCACTTCCGGACCCCAGCCGGCAAATTCGCCGCCGGGACTCCAGACCAGCAACGGCAAGGGCCACCACCCTTCCAGCCGGTAGCCGCCGACGGGCAAACCGCGCCGGCCCGCCAGCACCAGGGGGTACGCCTGCCGCCGCCGAAACCGCCGGAGCAGCCACGCTTCACCCCACTGGAGCAAACCGAGCAACGCCAGCCACGCCGGCCAATGTATCCCGGCCAACGCGTCCCGCCACCAGAGATCGGCTCCTTGCCAGAAGGGGCCACTGAGCACGAGACCGAGCAGCCACAGCAAACCGATGGTGTACGACAACGGTTGCCAGCGCCGCTGGAACAAAAACAGCAGGAGCGAAAACCCCCACAATAAAGCAAACGCATCCGGCGTCAACACGACGCCCAGCCCAAGCAACAACCCGCTGAGGATCAGCCCGGCGGCCACCCCTTCCAGCAGTTGCCGAACGGTCAAAACTACCGGCCCGTGCAGCCGGACGTGGAACATCCGCCGCTCTTCCCGCGCCAGGCGCCCGTTGCGCCAAGCGATGAGTACCACAGTCAAACACAAATACGCCCAAAAATCAGGATTAAACCATTCGATCCATCCGCTCATGGTGTGATCATTCCACAATCAGCCAGTCGTTTCCTGCTTGGCAGCCAGTTTTTCCAAAATTTTCAGGGCCGCTTGCAATTGAATGTCTTTTTCCTTATCTTCCGTCCGGGCCAGCAGCGCCTCATTCAGCTTGACGGCCGTCTCGCCGTCGACGATGCCGGTGGGCGACAACCCGGACAACCGTTGAAACGCCTTAAGGGCCTGTTCCGTCTTTTCGTCGAAATAGCCGTCATTCCGCCCCGGCGGGAACCCGACCGACTCCAGCACCATCTGCAAGTTTTTCACGTCCAAATTGTTCATGTCCCGTTTCAGGGGCACCGATGGATTGACCGGCACGGCGGCAAAGTAGTCCGGCTGCCGGACCACGTGATCCGGTTGGACGCCGGTTTTGTGAATCCAATTTCCTTTCGGCGTCAGCCATTTGGCGATGGTCAGTTTCAACTCGCTGCCGTCCTGGAGGGACATGGTGTTTTGGACCGTCCCTTTGCCAAACGTGGGCGTACCCACCACCGGCACGCCGGCCGATTCCTGCAACGCCGCCGCAAGAATTTCGGAAGCGCTGGCGCTTCCTTCATCGACGAGCACCACCATCGGCAAGTCCAAGCGGCGGGAAGAGGTGGCGTACGTGGCTTCCCGATTCCCCTGTTTGTCCTCCACTTGGACGATGACCGACTTGGCCGGCAACAACTCGTCGGCAATCGCCACCACACTTTCCAACAATCCGCCGGGATTGCCCCGGACGTCGATGACCAATCCTTTGACGCCGGCGTCGGTCAACCTTTGCAATTCTTCTTTAAACCGTTCCGCCGTGTTCATCGAAAATTGGGTAATTTGAATGTATCCGAAATCCCCCAACCGGTCCGCATACACCGTCTCCAGGGGAATCTCGTCCCGAATGACCGTGATTTTCAACGGTTCATCCAAACCGGGACGGGCGATCAACAGTTCCACCTTGCTCCCTTTCGGCCCGCGAATTTTTGCGACGGCTTCCGTCAACGTCATCCCTTCCAGCGACTCGCCGTTGACCGACAAAATTTGGTCATTGACGCGCAATCCGGCTTTTTCCGCCGGCGAACCTTTGATGGGAGCCAAGATGGTCACCCGGTTGTTTTGCATGATCACTTGGGCGCCGATCCCTTCGAAGGAAGACTCCAACGATTCTTGAAACTGGACCGCGGCCTCTTCATCCATATACGTGGAATGGGGATCGTCCAAGGACTCCACCATGCCCTGGATGGCCCCTTCCAACAACACTTCGTCATCGACCGGCAAGACGTAATTTTCCTTAATGAGGCGATACGCCCGCACCAATTTGTTCAAACCGTCCTGATCCAACGCAGCAGAGCTCTCCGACAACCCGTATCGGTCGCCCCATCCGAGGCGGTTCCACCAACCGACCCCGTCATCGGCCATCCACCACTGGGTCACTAGACTGCTGAGGACCGCCACAGCCAGCAACGCCAGCCAATGTTTCCCCCGTCCCACCTGTTTCACCTTCCTTTGCACCTGCTACCACATGTATGTTCCAACGGCATCAAAGATGAACGCCCTTGGCAGCTCGTCTTCAACTCCTTCTATCATAATAGGAAAACGCGGGCCTTCCTACAATGGGAACTTCCTAGGAAATCCCCATGCCAGAAAACCCTCGCCAATAAAATGTCCCGTCCCAGCCATAGGCCGAGACGGGACGCGTTTGACCATCCACGTTCATCGGACGTAATTCCAAGGACTGATGGGATTGCCATTGACCAGCACTTCAAAGTGCAAATGCGGTCCTGTGGAATTGCCGGTCGAACCGACTTCGGCAATTTTTTGCCCCCGAGATACTTCCTGTCCAACCCGCACCAAGATGCCGCCGTGGCGAATGTGGCCGTACAACGTCCACACGCCGCCGCCGTGATCGATGATCACCGTGTTGCCGTAACCGCCGGACCAGCCGGCCACCAAGACGACGCCCGACTCGGCGGCCACGATCGGCGTGCCTTGAGGGGCCCCGATGTCGATGCCGGCGTGCATGCGCCGCGTTTTATAGATGGGGTGAATCCGGTAACCGAAATCCGACGTCACCCGCGTGGAAGAAGGCACAGGCCATGTGAAGACGCCGCTGCCGGTATAGCTGCGGGACGACGTGGTCCGCGTCCGTTGGGCGTTGCGCAGCTGCTGCTGCAATTTGCTCCGCTCGGCCGCCAAGGCGATCAAACGGGCCCGTTCTTCTTCTTCCACTTCTTCCGTCTCTTCAATGGCGTTGACAATTTGCGCCACCAGCGCTTTCTTCCGCTGCTGTTCTTGCTCCAACTTCGCCTTGAGCGCCGCCGCTTCTTCTTTCAATTTCTGCAACGATGCCAAATGTTGCTCAATCTCCGTTTTTTTCTGGGCAATGGCATCCCGATCCGCCTTTTGCTTCTCCAACAATTGGAAATCTTGGTTAATGATCAACTGAATGGCTTGCATCCGATCCAACAAATCGGTAAAGCTGTTGGCGCCAAACAACACTTCCAAATAGCTTAGATGGCCGTTTTCGTACATGAAGCGCACCCGGGACTTCAACAGTTCATCCCGTTTGGCCACCCGCTCTTCGGCTTCGGCCAACTCTTTTCTCGCTTGGTCCAGCCGTTGTTTCGTGTCCTTAATCTTACCGTTCAATCGGTTCAGGCGCGCTTCCGCCCGGCCAATTTTCGTATCCAAATCCCGGATTTGCCGGTTCAACGCATCCCGTTCATGGCTGAGCCGCCGAATTTTTTGGTTCGCATCCTCGATTCGCTTCTTGGCCGCTTTTTCTTGTTGTTGCAGCTTCTTCAATTCGCTTTGGATGCGCTCCACCTGCCCGCTGGCCTCCACCGGCATGACCGTGGAAAAGACCAGCAAAAGCGACAGCCCGCCCAGCAGGAGCCCCTTGGCCCACCGCCGGACACCGAAACGGTGTCTTTGCCCAAGCAATGGCTTGTCCCCCTTTCCCACAGCGTTGCTGCGTCGCGTGCCAGGACATCAACGTTAAACGCGCAAAAAACGGCTGACCGAAAGCCAACTGCCACCGCCGCCGATACAGGCGCCGATGACCAGCAAAAGGCCCGTCAGTTGTAACGTCAGCGGGAAAACCGGCAACAGCTGAATCGAATACATGGCCAACGTTTCCTGGGACTTGTCCACCATGACGCTGTAACCGACCACGAGGATGAGGGCCGCCACCGCCGCCCCGAACAAGCCGAGCAAAATGCCCTCCACCAAAAAGGGCCCCCGGACGAACCAGTTCGTCGCGCCGACCAGCTTCATGATCTCAATCTCCCGCCGGCGGGAAAAAATGGTCAGCCGAATCGTATTGGCGATGAGAAAAACGGCGGTCAAGGCCAGCAACAACACTAAGCCCAAGGCCAGCCAGCGAACGCCATCGGTAAACGCCAGCAGCTTGTCCACGTATTCCTGGCCGTAAATGACATTGCCCACCGACTCGAGGGATTTCAATTGTTCCGCCAGCGGCGCGATTTGCTCCGGCTTGTACGTCTGCACGACGAAAGCGTCCGGCAGCGGGTTTTCTTCCTTGAGCTCTTCCAGCAATTTGCCCCGTTCTCCTAAACTGGCAGCAAACTGTTCCAGCCCTTCCTCCTTCGGGATGAACCGGACTTCCTTCACCGACGGCTTATTGCGCAACCGTTCTTCCATGGCCCGCACTTCTTCCTCATCGGCCGTCGGTTCCATGAACACTTTCATTTCCAGCTGGTTTTCCAAGTCATAAGTGAAATGGTTAATGTTGCTCACCAGCAAATAAAACAGGCCGAGAATGATCAACGACAGGGCCACGGCGTTGACTGACGCCACACTCATCCAGCCGTTGCGGACAATGCTCTTGAACCCTTCCCGCAACGCCCGCACCAGCCGGTTAACGATCATACCCGTATTCCCCCCGCTGCTCGTCCCGGACGATGCGGCCGTTTTCCACCGCAATGACCCGCTTGCGAATCGTGTTGACGATCTCTTTGTTGTGAGTCGCCATCACGATGGTCGTCCCCTGCCGGTTAATATCGACAAAAAGTTCCATAATATCCCATGACGTCTCCGGATCCAAGTTGCCCGTCGGCTCGTCGGCGATGATCACCGACGGCTTGTTGGCGAGAGCCCGGGCCAGCGAAACCCGCTGCTGTTCCCCGCCCGATAGCTCAGACGGATAGCGGTCCTTTTTATGTAACAGTTGCACTTGTTCCAGCACTTGTTCGACCCGTTTTTTAATCCGCGACTTCGGCGTGTCGACCACTTCTAGGGCAAAGGCGACGTTTTCGTACACCGTCAAGCGGGGCAACAACTTAAAATCTTGAAAGACGAC
>PKQY01000045.1 GCA_017577895.1 Bacillota bacterium
TGTGGACAAAAGCCCCAGGGAGGCCGTTCCCTGGGGCTTTTTTATGACAGCAGCCGCAGCCCGACGGCGCCAAGCAAGATGCAGCCGATGAAAAACAGGCGTCGCCGGTCGGCCGGTTCGTGGAAAAACAGAATCCCCACCAACACGGCGCCGACTGCCCCCAAGCCGGTCCAGACGGCGTAGGCGGTGCTCATGGGGATGTCCCGCATGGCCAGGGACAAAAACCGAAAACTGAGGCCAAATATCCCGACCATGAAGACGAGTCGCAGAACGGTTTTTTTGCGGGCGTAGAGGTTCATGAACGTGACCCCGCCCACTTCGCACAAACTGGCCAACATGAGAAAAAACCAGGACATGCCGATGCTCTCCTTCTTCGCTCCTTCCAGACGCTGGTTCGTCCGTCATCGCCGATGGAGTTCCGAATTCATTTTCAAACCGACGACGCCCAAGACGATGAAGCCGATGCACAACAGCTTCAACGCGGAAATGTCGGTATGAAAAACGAAGGCGTCCATCACGACAATCCCCGCCGTACCGATGCCGGTGAAGACGACATAGACGGTACCTGCGGGGAGCTGCTCCGTCGCTTTGATGATGAGAAAGAAACTGAGCACGATGGTCAGAACGGTACCGAGCCAATGCCACCAAGCGGTGGAATAACGCAACCCGATGACCCAGACCACTTCGACGATGCCTGCAGCAAGCACGTACAACCAAGCCATGGAGTCACCTCGTCAGTTCAATGTCTCATCCGCACAATTTGATTCCGCTGCGGTCGCAACGTGATGTCGGTGACGACGGTGCCCGGAGGGAGGCTGAGCGCAAAGCGGAGCGCATCCGAAACGGTCTCCGGTTCCATCACGGTGTCGAAACCTTCCGCCGGGCGGAAATCCAGGTGATCGTAAAAGCCGGTGTCGGTCAGGTCCGGGTGAAGGGTGATGACCCGCACGCCGGTTTTGCGAATTTCTTCAAAGAGACTGGCCCCGAAGTGAGTCAGTCCTGCTTTGGTGGCCGCATAGGCGCAGCCGTGGGTGCTGATCTTTTTGGCCGTGATGGACGAGACGTTGACGATGACGCCGCGAGTCTCTTTGATTTGCCGCAGCGTCATCTGGGTCAGCACCAGCGGCGCGGTCAGATTGGTGGCCACCATCTGGACGATTTGTTCCGGCGACAGCTGCTCGTGGGGCCCGAAATAGCCGACGCCGGCGTTGTTGACCAAGATGTGCACCCGGTGGCCCTGTTCGCGGACGGCGGCCAAGGCCTGGCGCAACGCCGGGATGTGGGTCACGTCGCAGACAAGGGGAAAAAACCGGGGGTGTGTCAGCCCGCATTTGGAAAAGTCCCGGGCCAGTCCGTATACCGGATAACCGAGGTCCAGCAACGTCTTGGCCAGTTCCCGCCCGATGCCGGAAGAAGCGCCGGTGACGAGGGCGGCGTATTGGGGCGGGGTGTCTTGGGCCGGAAGTTGTGCGTTCATGATCGTTCCCTCCCGACGATTAAACATCTCGTTCATCCAGCAGGTAAATCTTTTCCGGCGGCACGTGCTTTTCCAACTCTTGCCGGACAAACTGCACCATTTCTTCGCCTACCGGGGCCGGATAACTGAGGACGCCGTGCCGATTTTCATACGGGTAGTGCAGCAAAGCCGAGTCGGGGCGCTGCTTCCGCATGGCTTTCAAGTAGTCCTTCGGGACGCGGAACAGACCGATGCTGATGTCGCGGACCTTTTCCGCCGGGATGGCGGCAAATGTCGTTTCGATGCACTGCCGGTACTGTTCCCGCCAGTCGGGCACGAACAAGAGCGGATCGAAACAGAGCCGCACGGGCCAGCCGTCTTCCGCCGCCTGCCGGGCGCTGGCCAGGCGGGCCGAGAGGCTCGGCGTCAACGGTTCGTGGCGGCCAATGACCGCCTCCGGCGAGAGGGTCCAGGCCAGGATGACGTTGTCCAGTGGCCGGATGGAAGCCAAGGCCGCATAGTTGGCGCTTTTGGTGCGCACTTCGACCGTGAGGTTGGGATGGCGGGCGGCAAATTCGATCCAGGCCCGGACGTAGGGGACGATGCGCTCCATGGCGAGCAAGTCCGACTCGTAGGAGACGCTCAAGTAGACCGGGTGTTGTTGGAGCAGTTGGGCCGCTTCGGCGAAATAGTCTTCCACGTTGACGAACAGCACCAGGTGGGCCGACGGGAACATTCCTTGCAAAAAGCAGTATTCACAGTTGTACAGGCAGTTGAGGGCCACCGATGTGTAATAAAAATGCCGATGGCCGAAATCGTGGCAGACCGGTGCACCCGGGTAGATGAATGGCGGGCGTTTGACGGCCAGAATGAGTTGTTGCGCCTGTTTTTGGACGGCGAACTGTTGGCGGGGACGGCCGAACACGTCCATGTAGCGGCGAATCGGAATGACCGCCGCTTGCGGAAACCGTTTCAGGACGCGCTGTGCCAACGGATAGTCCCTGGCCCCGTCTTCGACGTAAATGCGGGAAAACATCCCCCCACCTCCTTCCGATGGGACTCAATGGGGCAGCAGCGCCTGGCGGATACGGGCGAAGATGGCGTTCCGTTCGTGCTTGTGCTGTACCGGATGGCCGAGCCACGGGCGCAACCGAGCGGCCAGATCGTGCCCTCCGGCGGCTTTATATTGGAGGCACAGCTGGCGGAATTGGTGGCCCATGGTGACCGACAGCCGCAACTGTTCCGCCAACGCCCGCAACAGTTCTTCTTCTTCCGGCGACAACAGCGGTTTAGCGGTGCGGTCCTCCATTTCTTGCGCGTCCAAAAGCAGTCGTTCCAACGCCGGCACGTGGGCCGCGACGAGCCGGGCGACCGTCGCGCCGTCCAGCGATGCCGGGCCATCCGGCGCAATGCGGGCAGCCGCAGCGCCCCCCTTGCACGGGCGGTGTTCCGGAAGGCGGACGTTCAAGTGATCGGAGACGATTTTGACAAAGAACAGGCGGTGGGGCGGCAAAAAGGCGCTGGCCGCCTCAAAACAACCGGCGCCTTCCATATCCACCACGTCCCCCGTGACGGTGTTCGTTGATGCGCCGGCTTCTTGCGCGGCGCCGGAATCTTCCCTCGCCTCACGATTGCTTGCACAGGAACGCGGTTCGCCCGAACAGGGGACGCCCTCGTTGGCCGGGCGTGCTTCCATCGGGTATTGCGCCGCAGCGATGACAGGCCGTGAAAACGTTTCGAGCACCCCTTCCCGAAACGGATGATGGATGAGAATATCGGGGTAATATTCCCGGCCCGTGTCGTGATGGACGATTTTGTGGCACAAAATGGCCTCTCCCACCGGCCTGTCGGCCCGGCGGCCGCCGGCGATGCCCACGTTGAGAAAAAAGGCGCTGCCGGTCTGCAAACGGGTCAGGGCGTACGTCGTGCCGATGGCCGCCGCCAACGGCCCTGTTCCGCCGACAACCAAGTGGATGGGCCCGAGGACGTCATGCGTGCCGGTGAACCATTGCACGCGGCCCGGAACCGGGGCCGGCAAAGCCGCTTTTTGCAGGCGGAAATGGTCGATGATGGGTTTGGCTTCGTGGTACAGAGCGGTATAGATGACAATCATGACACCATTGTAAACGAGCCGGACCGCCGAGGCCAGCGAGAGCATGTCGTCCGTTTTTGTCTGTGGAAATGGTTGCATGCCGTTGAAAGGATCCATGGGACACCGGCCCGCCGAAGTCGACGGATTCCGGAGGCTGTATGGGCGGCCTTAAGAGAAGCGGTATGGAGTTCGATACTGCCGAAAAATTCGGTGAAAAAGCAGGATTGTTCTGGTATAATGCAGTTCAGAGATATGAAACAACTTTTTACTAATAGAAAATTTCAAGAATCAAATGTGGGATGATGGGAGGGGTCGGCGTGCGCGAAGAACTGGCGACATGGACCGCCGTGCGGCTGGCGGAACACATCCGGAAAAAAGAACTGTCTCCGGTGGAAGTGACCGACTATTTCTTGCGGCGTATCGAAGCGTTGAACCCCGCCGTCAACGCCTTTTGCACCGTCGATGCGGACGGGGCGATGCGGGCGGCGAAAGCGGCGGAACAGCGCCTCATGGCCGGTGAGACACCGCCGCTTTTGGGAGTGCCGGTAGCCATCAAAGACTTGACTCCGACCAAGGGGATTCGGACGACGTACGGCTCCCGGTTGTTTGCCGACAACGTGCCGGAGGCCGATGCCGTTCTCGTCACACGGCTGAAGCAGGCGGGAGCCATCATCGTGGGCAAAACGAACACGCCCGAATTCGGCCATGCCGGCGTGACCGACAACCGGCTGTTTGGCCGGACGAACAACCCATGGGACCTTTCCCGAATTGCCGGAGGATCCAGCGGCGGTTCGGCGGCAGCGGTGGCCGCCGGCATGGTGCCGTTGGCCGAAGGGAGTGACGGCGGCGGTTCGATTCGCATCCCCGCCAGCTGCTGCGGCATTTTTGGCTTCAAGCCGACGTTTGGCCGGGTGCCCCATGACACCGGTGCGACCGCTTTTTCCATCACTGCACCCTTTTTGCACCACGGTCCCATGTCCCGCACCGTCGAGGACAGCGTCTTGATGTTGGCGGCCATGCAAGGGCCGGACGGGTGCGATCCGTTTTCCCTGCCCTTGCCGGGCATCGACTGGCCGTTGTCCGCTGAAATAAAACCGTTTTCCCAATGGCGCATTGCCTACAGCCCGAATCTCGATTTTTACGCCATCGATCCGGCGGTGCGCCAAGTGATGGAACAGGCGGTGTCGGCGTTGCAAGGGCTTGGGTGTCGGGTGGAGGAAGTGCGGCTCGGATTGGAAGAAGGAAAAACGTTGGTGCTGGAGACGTTTGCCCGCTTGTGGGCGGTGCACTATGCGGCCTTTTACGAAGAGTTGTTGGAGCGGGAAGCGGAGCTGTCCAAGGGGTTTGTGGCCACCATCCGCTACGGGCAGCAGTTTTCGGCGGTCGAGTACAAGCGCTTGGAACGGCCGCGGGCCGTCGTCTACGAGCGGGTGGAGAACGTGTTTGCCAAGTACGATTTGCTCATTACGCCCACATTGGCCGTACCGCCTTTTGCACATGACTGTCCGCCCCGGGAGATTGACGGAAAAGCGGTGAACCCGTACAACGAATGGATGCTCACATCCATCTTCAACTTGACGGGTCATCCGGTCGCATCCATTCCGGCCGGTTTTTCCCCGGAAGGGTTGCCCATCGGGATGCAAATCGTCGGGCCGAGATTGGCCGATGCGGCGGTGCTGGAGTTTGCTTACTTGTTTGAGCAAACGGTGGCCCCGCGCCGACCGTATCCTTGCGACGACGTTCGGCTGAACTGAGGAAAAGGAGGAACCGTGACGATGAAAGCGTGGTATGTCAAACAGCTGGCCGATCCGGAAGACGCCTTGGTGCTCGAAGAAGTGCCGGAGCCGACACCGGGCCCGGGGGAGGCGTTGATCCGGGTGGAAGCGGCGGCGTTAAATTTTTTTGACATTTTGCTGTGCCAAGGCAAATACCAGGAGAAACCGCCGTTGCCGTTTACTCCGGGCAGCGAGATTGCGGGCACCATCGTGGCGGTCGGCGAAGGTTGTTCATGGCTGCCAGGGCAACGGGTCATCGCCACGCCGCCCTTGCCCAGGGGCGGCTATGCCCAGTTGGTGGCGGTGCAAGAAGAAAATCTTTATCCGGCGCCCGAAAACATGCCGTCGGAAAAGGCGGCGGCCATGTACATCACGTATCAGACGGCGTATTACGCCTTGCACCACCGGGCCCAACTGCAAGCGGGGGAAGTGTTGCTGGTGCATGCCGGTGCCGGCGGCGTCGGTTCTGCCGCGATCCAGCTGGGAAAAGCGGCAGGGGCCCGCGTCATCGCCACGGCCGGCGGTCCGGAAAAAGTCCAGATCTGCCGGGAGTTGGGGGCCGATGTGGTCATTGACTACTTGCAGGAAGATTTTGTGGACATCGTGAAGCGGGAAACCGACGGCCAAGGCGCTGACGTCATTTTCGATCCGGTCGGCGGCGACACGTTTGATCGTTCCCGCAAATGCATCGCCTTCGACGGCCGGATTTTAGTCATCGGGTTTGCCGGCGGCCGCATTGCCGATGCGCCGACCAACCACGTGTTGGTCAAAAACTATTCCGTAGTCGGCGTGCACTGGGGCCTGTTCCGGCGCCGGCAACCGGACCAGGTGGCCGACATTCACCGTCGGTTGCTGGACTTGGTGGAACAAGGCGTCATCGATCCGCTCATTTACCGGACCTTTCCGATGAACCAATTGCCCCAGGCGTTGCATTTGCTGGGCGGCCGGAAGACGTGGGGGAAACTCGTGCTCCTGCCGTGGGCAGAGTAGCGGGCCGAATACGAAAGCAGGCCTGCCAGAACCGCTGTGGATCGCTGCGGGGTTTGAGGGGGTTTAAAGACGGAAACGCTAAGAACTGAAAAAGGAAAACTGCGGATAGCCTTGACGGATGCGTGCCGAGGGGGCTCGGCGGGCGGCGGTCAAGGCTTTTTTTTGACCTGCCATGTACCGTCTTGCTGCCGTTCCAAAGACGCGTTACAGCGGGTACAAACGCTTCGCTTTCCCCAGACGTGGGTGTGGCGGCCGCAGGCGGGACACGCGATGGGCGGTCGGCGGATGGCTCGGTATGAAGTGATCGTCTTGTACATGGCCAACAAAAACAGTATGACAAACGTCAACAAAAAGAGACCGATCACAACGCCCATGGTCGTGGCTCCTTCGCGAAAAATGATCATTTTTAAAATAATTTTTTGTTATTGCAGGATTTTTTCGACGCCATGTAGAAAATAAAACATGTAAAAAATTAAAAAATCCATCAAGAAAAAATCCATCAAGCATCATGGCCTTCGATGTCATCTTACCGGTTTCCCCATTTCGGCTTCAACTACGAATTGTCCGCGATTTGTACATGACCAACATCCATCACCCGTGTAGACGGCAAAAAAACGAATGAAAAATGGAGATGATCGGTTGTTTATTCCAAACCGTACGTTGCTGTCCGGTGGCTTAGTGACGGGGCTGCTTTTATTTTTGCTGCTGGTGTGGCGGCAGCAATCGATACCCGGTGCGGCCATCTTTTTTTTCATCGTGTACATGTTGACCAACGTGTGGTTGTTCTTGGATGACCATTCTTCGCGTTGGACGTTTTCCGGCAGCCTGTTGAATCTTGCGGCTCTCCTCGGTTTTCATGGGATGTCGGGGGTTGATTCGTCGGTGTGGATGTTCTATTGGTTGTCGGGCGTACTTCTGTTGCGGCATGTGCGTTCGGCCCGCCTGGCGGTCGCGCTTGTCTTGGGGCTGGGGGTCAGTTATGTCCTCTTGGAAGGCCGGCACGCTGATGCTTCCTTCGATCTGCGGTGGTTCGGGACGACCGTCCTGTGGGCCCTGTTGTTGATGGTCATTCTCTTCATGGAATGGGTCCGGCGAAACCGCATCCTGGCGTTGGAGCGCCAGCGCGACAAACTGAAAAAACGGCTGGAAGAAATGCGGGAACAAATGCGCCGCATCATCCGGAAGGCGGAAGAGTGGTCGCTCCGGGACAACTTGACCGGCTTGTACAATTTAAAAGGTTTTCAGCAACAGCTGCGGCAAACGATGCGGGTGCGCTCGCCGATGCTGTTGCTGCTGTTGGACGTCGTATCCTTTTCCGAGTTTAACGCCTACATGGGGCGGGAAGCCGGCGATGAACTGTTGTGTGCCATTGCGGAAGCGTTGAAAAAAGAGATGCCTCCCCAGGCCATCCTTTCCCGCTATGCCGGAGACAAGTTTGCCGTGGCTTTTGCGTACGACGAGACGACGGAGGCGGACATCGAAAAAGACCTCCGTGCCCGTGTGGAACGGGTCGTCGCCGCCGTCCGTCCCGTCCAGCGGCCGTTGCGGTATTGTGTGGGCATGGCGTTTTATCCCCGGGACGGGAAAACGTGGCAGGAAATGATCAACGTGGCCGAAAAACGGTTGGCCCAAAAGCAGCGGATTCTGTGCTATAACTTGGAGGCCGTGCGCATGCGCCGGGAACGGCTGTCCACCATCGGCCAGCTGGCGGCCGGGTTGGCCCACGAGATTCGCAACCCGCTGACGTCCATCCGCGGGTTTGTCCAGTTGGCGGCAGCGCAAGGGGAAGTGATGGACCGTTGGAAGGACATCATTTTGTCGGAGATCGACCGCATTGACGCCTTGCTATCCCGCTTGCTGGAAATTGCCGATCATCAACTGCAGCGGCCCCGGTTTGTCTGTTTAAACGATGTGATCCAAAAAACGTTGGATTTGATGCATTCGGAAACGGTCATGCGGGGCTGTCAGCTGAAAACGGTCTTGCCGGAGAAACCGGTGCATGTATGGCTGGAAGAGCGGCAATTTCAACAAGTATTGGTGCAGCTCATTCAATACGGGATGTTGGCCGTGGAAAAACGGTCCGACGGTTGGGTGGAGATGAAGCTGATGGAAGAAGACGATACGGTCCTCCTGATCGTCCGCGACAACGGGGACTACCCGATGCGGGAAGGGTTGGAGGATGTCGACGACTGGACGTTGGAGCACTGGGTCCAGGCGAAAAACGATCTCTACGGCTTCGGATTTTCCCTCATCGAACAAATTGTTTCCGAGCACGGCGGCAAGCTGTCCATTCACCGGTTGCCGTTCGGCGGCAAGGAAGTGGTCATCAGTCTGCCGAAAGGCGACGGGGAGCGGGAAATGCAGCTGGTTGCTTCGGCCAGTCGGGAACACGTAGAATAAGGGTAAACACGCTTGACAGGTGAGGTGCGCAAGGATGCAGATGGGCAAGGGGTTCAACATCTTGCCGAGCAATGAATTGGCCCATCAGAGAAATCAGTTCGGGATGGGGATTGTCGACTTGAATGCCTTGTCTTCCGTCATCATCGACCCGGACAACCGCGTCTACGTGGACATGGGGGCGCTGCATGCGAAAAGTGATGTGGAACGTGGCATTCGTTTTTCGCCGGATAAGGACACGGTGCCCAACGGCCAGCCGTATTGGGTCGTCTGGGTGGCCATGGAGCGGACCGGTGACGGCCCGGCCATTGTCGGCCTGACGGCCAGCGAAATGTGGATCGACCGGGAAAGCCGCCGAGGCTGGAAAGTGTTGCCGGACCACGTCAACGCCATGGATAAAGCGTTGAAACGACGGTTTCACTTGTACCATATGCCGGAAGACAAAAAGCAGGCGTTGCGGACCTTTTTGGAAAACGTGCATCCGCAAGCTTGGAACAACAGCAGCCCCGAATTGAAGGCGTTGTTTGAATGAATATGACATTTTTGTGAACGGAAGGCCCATGTGGATTGCACCGGCGCATGGACTGGCTTACAATGGGAATTGCACATACTCATATGCTAGGACAGCAAAAGGGACAAGAAGAGGTTGGCCTTCTTGTCCCTTTTGCGTTGTTAACGGAACCAATCCCGC
The DNA here is from genome assembly GCA_017577895.1 of Bacillota bacterium. Taxonomy (GTDB): domain Bacteria; phylum Bacillota; class Bacilli; order ZCTH02-B2; family ZCTH02-B2; genus Bacillus_BB. The sequence goes on from PKQY01000045.1 coordinate 9,402, forward strand.
AACCGCTGCCACAATGTCCGCGGTGTCTCTGATGTCGGCGGCTCCGCCGGCGGCGTGCGTCCCGGATGGATGGAACAACGTTCCGTCGGTTCGGTGCCGGCGATGAACACTTCCAACGTAACCGTCGGACAGTAGGGCGTAGCCAGGTGGCCGGTTTGCGGGTCGACGTATGCGTAGACGATGCCGTCGGGAACGGCAAACGATTCGACGGGACGGCCTTGATGGGCTTGTTCCATAAAGTCGGCCCAAATGGCCGCCGCCAGACGACTTTCGGCGGTCGTCAGCTTTTGCGGTTGGTCGTAACCGACCCATACGGCAGTGGACAACTGGGGCGTAAACCCCACCATCCAGGCGTCGTAATCGGTGGTGCCGGTTTTTCCTGCCACCGGGCGGCTGAGGCGGTGGCGGACCCGGTAGGCGGTGCCGCCCGGCTCAAACGGCGCTTGCAGCAAACTGGTCAACACGAAAGCGGCTTGCGGCGAGGTGACGGCGTGGCGCACCGGCTTGGCTTGCGCCAAGATGCGGCCGTTGGCGTCGGTGATTTGTATGATGGCCGTCACCCCGGCTTGTTTTCCGCCGCCGGCGATGGCGGCGTACGCCTTGGCCATCTCCAGCGGCGTCACTTCCATGCTGCCTAAAGCCAGGGAAGGCAGCGGTTTCAAGGGGCTTTCCACCCCAAGCCGCCGCGCCGTTTCCGCCAATTTCTCCATGCCCAGCTGCAGATGGGTTTTGACCGCATAAATGTTGTCCGAGGTGCGAATGGCTTCCCGCATGGTGATGGGGCGATTCGGGTATTGATCGCCGAAATTGCGGGGCCGGTACGTTTGCGAAGCGATGGTGAAGACGGTCGGTTCGCTCATCTGCAACGTGGCGGCGCTCCAGCCGTTTTCCAAGGCCGCCAAGTAGAGAAACGGTTTGAACGAAGACCCCGGCTGCCGCAAGGCCAGCGCCCGATTGTACTGGCTCTGCCGATAGTCCCGGCCCCCGACCATGGCCCTGAGCGCCCCGGTGGCCGGTTCGATGGCCGCCAACGCGACCTGCAGTTGGGAGTCGTCCGGCATCCACTGGTTCACCGCTTGTTCGGCGGCTTGTTGAACTTTGGGGTCCAGCGTCGTATAAATGCGCAAGCCGCCGTTGTATAATAACCCCGGATCGATGCCGTATTTTTCTTGGGCTTCCCGTAAGATGTAGTCCAAAAAATACGGCGCGCGGGTTTTGTTTTTTTCCTCGGGTTTCAGTTGAATCGGCATCCGCTCGATGCGGACCTTTTCTTCCGGGGTGATGTAACCGGCATCGACCATGGCCTGCAGCACCACTTGCTGGCGCTGTTTGGCCGCATTCATATCCCGGAGGGGGGAATAGCGGGACGGGTTTTTCGGAATGCCGGCCAACAGGGCGGCTTCCGCCGGCGTCAAGTCCCGGGCATGTTTCCCGAAGTACGTTTCGGCGGCGGCTTGAATGCCGTAGGCCGATTCGCCGTAATAGATGTGATTCAGATACATGGCGAGGATTTCATCTTTGGACAACTGCATCTCCAAGCGCAAGGCGTAGAGGGCTTCCATGATTTTCCGCCCCCACGTCTTGTCGTGGCTGAGATACAGGTTGCGGGCCAGCTGTTGCGTGATGGTGCTGGCTCCTTGGCGCAATTGCCGGTTTTTCAAATCGACCCAAGCGGCCCGCAAGATGCCTTTCGGATTCAGTCCGAAATGGCGGTAAAACGCCCGGTCTTCCACGGCCAAGGTCGCCTCAATGAGCGTCCGGGGCATCTCCGACAAAGGGATAACCCGCCGGTGCACGCCTTGGCCATGCAAGTCGTATAACGGTTGTCCGTCGGCGCTGTAGATGGTCGTCGTTTGATAGTCCGGCACTTTTGGCAAGGGCACCAGCCAAGCGTAAAGCAAGAAGGCCGCCACACCGGCGGCCGCGGCCCCCAAACCGTAGAGCGTCCACCGAAGCCCGCGTATCCATCGGGAGCGGTTTCGGCGGGTGGGCAACCCTCGCCTGGTTTCATCGGGATGGAGGGACGGGAAAGGATGGCGTTCAGCCATCACGGTTCACCTGCCCGCTTGCGTTCTAGCAATCTTTTCCTATTCCCAGTATGGGACGCCGCGGAAAACGGTATACTTTTCCACGGCTGGCATCGGCGAAAAAATGCTTGCTTTTTCCCCGGCAATCCGGAATAATAATCTCGTTTTGCAAGCAAAATGTCACAGGCAGAAAGGTGGGTGTAACGTGAGCGAGCGAGCAGGCCGGGACACGATGGAGCTATGGTTTACCGAAAAACAGACCGAACATTTCGGGATTACCGGCCGCGTGCGGCGGACGTTGGCGCAAGAGCGGACGCCGTATCAAGATTTGTTGGTGGTGGATACGTGCCAGTGGGGGCCGATGTTGCTGCTGGACGGCATGGTGATGACGTCGGAAGGGGACGAGTTCGTCTACCACGAAATGATGGCGCATCCCCCCCTGTTTACCCATCCCCATCCGCGGCATGTGCTGGTGGTGGGCGGCGGCGACGGCGGTGTCATCCGCGAAGTGTTGAAACATCCGACGGTGGAAAAGGCGGTGTTGGTGGAGATTGACGAGCGGGTGGTGGAAAATGCCCGCCGTTACTTGCCGACCATCTCCGGCGCGTTGGACGATCCGCGGGTCGAGGTGCGCATCGAGGACGGTTTTCGGTATATTCATGAGCACCAAGACGCCTATGACGTCATCATGGTCGATTCCACCGAACCGGTGGGGCCGGCTATGCAGTTGTTTGAAAAGAGTTTTTACGAAGGCATTTACCGGTGCTTGCGGGAAGACGGCATTTTTGTCGCCCAGACCGACAATCCTTGGTTTAAAGGCGACTTGATTCGCCGCGTGTACGCCGACATTGCGGCGACGTTTCCGATCACCCGTCTGTATTGGGCCAACATTCCCACTTATCCCAGCGGCTTTTGGACGTTTACCATCGGCTCGAAAAAGGCCGATCCGCTGGAAGTGGACGTGGCGTCGTTGCCGGACATTCCGACCCGTTACTACACGCCGGAGTTGCACAAGGCGGCGTTTGTGCTGCCCCGGTTTGTCCAAGACTTGATCCGGGACCACGTGAAGGCGGAAAGGTGAGGCCCCATGCGGTTTGACGAGGCGTATTCAGGGAATGTCTTTATCGCCAGCCATCCGGTCTATCGGGAAGCGAAGGCCGTCATTTTCGGCATGCCGATGGATTTTACCGTCAGTTTCCGGCCCGGGGCCCGTTTTGGCCCGGCGCGCATTCGGGAAGTGTCCATCGGGCTGGAAGAATACAGCCCGTATTTGGATCGGGAACTGTCGGAAGTCAAATATTATGACGCCGGCGACATCCCGTTGCCCTTTGGCAATGCGGCCCGCAGCGTGGAGATGATCGGCGAGTTTGTGGCCAAATTGCTGGCCGACGGCAAGTTTCCCCTTGGGTTGGGCGGGGAGCACTTGGTGAGCTGGCCCATCATCCGCGAGATGGCCAAGGTGTATCCCGACCTGCTCGTCTTTCACATCGACGCCCATGCCGATTTGCGCAGCGAATACGAAGGGGAAGAGTTTTCCCACGCCACGCCTATCCGTAAGGCGCTGGAGTTGTTAGGGGAAGGGCGGATTTATCAGTTCGGCATCCGCTCGGGCACCCGGGAAGAGTTCCAACTGGCCCGGGAGAAACTGCACTTGTTCCCGTACGAAGTGTTGGGGCCGCTGGAGCAAGTTTTGCCGGAGCTGGCCGGGCGGCCGGTGTATGTTACCATCGACATTGACGTGCTGGATCCGGCCTTTGCGCCGGGCACCGGGACGGCCGAATCGGGCGGCATTACGTCGAATGAGTTGTTGGCGGCCATTCACGCCATCGCCCGCTCCGATGTGCGGGTCGTCGGTGCCGACGTGGTGGAAGTGGCGCCGGTGTACGATCCGACGGAGCAAACCCCCATTGTGGCGGCCAAATTGGTGCGGGAGATTCTGCTTGGTTGGGTGAAATGAAGGAAGGATTGGCGAAGCGGCCGCCCTGGGGTTCGCCCGAGGCCGTCGAGATCGGGTTGCGCGTGGCGGTGACGCCGCCCGACGGGCCGGTGGAGCACCAGACGTTTGTGTATGCGGGGCAATGGTGGCGGCAAGACGATAAGCTGCTCTGTCGGTACGAAGACCGGGAGACGGCTTCCGTGGTCACGTTGAAAGTGGCCAGCGGGACGTTGACGCTGTTGCGGCAGGGCGACATCACTTGCCGCCAGACGTTTTGTGTCGGTCAAACGGGGCAGGCGTCTTATCGGACGCCTTACGGCGCCTGGCCGCTTGTTTGGCGGTGTCACCGGCTGGACGTACAACTCGCCGCGGGGGCAGAGAAGGCAGTAACGCGGGAGCCTTCCGGGCTGGTTTTGGCGGTCATCCGCTTTTCATATGATCTGGAGTTGGGCGGCCAAACCCTGGGGCTTTACGATGTGCAGGTCGACATCGTCGCTGGCAAAGAAAGGGGGGCGGCAGATGCGGATCGTCGTCTGGCACAACCATGAGCTGGAGGCACCTTGGTTCCGTCCCGAGACGGAACGGATCATCCGCCTTTTTTTTGACGATGCGGAAATTGTATTCCAAGCGGCTTCCCCGGCAGGGGGGAATGGATTTTCCGAGGGGGATGCGGGGACGGAGCCGGTGATGACGGATGCGGCGGACATCTTGCCTGCGGCCGACAGCTCGGAAACGCCCGACCCGGAAACGCCCGAATTGATGGTCACGTTGGTCGTCGAACGGCAGGACAACGGGGCGTGGGCGACCGTGAGATTAGCCGATGCCGCAGGTCGGACGCTCCAACACCGGGCGGCACGGCCGCTTTCCGGAACTTCGACGAGGGAGCGAACGGCAGAACCGGAGGAAGAACCGGCAGCGGCCCCTTCGCCATCTGCCGGTTGGAAACGTCCGTTCCAAGTGGCGCTGCTGGAGGCCCTCAGCCAATGGACCGGCCTAAAGCAGCCGTGGGGCGTGTTGACCGGCGTGCGGCCGGTGAAGTTGTTTCACCGTTATTTGGAACAGGGGGAGCCGCGGGAGCGCATTGCCCAAGAGCTGGAAGAACAGTTTTTGATCGCGCCGGAAAAAATTCGCCTGATGGATCAGATCACCCGCCGCCAATTGGAGGTCATGCCCGATTTGTACGAACTGGGGCAGGAAGTGAGCATTTACGTCGGCATTCCGTTTTGCCCGACCAAATGCGCCTACTGTACCTTTCCGGCCTATTCCATTCAGGGGCGGGACGCATCCGTCGAGGCGTTTTTGCAAGGGCTGCACGAGGAAATCGCCCGGATAGGGGAGTGGCTGTTGGCGCGGGGCTTCGGCGTGACCACCGTCTACGTCGGCGGCGGCACCCCCACCAGCATTTCGGCGGAACAGTTGGACGCCTTGCTCGGCCACATGGCGCGCCATTTGCCCCACCGCCACCGATGGCGGGAGTGGACCGTGGAAGCCGGGCGGCCGGACACCATCACGCCGGAAAAATTGGACGTCATCAAACAGTGGGGCGTCGACCGCATCAGCATCAACCCCCAGTCGTTTACTCAGGCGACGTTGGAGGCCATCGGCCGGCACCACACCATCGAAGAGACGTTGGCGGCGTATGCTTTAGCCCGGCAAATGGGGATGGCCAACATCAACATGGATTTGATCATCGGCTTGCCGGGCGAAGGCATCGAGACGTTCCGGCATTCCTTGGAACAAGTGGGCCGGTTGCGCCCCGAGTCGTTGACGGTGCACACGTTGTCCTTCAAGCGGGCGTC
>PKQY01000046.1 GCA_017577895.1 Bacillota bacterium
CCTATCATATCACAGCTGCGCCCGCTTGATCTTAACTGGTTCTTAAATCTGTCAGGAATCATCTGCCACCGGGCATACCTTCGGCCACATAAAAAATCCGCCAGGAACTCCCGGCGGATTGTCAATGGTTCACATGGACGACGGCACGTAGCCAGCTTGCAACGCCGACAGTTGGGCCAACGCCAGAAAATATTGGTATTTGGCCATTTCCAACTGCACTTGTGCCTGCCGCACAGCGACGTTCATATTCTCCAGATCTTGTCGGGCAATGAGCCCCAGCTCGTAGCGAAGCACCATCCGTTGATAGTCCGTGGACATATCCATCCATTTTTTTTGCGCCAGCTCATAGGCAGCTTGCGCATCCGCCGCGCTGCGGTAGAGACTGTCAATCTGGGCACGAACGTTTCGTTCGGTCTGTTTCAACTGTTCTTCGGCAATGCGCACCTGATAGCGTATAGCATTGACCTTGTTTTCGGTATAAGGCGTCTCGCCGCCAATGGTTTCGTCCTCGTAGTCTTCCGCCAGGCTGTATTCAAGACGGGCCTGACGCAACGCCTCCCGGGCCTGACGCACTTTGTAGCTGTTGGCTACCAGTTCGTCCACATTCTCTGGGGGTTGCACCGATTGTTCCGGATCGGGCGAAACCGGCGCCAATTCGTATTCCTGGTCTTGCGGCAAGTCCAGCAAGAACAGCAATTGGGCCAGCTGTTTTTCATACTGGATTCGCAAGCTGTCGGCGTTGCGTTGTTCGTCCTTCAGCTTCCGCACTTCCTGTTCCTGCGCTTCCATGGAAATCAGACCCAACTGGTACTTTAAAAAGGCGTTGTGGACTGCCTTTTCCTGTTGTTGCACGACAGTGTCCATCAGCCACAATTGCTGTTTCATGCTGAGCAGAGCCACATACAACTGGGTGACCAACATTTTGACCCCTTCGCGGGCCTCTTGCTGTTGGAGGCGGGTGGCGTTTCGTTGGCTTTCCAGCTTGTCAATGGCCACCTCCAGCTGGTCCCGTTGAAATTCCAGCGTATCCTTGTTCGGTGCCATCAACTGTTCCAAAGCTTTCTGGATCATTTCGGCAATGTCTTCTGGCGTCAGTTGACCGGAACCTGAGCCCGAACCCCCGCTTCCATTTTGAGCTGGATCTGTATCGTCCAAATTGTCGATGGCTTTTTCCAACTCCTCTTCCTGTTCCTCCAACTCTTCCAACTGCGCATCCAACATGCGCCACGTGTACTCCAAAATCTTGTAGTTGCTGTCCACTTCCAGCGCCCGCGTTATGGCTTCTTCCAGTGTCAACAAACGGACCTCCGCTGTCTCCGCCGCCCCGGCGGCTGCCGTTGTTCTCGTGCTGTTCAGGCTGGCTGCTTCCGCCGCCATGACGCCTTGTTGTGCAACACCGGCCGCCGCCACCGGAGCTGCGGCCATGGCGGGCGCCAACAAGACACCCGCCGCCAGTACCGCCGCCGCACTCCGTTTCATCCTTTTTTTCATCGGTTCCGCCTCCCCCGATTTTTCTCACGCGTTTCTTTCCGCGCGCTTCTTCTGCCTTTGAATCTCTTCTGCCAGTTCACCTATCGCCCTCTCAGCGCCTTCGCTTTCGCCTGATACGTCTCGGCGGCAAACTTGAAATTGTACGCCAGCCGCGCCACTTGTTGCCGCTTGGCCGTCCCCTTGGGATCGAAGGAATACGTCCCGTCGCCGTTGGGCACGCCGCTCAAGAACCCAATTTCTGCCGCCAGGGCCACATTGGCTTTATGGGCATCCGAAATGCGATGCACATCGGTGAACGGCATGTGGGGCACGAGACGCTCCGCCATTTCTTTTGCCAGCGGCTCCAAGCCCAGGGCCCGGATGAAGAAGGTGGCCACTTGCTCCCTCGTCAGAGGCCCGTTCGGGTCGAACCGGTCCGGCGTCCGGCCCGTGGTGATGCCTTGGGCCACCAGCGCCCCGACGTACCGCTGCTGTTCCGCATCTTTGACGTCCACGAACTTGGCCGACGCCTGCGGATTTTCCGGCCAGCCGGCGCTCAAGACCAAGACTTTGGCCAACTGGGCCCGGGTCATGGGCTGATTCGGCCGAAACGTCCCGTCGGGATAGCCGCGCAAAATGCCTTCGGCGGCCAGCGCCTCAATCTGCTTTTCGGCGCCGGTGCCGGCAATGTCTTTAAACGCGGGTGCCTTCGGCGTCCCGACCACCACCGGCACACGCACCGACTGGTTGCCATAAGAGACAATGATTTCCCCCCGGGCGTCTTCTGCACCGGCCAGGAAGTTCCCGGAACCGTCCACCGAACCGACGTTGCCGGTCACCTTCCACTCAAACAACTGCGGATCGGCCAACAGGCGATTCCCTTGGGCGTCATAGGCCCGCACCGTCAACGTGTGGGCCGTATGTTTGTCGACTTCCAACCGGGACGGCGTCACCTCCAGCCGCGCCGGCTGCGCGGCCACATGGACGGTGGCCGTCCCCGTCGCAGCACCGGCCTGGGCCTTCACTTGATACGTTCCTTGCGCACCGGCCGCCGTTTGCAGGACGCCGTCCGCCTTCATCCGTCCCAAAGCGGCCGGCGCTTCCCAAACCGGTATGTCAGACGGCGCCGCCGGCTGCAAGTTGGCGTCGACCCCGCGCCAAGAAAAGCGCACCGCGCTGCCCGCCAGGACCCGCACTTCCGCCGGTTCCACGAAGAGCCGGGCCACCGGCCCGCGGGGCGCCGTGTTCACCACCAGCAAGCCGTTGGAGACCGCCCGTTCCACGCCGCCCGGCGGCCGGTTGGCGACGCGCAACGCTTCTTGTCCCAAATCCCGCACGACCATGGTCGTCGAACCGCCGCCGTCCAAGTTCAGGGCGTACACCGCCCCCAGATCCCGCATCAATTGGGCCAATTCCCGAATGGTGACCCCTTCGCTCACGCCCGGTTGCCGGCCGTCCACCGTCACCAGCAGCACTTCACCCTGGGCCGTGTATCCGACGGCCGTCCGCGGCTCTTTCCGGCCGTCAAAGGACGGGTTTTGCGGATCGATGCGGATTTGTCCGTTCTCCACCAGCAGCGGATGGCCCCCCACCGCCTCGACGACCTCGTCCCAAGGCGGCGTGATGCTCAAGCGAATGATCAGTTCATCCCCTTCAGCCAGCTGAGACAGCACTTCCCGGGCTTTGCCGTGGGCCGAAAGCACCCACGTGTCTTCCCCCAGCGGCGCATTGCCGATCTGGTGGTGCACCGCTTTCACCGTTGCCGCGATGTCTTCCCCGGGCACCAATTCCCCTTTCTCCACTTCCAACACCGCTTCGATGCCGTAGGCGTTGGACAGGGTGCTCGGCGCAAACCGCGACGTATACAACACGAGACTGTCAGCTTTGCGCTCCCGGTTCACCAGATCCACCGGGTAAACCGTCCCGTCGATGACGACATCCACCCGCCATTGCAGCCGTCCGATGAGCGGACGGCCGTTTTTCGTCACGCCAAAGGCGTAACCAGAGCCGGGGCTGACCACCAGTTCGCCGTCGTGAATCCACACGTCACTGGGAATGCCCCGCACCGTCCCGGTGGAGAAAAAGTCGCCGTTGACGCCGGCCACCACTTCACGTTCCGGACCGCTGAATTGTCGCGCCTGTTCGATCAGCCGGCTGGTGCCCACTACTTGGCCGCCGCCCAGACTCGTCTTCAACGCCATCCACGGGTTGCGCAAGTTGACCCGCACCACTTCTATCCGCTGCGGACCGGCGGCCGATTTCAATTCCAGCGACTGGTGGAACGTATCGGGCGCGATGGTTTGCGAGGACGCGTTGATGACCGTCCCCAGCTGGAATTGGTTGGCACCGGCCACGCCGGCGGCCGACAAGCCCAATACCGCCGCACACAACAAGACGACGAAGGCGTGACGCCACAAGTGCCAGGATATGACAAACCGTCTGTCTCCCCGCCGACCTGTACCGTTGATCGCGTTCACGGCTGCTTCCCCCGTTTCTCCTCATTCACCCGTTGGTGTTCGGTTTCGTTTTTCAACGTTTCACTTGCGTGGCATACCGGTGGAGGATGACCGCCACCTCCGCCCGTGTGATGGGCCGGTTGGGCAAAAACTGGCCTTTTTCGTTACCCCGCATCAGCCCGAGACCCGCCACGATGTTGGCATACGGCACATACCAATCGCCGGGCCGCACGTCGGAGAACACCTGCTCTGCGCGGAACCCGCCCGGCGGCGCCGACAAACCGAAGGCATTCACCAGCACTTTGGCAAACTGGGCCCGGGTCAAGGGCGCATTCGGGCGAAAATAGCCGCGGTCGCCGGTCATGATGCCCATCTCCTGAACGGCGCCGATCTGGTACGCCGCCCAAAAGTCACTGTAAATGTCATAAAAACGCGGCACGGCCAGCGGCAAATCGAGCAAGTTGGTAAAGACGGCCGCCGCTTGCGCCCGCTTCATCTGTGCGCCGGGCTTGAACGTCCCATCGGGATAACCGCCGAACCATTGTTGTCCGACCACGTATCGAATGGCCTCACCGGCCCAGTGCGTGTCCGGCACGTCGGGAAACCAGGCTCCGAACCCATTCGTCGCTCCCTCCGTCCCTGACCGTGAATCGTCCGGGATCACCCCGCCGCTGTCCACATGTTGTAACAGCGCCTCCAACACCCGGTCGGCCCGCAACAACCCATAGCCGTAGTAATCGTTGTGTCCCGCATCGTCCGCCTCCCCCAGCTGTTCGGCATAGCGGGTCAAATACAGGCGAACGGCGTCCACCGACAGATCGGGCTTGATGGCCTTCATCAGCGCCACCGTACCGGTCACAAAGGGAGCTGCGGCCGACGTGCCGGTCATGTACGCATAATCGGTGACCGATCGCCGGTACGTGCTCAAAATTTGCTCGCCCGGCGCCGCCAAATCCAGTTCCGGGCCGTAATTGGATTCCGGAAGCCATTGCCGGTCTCGTTGGACTGCCCCGATGGTCAGCGCTTCCGCGATGTTGGCCGGTGTGCTGATCTTGGCCGGCATCCCGTTGTTTCCGGCCGCCACAACCACGGGAATCCCTTTGCGGACCGCCCGCTTCACCGCTTCCCGGATGAACACGTCTTCTTCCGGCCCGCCAATGCTCAAATTGATCACGTCCACCCCTTGATCCACCGCATAATCGATGCCGCGGGCGATCTCGTAGGTGGAACCTTTTCCGTCCTGATTCATGACTTTGATGGGCAATATTTTGACCGGCGGAAACCCGGCCACACCCCGCACCCCTTCTCCGTTGCCGACAGTAGCGGCGATGACGCCCGCCACGTGGGTGCCGTGTCCGTGGTCATCTTCCGGAGGCGCTTCCCGGTCAAACGCGTTATATCCCAATTCCGTCAACACATGACCCGCCAAATCGGGGTGGCCGAGATCGATGCCCGAATCGACGACGGCCACCACCACTTTCTGCAACTCCCGGCCTTTCAGCAATTCCCAGGCCCTCGCGGCCTGAACAACCTCCAACCCCCACTGCAAATGGGCCAATCTATCCGTCCCGATGGCTCCCATCCGGAACGGCAAAGCATCTCCGTCATGCAATTCGTATGTATAATTGGGCTGAATCGTGATCCCGGCATATGCCGTCTGCAGCCGCCGGACTTGTGCTGCCGTTCCCCGGATAAGCACGAACCGTCCATCCGTATCCAGCAACGTCAGCCCCCAGCGGGCCAGCCAATCAGCCAGGCGTTGCCGCTCCTCGTCCACTTGTCCCGTAAAGAAGGCCAGCCCGCCATCGGATGCTTCCGGAAAACCAAGCACCCATTCCTGAAAGACCGGTTCACCAAGGTTTTGCCGCTCAGCGTCGTTTACAACCGTTCCGAGTGGTCCGCTTTCCGCCGCCGCGGCCCCGTCGTGAAAGGGCAGCACGGTACACGCGACCATGCCGACGGCGAGCAGTGCCGTCACCACGCGGCCGTACCAAGTCCGTCTGTGCAAATCATCCCCTCCCAAAAGGAAAACCCTCTGTACGGCACAGAGGGATATCAAATTCTTCACTCGCGATGTATCCCGTTTGATTTAGACGCTCATTCGATCCAATACGTTCCGCGCACCATCACGATGACTTGGGAACTGACGGCCTGTACGCCGCGGCCATCATTGCGGGGCAAAATGATGTGATGGTTGGCGGGCACCCGATTCCCCGGCTTGATGTCCACACCGGCCGTCACGTCCGGCAGGCCGAGATTGCTCTTGCCGCCCACCGCCACGGCATGTCCCGACCGCACGATGATTTCGGTCCCGTTGACGCCGATGAGCTTCTGGCCCTTTTTCAAAACCGGCGTTTCGATCGCCAAGCTGCCGGGCAAAGCCCCTCCGGCGGGCAGTTCGCCGCCCAGGGACGCAAACAGTGCGTCGACATAGCTTTTGGTCACCAGCGGATCTTCCGTGCTGCCCGGTTGGGCCGCCGCCTGCGCCATCAGGCCGATGCCCCATCCTGCCGCGATGACCGCCGCCGTTGCGATGATCCAAACCCAAGTCCGTCGTCTTTTCATGATCATCCTCCCTGTTTTACCGGGTTCTGCACCCGGCAGCCCCTGCATTTTTATATATCAGTTTATCATAACCAAGCTGTACCTGTGTAGGATCGATTTAGAATATTGCGTGGTAGTTTATTCCTTATCTGGTTGCTGTTGGACCGCCGCCGGCTCCGCAGTGGGTTGGGCCAAAATTCCCCGCTCAAGGATGTCCAAAAACCGTTGCATCCGCTGTTTCGTCATTGTCTTTTCCTCAAATACCAGGGCGCTGAACAGCGCTTCCAGCATCAGCGCCGCCAACCGGGCATCCACCGGGCGGAACTGCCCCGCCCGGATGCCCTCCTCCACCAGCGCCTGCAAATCTTCAATAAACCCATTCCGCTGTTCAAATAACCATTGTTTGAGCTCTTCGTCGACAAAATCAAAGTCCCGGTGGATCAACAGCTTCACTTTTTGATGCCGGCGCATGATGGCCGCATGCGTGCGGAACAACGCATGCAGCCGTTCGCGGGGGGACGCATCGGCACCCATCCGTTGGCGCAAGGCGGAAAGATAGTAGTTCACCACTTCTTTCAGCATTTCCCGCAACAAATGTTCCTTGCTGGAAAAATACAGGTAAACGGTGCCTTTCCCCACGCCCGCGCGCTGGGCGATTTCTTCGATTTTCGCCTGGTAAAACCCTTTTTCGTAAAAAATCTCATATGCACTGGCCAAGATGGCCTCCCGCTTGCTGGTCTTGGCCTTCCATTGGAATTCGGGCAGGTCCTCCATGCTCCACACCTCCCGCCAGCCACCTGCCTGTTCCGGGCTTCCGACGGCCGCTGTAGATGCCGTCTGCCGATGCGGCCACGACCACCAGTGACACCGGATGAGTGTCGTTCCATTGAAGGACGCTTCCCGTGACCGGGGGCGTCAGCAGCCGCGCCCGTTGATCACGTTCTCGTCTCATCTTCATCTTCTTTCCCGGTCGATGTCTTGCCGGAACGGGTGCCGTCGGCATCGGCCCCGGCCTCACCCGTCTCCTCTGCCGCCGCCACTTGCCGGGCTGCTGCCGCCGGTTCCGGCAGGCTGGCCTGGCTGTCGGGCGTCCCGTCATCGCGCCGGCGCCGGAACGCCTTCCGCAGACGGCCGCGCAACCGGGTGAAAAAGCCTTCCGCCAAGCTGTACACCGCCGGCACGAGGACGAGGGTGATCAGCGTCGATACCAAGAGACCGTAGATGACGACCACCGCCAACGGCCGCATCGTCTCCGACGACTCGCCGCCGAAGTAGGCAAAGGGCACCAGCACCAAGTTGGTGGTCAACATCGTCATCAAAATGGGCCGCAACCGCACCGGCCCCGCCGCCAAGAGCGCCTCGTCCCGCCCGTAACCGGCCCGCCGCAGTTGGTTCGTATAATCCACCAGCACAATGGCGTTGTTCATGACAATCCCGATGAGCATCAACAGCCCGATCAAGGCCGTCACGCTGACGGGGATGCCGTGGGTGAACAAGCCCAAGATGGCGCCGACGAACGTGGGCGGCAAGCAGAACATGATGACGAACGGCTGGAAGAACGACTCGAACTGCGCCGCCATGATCATGTAAATCAAGAGAATGGCCAACACGATGGCAATGGCCAGCGACTGGAACGATTCGGCCATCTGTTCGGCTTCGCCGCCCATATTCCACTCCACGCCTTTCGGGAGAGACACCCCTTGCATGGTTTGGGCGATGGCCGCCATCACCTCGCCCAGCGGGCGTTCTCCCGTCAATTGGAACGTCAGGCGGAGTTGCCGTTGCCCCTCGCTGCGGGCAATGGAGATCGGCGCCCCTTCCGTCACCACCTCCGCCACGTCCCCCAGGCTCACCAACGCGCCGGTGGACGTGCGCAACGTCAGATTCTCCAGGTTGGCATACTCGAGCTTGTACTCCGGCGGCAACATGAGGCGGACATCCAGTTCATCCTCGCCGTCGCGGACCACCGTCACCGTCTTGCCGCCAAAGGCGGCCTGCACCGCGGTCTGGACTTCCGCCGGCGAAATGCCGTAGACCGCCGCCTTTTGCCGATCCAAATAAACCGCCACTTCCGGCCGGGCCGCTTCCATGCTGCTTTCCACACTGGCCACGCCGGGAACGTTCTCCAGGATGGACACCAGTTCGTCATTCAGTTCTTCCAGCATTTCCGGATCCTGGGCGGTGACGTTCAACTGCAGACCCGAACCGCCGGCGGCCATCATGTCGGTGTTGATGGACAGCTCAATGCCCGGAATGTGCCGGGCCTGCTCGCGGAAATCGTTCATCACTTGTTGCGTGCTCCGCTCCCGTTCCTCCAACGGCTTCATCATCACGTACACCGTCGCCGTATTGGAACTGGTGATGCCGGTCAGCTCCGTATTGGGCGTGCCGCCGACGGAACTGGCCACCATATCCACTTCCGGAAAATCCAGCAAAATGGCTTCCAACTGCCGGACCACTTGCAACGTCTCATCCAGCTTGGTGGACGGCGGCAACGTGACCGAAACGCTGGCCTGTCCGCCGTCGGATTCGGGAATAAACTCCGCTCCAATGACAGGGACGAGGGCGAAAGACCCGATCAGCAACACAAAGGAGACAATGACCACCGTCCAGCGATGATTCAAGCTCCACCGCAAAATCCGGCGGTACACCATTTCCAGGCGGGCAATGGCGTGTTGAAACCGGGCCGCCGGCCGGAAACGCCGTACCCGCCGCCCGCCGGTCCCTTCAGCCGTATCGGCACCCGGCTCTTCATGGCCTGGCAGGCCTGCTTTCCCGAGAAAGCGAGACGCAAGCATGGGCACAAAGGTGATGGCGCCGAACCACGCCGCCACGTGGGAGAAAATAACGGCCAACGCCATGGGACCAAACAGAACCGTTGCCAATCCGCCGGCGAAGAGCATCGGGAAAAACACCGAGATTTGCGCCAATGCCGAGGCGGTGACGGCCGCCGTCACTTCCTTGGCGCCGATGGTAGCCGCTTCCGCTCCTTGCTTGCCGCTCATCCGGTGGCGGTGGATGCTCTCGATGACGACGATGGCGAAGTCGACCAGCGACCCCATCCCGATCAACAGCCCGCCCAGCGACAGCAGGTTGATGGACTCGCCGGCGGCGGCCATGAACGTAAACGTGGCAATGACCGACACCGGAAGCATTAAGCCGACCACCAACGTCGTGCGCCAGCTGCCCAAGAACAAATACAAAATGATGATGGCGATAATGCCGCCCAACAGCCCGTGCTCCACGACATTGCGGATGGAAGCATTGATGTAGTCGGCCGTATCGTAGACGGTCTGCAACGTCACCCCCTCGGGCAACGCGGCGGCCAGGCGTTCGAGTTCCTCCTTGACGCCTTTCGACACGTTCACCGTGTTGCCGCCGGAGGTTTTCATCACGTTCAGCTGCACGAAGGGTTCGCCGTTCAAATACGCGTACTGGGTTTGCTCGGCGAAATTGAGCTTCACGTCCGCCAAGTGGGACAACTGAATGCTCCCGCCGGCCGGCAAGGCAATTTGCACCTGCTGAACGTCTTCCAGCGACGACAACTGGGCATCAAACCGAATCGCCAGCTCCTGGCTGCCCCGCTCCACCGAACCGGAAGAAGCCAGCAAGTTGTTCCCGGCCAACTGCTGCGCCACATATCCGGGCGTCAATCCGTATTCGGTCAATTTGTCCGGGTCCAGCACGACCTGAATCTCTTCCGTCAAACCGCCGGCAATGGCCACCGAAGCGACCCCGTCCACTTTCCGCAAAGCGGGTTCAATCTGGTCTTCGGCAATGGCCTGGAGCTCCTCCAGCGGCCGCTCCCCGCTCAATCCGAGCATCATCACCGGCATCGAGTTGGGGTCAATTTGGAGCACCAGCGGTTCATTGGCCCCATCGGGCAACATGGCCTTGATGCGGTTCACCTGTTTTTGCAAATCCAGCTGGGCTTTGTCCATGTCGGTGCCCCAGTCGAACATGACGACGACCAGGGATGAACCGGTCTGGGAAATGGACTCCACCGTGTCGACCCGGTTCAATGTGCCGACCATGTCCTCGATGGGCTTGGTCACCATGCTTTCCACGACTTCCGGCGACGCGCCGGGATACGACGTGACGACCACCGCCACCGGCAATTCCATGTCCGGCATGAGGTCCACCGGCAGCCCCGGGAGCAGAATGGCGCCAATCAACACCATGCCGACGATGACCATCGTGATGAATACCGGCCGTCTGACAGAAAAATCCACCATGTTCACGGTGTCGTCACCTCGACGCGGTCGCCGTCTTTGAGCAAGTGCTGCCCTTTGACGACTACTTGTTCACCGGCTTGCAATCCGGACAACACTTCCACTTTTTCGGAGGTCATCCGGCCGATTTTTACCGTCCGCTCTTCCACGACGCCGTCTTTATACACCATCACCCGGCCGCGTCCCGCCTCGGCACTTTCCATGTACGCGGCGGTCGGCATGAGCAGCCGCTTCTCGGCTCCCTGTTCCGGAATGAAGACACTGGCCGTCATCCCCGAAGCCAACCGCTCATCGGGATTGGGAACCTCCACTTTCAGCAAATAGGTCCGGCTGCCCGGATTGGGCGTCATATCTTTGGACCGCACGCGGCCGCTGTACGTCTTCCCTTGTACTTCCACTTTCACCTCTTGGCCGATCTGCACTTTCGGATACACATTCTCCGGCAGCGGCACTTCCACGACGGCCGGATCCATGTCCACAATGGTCAACAGCGGCATGCCTGCCGTCGCCATGGCCCCGACCACCGCGTTGATGGCAGCGACCCGACCGTCCACCGGCGCGGTGATCCGCGTATTTTCCAACTGCTGGCGTGCCGCCGCCAAACCGGCTTCCGCCTGTTGCAACTGGGCTTGCGCACTCTTCACCGCCGTCTTGCGCTCGGCCTGCAACTGGGTTTTGCGGGCCAGCCGCAAGGCTTCTTTTGCGCTTTCATAGCCGCCTTGCGCCTGTTTGTACGCGGCTTCCGCCTGGTTCAAACCGAGTTTGGCCTGTTCCAGTTGTTGCTGGGATGCCAAGCCCGCTTCATATAATTGCCGCACCCGTTCATAGTCGGCTTTGGCGTTTTCCAACGCCGTCTTGGCCGTGTTCAGCTGCGCCTCGGCCTGCTCCACGCCCCGCTTCGCCTGGGCGTATGCATTGGCCGTGTTCAAAATCTGGGTCTGGGCTTGCTCCCGCGCCATCTCCAGCGCCGCCCGGGCCGCGGCCACACCGGCTTCCGCCTGGGCCACCTGGCTGCGGATGTCCGAGTCATCCAGCTGCACCAACAAATCGCCTTTTTTCACTACATCCCCTACGTTGACGGCGATTTGTTCCACTTTTCCGGACAGCTTGGGCAGGACATCCACTTGCGTGTCCCCCTTCACTTGTCCGGACAAACGCACCCCTTGTTCCAACACGCCTTCCTCCACCGTCGCCAACACGACGGCCGGCAACGGCGCTTCCGTCGCCGTTTCCTCCTGTTGGGCATTGCAAGCGGTCAAAAACAAAAAAACGCACAGCAATCCCGATACCGTCTTCAGCCAATGCTTGCGAGATTTTCCTGGAACCCCCGCCACGCGTGGAACCTCCTGTCGTACCTCACAGATTTAGACTGACTGAACCGCCAGTCAGTCCGAATACAAACCAAATTATACGGTAAGCAAATATAGGCGTCAATAAATTATGAAAAAGGATTACAGATACTTTTAAACGTATGAGAATGAGCGGTTTTTATACGCCATAATAAGGAGGAAAAAAACGTAAAAAATGCCCTGTCCCTATTAAATATGGGACGGGCCGCAACACACCTTTCCATCCATAAACATATGTACTTCTATACGTGCTGCTTGAGTTATGTACCTTATATACTTTTATATAAGTGTTTCTTGTCTAACGTCTTGGAGGAGCATAGATCAACAAGAAACGCAACGGTTCCGAACCGGCATTGTTCACTTCATGGATGGCGCCTCTCGGAACCCACACCGCATGACCGGCGGACAGCTCTGCCCGCTCCCCTTCAATCTCCACCTGCATTGTTCCTTCCAAAATATACATGACCTGCTCGCATTCATCGTGAAAATGAGGCAGGGACGAACCGCCGACTTTCATCTCGGCGACGATCACTTCCACATTTTCAATGCCGTCATCCAAGCCAACCAACCGGCGATTGAACGTCCTCCACCGTCCAGGAGAAACTTCATGTTCCGCCTCGCTCACATGGCGCCAATATCCCATGGATGAATCCTCCTTCGTCGGCTTTTGGAACTTTGATCCGGACTTTGATTCAGGCCGCGAATGCATTAGACTACACAGATCGATTTTGCTAATCTGGTTTTAAAGACACCCATGCCGGTATTTTGCCAAAAAATCGTCTTTCGGAAACATTATATCGTCTTTTAGGATGAATATCAACTATAGGACGATCACATTCTTTCATTAATGATACTACTGACTGTCTCAAAAATCGGGGGTGCCCTCATGTCGGAACAACGACGATTGATTGGAAACCGCATCAAAAGCCGGCGGAAACAATTAGGTATCTCGCTTGGAGAGCTGGAAAAGCGGACGGGCATCACCAACAGCGCCCTGAGCAAGATCGAACGGGGACTGGTCGCCGTGTCGGCCGAAAATTTATACGCCATCAGTCAAGCTTTGGACGTCTCCATTGAGTGGCTTTTGACCGGGGTGGACCGAGGTTTCGTCATCCAGGAAAAACCGTTTGGCTATCGGCCGGTGGCCAATCCGGAATTGGTTGAAGCCATCGTGGACGACATACAAAAATTGCCCGTGGAAGACTTGCAGTTGTTGAAGACACTCGTGAGGAAACTATTGAAGGCCAATGAAGCGGAAACGTGAAGAACGTTTGTCATAAATTAACCCTGTTCCCGATACACGGAAACAGGGTTTTCGCCGTCTCCAATTTCCTCACTTCGCCGGCCACCACGCTAAAGCCCCGGCCCATTTCCCCGGCCGGGGACGACTCAATGGCCGCATTCAGACCCAACATGTTCGTCTGCTCGGAAATCTCCCGGATGAACATCGAAATTTTTATCGTTTGCGGCCCACATATCATGGATCCAACCGGACAGACACCTAAAAGCAAAGGTGGGCATCGTCATCCCCAACGACTTTTCCGACCGGTTAAAACGAGGAAAAAACGTCCCGGTTCTGACCATCATTGACGGCAGCAATATGCTCTTCTCCAATTCCGCCTCTTCCATCTGCCCTTCCGCGGGGAGACGCTCCCGGCCGTTGTGCTGTTGGCCTGATTCACCTTCGCCCTGGCAGGAATCGAGTACGCGGCCAGCCTCTTTTCCCCACAACCAGGTCCAGACCATCCAAGCAACGATGTTAATTGCCGTTCCATCGTTTTTGCTCTCGGGTTTCACCTGGCCGTTTGAAGCCATACCAAAACTTTTATCTTGGCTCGGCCACTGCCTGCCGCTGACGTACTTCGTCGGCGGTGTCCATGAGAGCTTCGTGAAAGGGCACGGATGGGACATAATCTTGCGGACTGCGCCATCTTGACGCTCATGGAATTGGCGAGTTACCTCGCCGTCTTCCTCCTGACGCTGCGCCGGTGGACAGGTCTTCCAGCCCGACAACGTCGTATCCGCTCACTCGCAGCACCTTCATCGCGTGGCTGCCGATGTATCCGGCGCCACCGGTCACCAATACACACATGTTCGCATCATCTCCTTGCATCCTTTTCCGTCCCGATTCCAGCCTGACACTATGGAATATACCATTCTAAAACAGAAGCCATGCACTGATAGACTCGCCGCCCAAACAAAAAGCCCCCTCTTCAGGGGGCGAAACGCCTGCTCAAGCTTGACCTTTGCGCGTCATTTCCAACCCTTTCAAATAAAGATCCGGAACGGCATAGCGGACGGGTACCCCGCCGTCCCTTTCGTACACGCTGATCAATCCGGATTCGTTCGCGATTTCGATCTCATGTTCAAAGGACGCCAGTTCCTGTTTTTGCAAGGGAGACATTTTGCCTCGAATGTGATTCATGAACTGTTCCAGTTCCGGATACTCTTCTCTCAGCGCATTGACCGCTTCCTCCGACACGCTCGGCAACGCTTTGGTCAACATGCGGGGCCGGATCAGCGACCGCAAATACGGATTCTTTTCGGTCATAAACTCTTCTTTTTCCAGATCAATGGCCACTCGGAACAACTGAAACAAATAACGCGGGCTGTGATCGCGATCAAGTCCATAAGTGTGTGTAAAATCCCTCGGTTAGATGAACTCAGCGTATTGGGGTAACCTTACTTACTTTTTTTGCTTGTTGCTGTTGTTTTTTCCACTCATGGTATTCCGTCATGTCCAGGTATCTTTTGCCGCTGGACCACTTTTCATCCATTTCCATCAATAAGGCACCAATCA
>PKQY01000047.1 GCA_017577895.1 Bacillota bacterium
CAACACTTGACCATCCAAGCCGTCGTCCAGCGTCAACATGCGGTCAACGACGAATCGCGGCGGTTTCACCGGGAAGAACGGTACTACGGACAAATGCAGCGGACCATTCCACTGCCCCATCCGGTGGAAGAAGAAGGCGTCAAAGCGACGTACCGGAACGGCATTTTAGAGGTGCGGATGAAAAAAGCGGCACCGTCGGGCAGAAACCGCATCGACATCGAATTTCATTGACACGGCCGAAAAAACAAAGGACCAGGTGAGGTCGCTCACCTGGTCGTTTTATGTGCGTCTGCTTGATTACGCGCCGACCGACATCATCCGTTCGTACAGCCCGTCGTACATCCGCGCTTCCGAACGGGCGATGTACGCCCCGGCCCGATACATCAAGGCCAAATCTTTCGGATCCTGATACTTCACCAACACATCTTTGCACAACTGGTAATGCCGGGGTTCGTGTTCTTCGGCATGGACCGACCAAAAACGGACATCCAGTTTACGGGTTTTGTTGTAGTTCGGATGCTGCAATCCTTTGGCAATCAGGCCCATGACTTTTCCGGCAAAGAACTCCGAACCCAGACCAATTGCCGCCATGGCCTCCAGCGGCGTCGCCACTTTGAGGAAATTGATCAACGTGTCGATGGCGTCTTTGACCGCCGGGGACACCGGCCAATCGGGGACGTATTTTTCATTGGTCGGCACATCCGGCGCCGCCGATACGAGGAACGTCCAATACAGTTTGGAGTGATACTTATCCGGGTTGCCCCGGCCGCCTTCATCCCACAAGTTGTCCGCAATGGGCACCCACCATTCATCTTCCGGCAATACCGCCATGATGGCCGCGCCCAAAGTGCGGGGAAAATTGCGGCTATAGTAGCTGTATTGCAACGCGAATTCCTTGATTTGTTCTTCCGTGAACGCACCGTCTAACAGCGTGCGCATAAAACGGCCTTGGATAATTTCCGTCTCGACCAAATCGTCGATGGCCCGTTCCACTTCCTCATAGGTTTGGAATTGTTTCATTGCCATCTCCCCTTTCCGAACTTAAAGTCTAGCGATTTGATCCATGATTTTCAATACGGGATGCGGCACAGAACGGCGACACTTCTATGAATTTCCAAGCCGGGCGCTATTCGCCGATAAACGTTTTCAAAATGCCCAATCCTTCCACTTCGACTTCCACCACATCGCCCGGTTTTAAATAGGCGGGAGGTTGTTTGGCATGACCGACCCCGGCCGGTGTGCCGGTCGCAATGATGTCACCGGGCTCCAAGGTCGTGCCAGCGGAGATGGTGGCGATGATTTGCGGAATGGTGAAAATCATCTGTTCCGTATTGGCCGACTGACGCACTTCTCCGTTGACCCGGGTGACGATGTTCAACCGTTCGGGGAACGGCACCTCGTCTTTCGTCACCAAGTATGGACCCATGGGGCAAAATCCGTCCAGGCTTTTACCGAGGAACCATTGCCGATGGCGGCTTTGCAGGTCGCGGGCGGTCAAGTCGTTGATGATGGTGTACCCGAACACGACGTCCATGGCTTCTTCCTCGCTAATGCCCCGCGCCTTTTTGCCGATGACGACCGCCAGCTCCCCTTCATAATCCATCTGTTGCGTCACGTGGGATTGACAGCTGACGACGCCGCCGGGCCGGGAGACCGCCGTGGGCGCCTTGGTGAAGACAACCAAATGCTCCGGAACATCGCCGCGGCCGCCGAGCTCTTCCACATGTTCGGCGTAGTTTTTGCCGACGCAGAAAATGTTTTTCGCCGGCCGGGGAATGGGCGCCAGCAGTTGCACCGACTCCAACGGCTGCAGCCAGGACAACTGGACGTCGCCGGCATTTTGCCGATATGCTTCGACAAATTGAAGAATTTCCCGGGAAATTTCAACAAACGCCTCCCCCATCTGGATGCACTGGAGCAGTTGGTTGGGCAACGGATGGAGGACGGGATTCGGGTCTTCTTTGACGATTTGCGCCTGGCGCAAGTCGATGACGTATTTTTGGTCCGGAGTCAACAGGCCGACCACCGCATCCTCATTGGATATGTATGTGACAAAACGCATGTCTTTTTCCCCCTTCGGGCCACATTGGCCCAAATTTCATTTTCTATATTTTACATGATTCTTGCCGCAGGATGGAAAATAAAAAACGCCCGGAATTCGGGCGCTTTCCGGGCGCTTGTTATCATATACGTCACTGCACTGCAACATCACTGCAACGTTCGGGCCACCTCTTCCACGACCCGCCGGCCTTCTTCCACCCATTTGGCATCCAACGGGGCATCGGGGTCCGCCGGCTTTTGGAATTGGTTCAACAACCCGCTGTCCAAACCTTCTTCGTTCAACGTCGTGTCGGCTTGCGCCACGTGCTTGATAACATACGGGGTCCCAAACACGACTTTTGCCTCGGGCGCATCCAGTTCCCCTTCCATCACATCAAAGGGCACCCGCAAATACACGGTCGCCTCGCCGTCTTCCGCCAAAATCCGGTCGAAAGAGCCGTGATCGTAATCCCAGTTGCCCCCCAAATGGAATTGAAAACGGGAGAACACTTCGCTCAAATCCCCGTAGGTGCCTTCCTTGCCGACAATCGATGTGTCCGGGATGGGCCGCATGAGCGCACCTCCTCTTTCGATGGCCGTCCGGTGTTCCGACGCAAGGCCTGCCCCATCACGTGGCCGGCGAGTTGGGGCCGTCGGTCTTGCGGTGGTCGATGGGCCGTTCTTCCCGGAGGCGGTTTTCTTTCAGATGTTCCCGCTGCTCCGGGGAAAGCTCCTGCCATTGGGGATAATCTTTTGTGGGTTGACGGTTTTTGGTCATCGATCTCACTCCCACTACTATCTTTCCCCAAACGGCCATCCTTACCCTCACGCTCACCTTTCCTCTACGCCTTTGGCCACGGGCAAATCGGGATAGGACGTCCAGTCGCTCCAGCTGCCGGCATACAACTTCACATTTTCCACGCCCGCTTCGGTCAACGCCAAAATGTTGGCGCAAGCTGTGATCCCCGAACCGCAGTAAACAATGATTTCCTGCGGCGGCCGCTCCCCTTGCACTTGCCGGAAGCGGGCCAGCAATTCCGCCGGCGGACGCAGATGGCCGTCTTCCCGGAAATTTTCTTTCCAATAATAAGAGCGGGCACCGGGAATATGGCCGGCCACTTTATCGATGGGCTCTTCCTCCCCGGTGTACCGCTTCCATTCCCGGGAGTCCAACAGGAGGACGTGCGGCTCGTGCAGCCGCTGGGCCACCTCTTGCACGTCCACCAGCCAGTCCCGCCGCAGCCGTGGAGTGAACACCCGCCGCTCCGGGGTAGGGACGTCCGCTGTGGTCGGGTATCCTTTGGCCTTCCACGCCGGGTATCCGCCGTTCAACACTTTCACCCGGTCGTGACCCATGTACCGCAGCAGCCACCAAAAGCGGGACGCCATAGGGCCCTCGTTGTCATAAGCCACCACCCACGTTTCCTCGTCCACGCCGGCATTCCCCAGCGTTTCGGCCAACACCGCCGGATCGGGCAACGGGTGGCGGCCGCCGTGCTCTTGCTTCGGCCCGGCCAAATGTTTGCCCATGTCAAAATAAACGGCGCCGGGCAGATGATCGTCGGCGTACTGGCGCCAGCCGGCCCGGGGATTGCCCAGTTCATACCGGCAATCGGCGATGACCAGCCGCCGTCCGTCATCCAGCCAACGGCGCAATTCGTCCACGTCAATGAGATGTTGAAACATCTCGCTCCCTCCTTGGCGCAACCGGTTTACGCTCATCATACAAGAGCTTGCGCCAAGTCGGCAATCAGATCGTCCACGCGTTCCAGACCGACCGAATAACGGAGCAGGCCGTCCCCGATGCCCCGAGCCAGCCGCACCTCCCGCGGCATGGCCGCGTGAGACATGGCAGCGGGATACGACAAAATGCTTTCCACCGCCCCGAGACTGACGGCCACCAGCGGAATGCGCACCCGGCGCATCACTTGCAATGCCCGTTCCCGGGATCCGACATCAAAGGACAGCACCGCCCCGTATCCGGTGCTTTGCCGTTCGTGAATGTCTCGGCCGGGATGATCAGCCAGTCCCGGATAGTAGACCCGTTGGACCGCCGGATGCGACGCAAGCCACCTAGCCAGTTGCATGGCGTTGTCCTGAGCTTGCCGCATCCGCACCGCCAACGTCTTCATCCCCCGCAAGACGAGCCAGGCGTCGTGGACGCCCAACACGGCCCCGAAGCCGTTCTGCACCTGGTAAATTTTGCGGGCCAAATCCTTCCCGCGGACCGCCACCAGTCCCGCCAGCACGTCGCTGTGCCCGCCCAAAAATTTGGTGGCACTGTGAATGACGATGTCAAACCCGAGCTCCAAGGGACGCTGAAAATACGGCGTCATGAACGTGTTGTCAATCATCGTCACCAGACCGTGTTCCCGCGCCAAGCGGACGATACCGGCCAAATCGGTAATTTTCAACGTCGGATTGGACGGCGTCTCCACGTAAATGCCGCGGGTTTCGGGGCGAATGGCCGCGGCCACTTGCTCCAGGTCGGTCGTATCGACAAAACTGACTTGGATACCAAAACGGGGGAACACTTGCGTCAGTACCCGATACGTGCCCCCGTAGACATCTTCCGGCACGATCAAATGATCGCCGCTGGAAAAGATGGCAAACACCGATGAGATGGCCGCCATGCCCGACGCGAAAGCAAAACCGGCGTCCCCGCCTTCCATCTCGGCAATGGCCCGTTCCAAGGCTTCGCGGGTCGGATTGCCCGAACGGGCGTAATCGTACAGGGGCGGATGTTCCACATCCGGCTGATGAAACGTGGACGCCTGGTAAATGGGAGTGCTGGCCGCACCGGTCGCCGGGTCGATCATCCCTTGGACGTGCAGCGCCCGCGTCTCCCACGCCGCTTCCGCCGGCATCTCTTGGAAGATGTTGCGATACACGCCTTCGCTCATTGGCTCTTCACCTCGGCTTGGGCACGGGCCAGCGCCTGTTCCAAATCGGCCAACAAGTCCTCCACATGTTCAATGCCGACGGCGATGCGCAACAGCGTCTCATCGACCCCGATGCGTTTGCGCAGCTCTTCCGGCATGTCGGCGTGGGTTTGGGCCGCCGGAAACGTCATCAACGTTTCGACGCCGCCTAAGCTTTCGGCAAAGGAAATGACTTGAAGCGACCGCAACACCGGCGCCACCAGACGAGGATCCACCACCCGGAAAGAAAACAAGCCGCCGTGCCCGTCGGCCTGCCGCAAATGGATGTCCCGCCCGGGATGATGGGGCAGGCCCGTATAGTAGACTGCGCTGACCGCCGGATGGGACGCCAAATATTCGGCCAGCCGCTGGGCGTTCTCGCTTTGCCGTTGCAAGCGAAGGGCCAACGTCTTCATCCCCCGCAACAGGAGCCAGGCGTCAAAAGGCGACAACACCGCGCCGACCGTGTTTTGGAAGAAGGCCAACCGCTCGGCCAACGCCTCATCCCGCACCACCACCAGACCGGCCAGCACGTCGTTGTGACCGCCCAAATATTTGGTGGCGCTGTGGACGACGATGTCGGCACCGTGTTCCAACGGCCGCTGGTAATACGGCGTCATCAACGTGTTATCCACAATGCTCAAAATGCCGTGCTCCCGTGCCCAGCTGCAAACCGCCCGCAGATCGGTCACGAACATTTGCGGATTGGTGGGCGTCTCGATCAACAGCCCCCGCGTCTCGGGCCGGCGGGCTGCTTCGACTTGTTCCAAGGAAGTGGTGTCCACATACGTCGCCGTAATGCCGTACTTCCCTAACACGTGTTCCAAAAAGCGGTACGTGCCGCCGTACAAATCCATGGAAATGAGCAAATGATCGCCGGGAGAAAACAACGAAAACGCCGCCTGGATGGCCGCCATGCCCGAAGAAAAGGCAAAGCCCCGCGTTCCGCCTTCCAAGTGCGCAATTTCTTCCTCCAGCACATGTCGAGTCGGATTGCCGGTACGGGTATAATCGTAACCGGTCGACTCGCCCAGCGCCGGATGGCGATAAACCGTGGACAAATAAATCGGCGCATTGATGCTTCCCGTCCGTTCGTTCCGGATGAGTCCGGCTTGCGCCAAACGGGTTTCCAAACGCCCTTCGCTCATAACCCATCTCTCCTATCAATTCAGTCAGGTATAATCTTGACAGAGGTTGTCCTCCCGTGTCAAGATGAGAAACACCGCCAATGGCATGATAAGGAGACGAAACTATGATCCGAATGGAATGCAAAGGCGACTGGCTGCAATGGAACGTACCCCCGGCGTGGGACAACCGGACGTTGGCGGAGGTCATCGAACAGGAACTGGCTTTTCCCCTTTCTTTTTTCCAACAATTGGCCAAACAAGGGGGCATCCTCGTCCAACAAAAACGGCGGAACATCCACACGGTGCTTAAAGCCGGCGATCGGGTCCGCTTTCGCATCTTTGAAAAGGAACCGTACGGCTTGACGCCGGAGCCGCTGCCCCTGGAGGTCCTGTTTGAAGACGAGCATTTGCTGGTGGCAGCCAAGCCGGCCGGCATGGCCGTCCATCCGACCTCCCCGGACATGCACGGCACGTTGGCCCACGCCATCGCGTACTATTATCAAACGCAAGGGCTCATGCGGCGCGTGCGCCTCGTCAACCGGCTCGACCGGGACACGACCGGCGCATGCCTGGTGGCCAAACACCATCTAGCCCACGTGTTGCTGGATCAACAGCTGCGGGAACGGGCGATTCAACGGCGCTATGTCGCCTATGTGGAAGGAAACGTGGCAAACGATCGCGGCACCATTGATCTGCCCATCGGGCGCGACCGCCACCACCCGACCCGCCGCCGGGTATCCCGCTCCCCCCATGCCAAGCCGGCCATCACCCATTATGATGTCCTGGCCCGTTACCGTTCTTTGCACGGTGAGGTCACAAAGCTGCGCCTCCAGCTGGAAACCGGACGCACCCACCAAATCCGCGTCCATCTCAGTCACTTGGGCCATCCCATCGTCGGCGATACGTTGTACGGGGCACGCCGCGTGCCGTTTCCCCGTCAGGCATTGCACAACGAACGGCTGGCCTTCGCCCACCCCCTCACCAAAGAATGGATCGACATCGCCGTCCCTTATCCTTCCGATTTGCTGCAACTGGAACATTCTTTGCAGGAAGCAGACCAAACCCCACCAAGCAATGACCGCCCCAAGAAGGCCCACTAAGGCCTTGGGGCGGTCGTATTACATTTTAACGTATTACATTTTAAAATCTTTATTCGCAATTTTCCCCGGATGCCACGGCGTGCCCAACAACGGCAAGGCCCAGCGGTCCAAACCGTACCAGCCGGCCACTTTCCACGCCAAGACGAGCCACGTGCCGAGAATGAACAACACGGGGTTGGAACTGACGGTGCCGGCCAGCAAAAAGCTGGCGTTCATCAGCCCGCCGAAAAAGGCGGCAATGCCCGTCAACAGGCCCACGATGAGGCCAAGGCCGACCAGCACTTCGCCCCAAGCCACCATCCAAGCGAACAACTTGCTGTTCGGCAAAACGATGTGTTCCAAAAAGTAGGCGTACCAGCCGGTGACGTCCGGTTTTTCACCGGTTGCTTTTTCCAGCGCTCCTCGGACAAAGCCTTCCACGGCCTTACCGGCATTGGCGCCGGTCCAGGCGTCGGCACCGACTTTATGGATGCCCGCCATCAACCACGTATAGCCGACATACAAACGGATAATCAGCCAAATCCAGGCCGAACGGGTGCTGCTGAACAAAAAACGGGAAACCGGGTTTTCGGGGATGATAATTTCTTTGTGACGCATGCCCTCTCCCTCCAGACGGCGAATTGGAAAATGTTTCTAACTCCAAATGTACCACGGAACGGTTTCCAAATCTAGCACAATACAGCGGGTTTTTAATCTTTTAATAAAAAAGTAAAAAACCGGGGAAGAGATCTCTCCCTTCCCCGGCTCGCAATAATGAAGCGTTTTGTTGTTCAAAGGGTGACAGTGCCGCCAATCTCCGGAACGATGACCTCGGTCTGCGGGCTGACCCGTTTCACTTCTTCCACAAACAAATTCACATCTTGCAACAAGAGCGGGAACGTCCGGTAATGAATCGGGATCACGTTTTTCGCCCGGAGCATCTTGGCCGCCAACGCCCCCAATTTATAATCCATGGTAAAGTGGCCGCCCACGGGAATCAACGCGTAGTCGATGGCAAACAGTTCCCCGAACAGCTCCAAGTCTTTGAAGATGCCCGTATCGCCGAGATGATACACGACCTTGTTGTCCAACGTCATGATGTAACCGGCCGGCGTGCCGTTGGCTGCCGAATGAAACGCGTGCACCATGTGGGCACTCAAGGGGCCGATTTCCACGGTGCCGCCGATGTTCATGCCGAGACCCAGCTCCTGCTTCAGCCCTTCTTTGACAAGCCGGTCGATGACTTCCGGCTGGGCCACCACTTTGGCCCCGGTTTTGTTGGCCAGCGCCACGGCATCGCTGACGTGATCAAAATGATCGTGGGTGACCAAAATGGCGTCCGCTTTGTCCGGCAACTGCTTCGTCGGATGAACTGGGTTTTGTGCAAACCATGGGTCGACGACTGCGACAAAGCCTTGTTCCGATTGAAGTTCCACCGTTGCGTGACCGTGCCATTTCAAGGTAGCCATTGGATTCTCACCTCGGTTCTGGAAGTGTCCTAAGTGTCGTTTTTCCCAATTGTAACCGAATCAGAGTCACTTTTCCAGATTGTTCATCCCACAAGAGATAATTTTTTTAATATTATTTTATTATTTACAATTGAATTAAATTATTGCATTTATGTGCTGTCATCGGTATATTTGAACTATAGTCCTTTTATAATGAAGTTCCATGACAGAAAATCAAAGGGGGAGAACAGATGTTCAAAAAACAGATCGGTTGGCTCATCATGCTGCTGGCACTGGCCATGGTGGTGTCGGCCTGCGGCGGAAGCTCGACGGGGACGCCGTCACAAAGCGGTGAGACAACGGACGGCTCCACCTCCGGCGAAAAGGTGGACCTGTTGATGGGTACCGGCAGCCAAGGTGGAACCTATTACCCGTTGGGACAAGAAATGGCCAACGTCTGGAACCGCAACATTGAAAACATCAACGTCACCGCCACCGAATCGGGCGCTTCGGTGGAAAACTTGGCGAAAATCGGCAACGGGGAATTCGATTTGGGCATGTCGGTCCACATTCCGGCCCTGAACGCCTACAACGGCACCGGGGACTTTGAAGGCCGCAAAATCGAAAACTTTGCCTTTGTCGGGTTCATTTATCCCGAAGTGTTGCAAATCATTACCCGGGAAGGAACCGGGATCAACTCCATCGCCGACTTGAAAGGCAAAAAGGTCGCCATTGGTCCGCCCGGCAGCGGCACCCAAGTCATCGCAAAACAAGTGTTGGCCGCTTACGGCATTACCGATGCCGACTACACGGCGTATCAGGAAGGGTTCGGCGACGCCAAGTCCAAGTTGCAAGACGGCACCATTGACGCGTCCTTCGGCATTCTCGGCTTGCCCAACGCCGAAATCGACGAGTTGCAAGTGGCCGTCAAAGACGTCAAGTTTTTGGAAATTACCGGCGATGAATTGAAAGCGATTCAAGAAGAGAGCGGGTATCAACCCTTCACCATTCCGGCCGGCTCCTACGAATGGCTGGACCGCGATGTGAGCACCGTTTCGGCCTATGCCATTCTGGTGGCCAACACGGACACGGTCAGCGACGATGTGGCTTACGAGCTGGCAAAAGTGATGTACGAAAAATCAAGCGAAAACACTCATCCGCAAGCCCGTCACATGA
This sequence comes from Bacillota bacterium, assembly GCA_017577895.1. Classification (GTDB taxonomy): domain Bacteria; phylum Bacillota; class Bacilli; order ZCTH02-B2; family ZCTH02-B2; genus Bacillus_BB. Next base: position 9,792 of record PKQY01000047.1, read on the forward strand.
CCCTGGAAAACGCGCTCTTGGGTTCGGAAGGCTTGCCGATTCACCCCGGCGCGGAACGGTACTTTAAAGAAGCGGGTGTACTGGATTAATATAGAAATGGAGTAATAGATTTGAATAAAATCGTGGACTGTTCTGCGAGACCGCGCAGAACAAAGGCGGTGCGTGCATCCATGGAAACAAAAGAAATGAAAACGCAAAACCTACAACCGAATATCGACAACGTGGACGACATCTTGGAAAAGTACGACCGGGAAAGCAATTACCGCCGTCATCTCGGCCGTTGGGCGTGGGTGGTCACCTTTCTCGGCGTGGCCCTCACGTCCTTTCATTTGTACACGGCGTACCGCGGCGCGTTTCAAGCCCAGATACAAGGCCCCATCCACCTGGGAACCGGGTTGGGGCTTATTTTTCTCCTGTATCCGATCAAAAAGGGGTTGCAACGGCGACAAAAAAGCGTCCCTTGGTATGATGTGGTGCTGGCCTTTCTCGCCTTGTTTGTCGGCTATTACAACGCCATCTTTTATGAAGAGCTGGTCACCGACCGGATCGTCTTCGGGTACAATACACTGGATTACATCGTCGCCTCCCTCGGCGTCTTGCTCGTGTTGGAAGCGACCCGGCGGTGTATCGGGCTGCCCATCGTCCTCGTCGCCATCGCCGCCCTTTTGTACGCCATGTACGGCAACCTCATTCCCAGCAAGCTGTTTGCCCATCGCGGCTTTTCCTGGGCCAACTTGACCACCGAATTGTTTTTGACGACCAAGGGCATCTTCAGCACTCCGATTCAAGTATCCTCGACGTTCATCTTTTTGTTCCTGTTTTTCGGCGTCATGTTGAACAAAACCGGCATCGGCCAATTTTTCAACGACCTGGCCTTTGCCTTGACCGGCCGTTATACCGGTGGCCAGGCCAAGACGGCGGTCATCGCCAGCGCCTTGGAAGGTATGGTCTCCGGCAGTTCCGTGGCCAACACCGTCGGCTCTGGCGCGTTCACGATTCCGATGATGAAAAGGGCCGGTTATCGACCGGAAGTGGCCGGCGCGGTGGAAGCGGCTTCCTCCACCGGCGGGCAAATCATGCCGCCCGTCATGGGCGCCGCCGCTTTCATCATGGCCACGTACACAGAGACGCCGTACAGCCAAATTATGCTCGCCGCCATCATCCCGGCGTTGTTGTACTTCAGCGGCATTTTTTTCGGCGTTCACTTTGAATCGAGAAAACAAGGCATTCTCGGCGTCGACAAACATTTGCTGCCCAACTTGCGGCAACTGCTCATCCAAAGAGGGTACTTGCTGTTGCCCATCGTCGTCATTTTCCATCAATTGCTGAGCGGCCGCACACCCATGCGGGCGGCCCTGGCCGCCATCATCGTCGCCTTTTTGGTCAGCTTGTTGCGTAAAGAAACCCGGATGTCGCTGCAGGAGCTCATCGAGACCTTTGAACAAGGGGCCCGGACGGCTTTGCCGGTCATCGCCGCTTGCGCCTCGGCGGGCATTGTGGTCGGCGTGGTCGTCCAAACCGGTCTGGGCGGCCGCATCGCCGACGGCATCATCGAACTGGGCGCCGGCAGTCTGTTCTTGACCCTCTTCTTTACGATGATCGCTTGTCTCATCCTCGGCATGGGTTTGCCGACGACCGCCAACTACGTGGTGACGGCGACCATGGCGGCACCGGCGCTCTTGAAGCTAGGCGTACCGATGTTGTCGGCCCACATGTTCGTCTTTTACTTCGGCATCGTGGCCGACATCACTCCGCCGGTCTGTCTGGCGGCATTTGCCGCGGCAGGCTTGGCCCGGGCCAACCCGTTCTGGACCGGGATTAATGCAGTGAAACTGGCCATCGCCGCCTTTATCATCCCATACGTGTTTGTCATGCACCCGCAACTGTTGCTCATCGACGTCCAACCGTTGGAGTTGACCGTTGTCGTCATCACCGCCCTGTTGGGCATGATGGCCGTCAGCGCCGGTTTGATGGGTTATTTCATCCGCGTCGCCCACTGGTGGGAACGCATCTTGCTCCTGGCGGCCGGCTTGCTGCTCATTTCGCCGAATTTGACGGCCAGCGGCATCGGGCTCGCGTTAATGGTCGCGATCCTGTTCCTGCAGTCCCGCCGCCCGCAAGATCGCATCAAATCCCAGTTAGAGACGTCAGCGACGGCCGAACCATCTATGTGAACGGACCGAACGGACAATGTGAACAATTTGTGACAAACAAGCTTGATAATGAAAGATTTCTTTCAACAAACCATAAAAAGATGCCATCTTTGCATGATATCTGCAAAAGATGGCATCTTTTTAATTTTGCAAAAGCACCGGCCGCCAGTATAATGTACTGTAACTCGTAAAAAATCTTTCTCGATAATGTCTTAAGTGAAATAATCATTTCATAGGAGGCGCGTACAATGGGGGTTCAAACATTGGAAGGGGTGCCCGTCGCTGAAACGTTCCAACGTTCAGCGGAACTGTTTCAACAAGCGAAGACGGTCATCCCCGGCGGCGTGTCCGCCAATATCAAATATTTCGCCCCATATCCGATTTTCATGGAACGGGCCCACGGCAGCCGCATTTATGACGTCGACGGTCATGAATACATCGATTATTTGCTAGGATACGGTTCCCTCATCCTGGGACACGGCCATCCGAAAGTGATTTCGGCAGTCATCCATCACTTGTTGGAAAACGGCACCCCGGTGTTTGGTGCGCCAAACGTCATCGAAACCGAAATGGCCCGCAAACTCGTGCAGCTGTTTCCCGCCATCGAGATGGTCCGGTTTACGAACTCGGGGCTGGAGGCGACATTGTTGGCCATCCGGGTCGCCCAATCGTTTACCGGCAAACCGAAAATCGCCAAGTTTGAAGGGCATTATCACGGCGGTTACAACCAAGTGTTGTTCAGCGTCAATCCGGATCTCCGGTTGGCCGGCGATCCCGAACGTCCGTTGCCGGTACCGGAATCACGGGGGCTGTTCCAACATGACGCCGAAAACACCATCATCTTGCCGTTCAACCAACTGGATGCCTGCGAAGCCATTTTGCGCCGACATGCCGATGAATTGGCGGCCGTCATTTTGGAACCGGTTCAAGGCGGTTTCATCCCCGCTGAGCCGGAATTTATCCAAGGACTGCGCAAACTGACCCAAGAACTGGGGATTCTCCTCATCTTCGACGAAGTGAAGACCGGATTCCGGATGACCCTCGGCGGCACCCAATCGATTTACGGCGTCTTACCCGATTTGACCGCCTTGGGGAAAGTGTTGGGCGGCGGTTTCCCGGTCGGCGCTTTGGGCGGCAAGAAAGAGATGATGGAAATTGTATCCCCCGCCGGTGCTCGGGACGTCTTTGCCGTAGACACATCAACGGCCTCCACACCCGCCAAAGCGACGGAGAAAGTGCTCTTTCACAGCGGTACGTACAACGGCCATCCCACCGTGTTAGCCGCCGGACTGGCGACCATTCAAGTGTTGGAAACCCCCGGCACGATGGAACAGCTGTTCCAAAATACCCGTTACTTGCGCGAACAGTTGGAAAACATTTATCATAAAAATGGCATCCCCATGCAGACGGTGGGTATGGGCAGCATTTTCTCCCTCGTCATTTCTGAAAAGCCGATCAAAAACTACCGCGATTTGGCCAGCTCGGACATGGCCTTGCGCAAAAAATTGGACTACGAACTGTTGCGGCTCGGGGTTTACACCAAACCGCTGAACCGTTACTCCATGTCGGTGGTGCACACGAAAGCGGATTTAGACAAAACGTTGGAAGCCCACGAAGCTGCCATCCGGCGGGTGATGCGCGCATAGACAAACCAGGAGGTGGGGCCGATTTCGATGCAGGAAGTCATCCAACGCATTACGGAAAAAATGCCGGAAATGAGCAAATCGCAACGGAAGATTGCCAAATATATCTTGAACAATACGTATTCGGTCCCCTTTTTCACCGCCAGCAAATTGGCCAAAATGACCGGGGTGAGCGAAGCGACGGTCGTGCGCTTCGCCACCTTTCTCGGTTATTCGGGCTACCCGGAATTGCAACAGGCATTGCAGGAATCGATTCAAAAACAGCTGAGCACCGTCGAGCGGTTGAAAATTTCCGACGACGTTTACCACGAAGAGAAAGCCATCTACGACATCTTTCAAGATGACATAGCCCGCATTCGTTGGATGGCGGAAAACTTGGATGCCGACGCCTTCCGTCGGGCGGTCGACCTGATTGTCAACGCCCAGCGCATTTTCATCATCGCCAACCGAAGCGCGGTCTCCTTGGGTTACTTTTTAGAGTTTTACCTAGACATGATCCTGGAAAACACGGAACTCATCCGAAATCCGTACGGCATTTCGGAAAAACTGTTTCGGCTGACCCAACAAGACGTCGTCATCGGTTTAGGTTTCGCCCGTTACACCCAAAACACCATTGACGCCCTGTCCTTTGCGAAAGATCGGGGCACACCCGTCATCGTCATCACGGACCACGCCCTCTCGCCCCTCATTCCCCACGCCGACATCGCCTTGACGGCACCGAGTGAAATGCCTTCGTTCATCGACTCGTTCGTGGCACCCTTAAGCTTGATCAACGCCTTGATCACGGCCGTCGGCAACCAAAAACGGCACACCATCCAACAACACCTGCAGGAATTAGAAGACATCTGGGAACGATTCCACATCTTTTACCGTGGATAAAGGACAATCAACCGCCCTTTCACCGTCCGCCCTGCCACCGTCCACTCCGTCCCGCCTGATTGTTCCCGCGAATCCCAAGCACCCAAGCGCAACACACGTCACCCAAGCATTACGTGCACCATACGTAAACGCATGGAACGAGCAATTGTAAGCCACGGTCACATAATTTTTGGAACATATAGTCACACAATGACTTGGAACAGTTGTCTTTTAAAACGTAGCAACAAATCCCGGCACAAAAACAAAAAGCCCATGACACGGCAGGTGTCATGGGCTTTTTGCGGGAACGAATCAGCTGCCTGGCAACGTCCTACTCTCCCAGGGGCTCCCGCCCCAAGTACCATCGGCGCTGGAGGGCTT
>PKQY01000048.1 GCA_017577895.1 Bacillota bacterium
CGGCAAAATTGCCACTGGACAAGTGTTGTTCTGGCCGGCGGTCACGATGATCGTCGCCAGCCTGCTGGCTTCATCGTTGGGGGCGCACGTGAGCAAAAAGGTGCATACCAAGTGGCTGCAGGCGATACTGGCGGTGCTCATCCTGGCGACGGCGGTTCATATTTGGTGGACGATCCTGCGCTGAACGTTTTTTTTGATGTGTGTCTTAAAAATCTGAATATATGAAAACGATTATAATCAAAAAATATCATAAAAAATGATCAGATCAAAAATTAAATCTGATAAAATACTTGACAAAATTATGTCTCTTTACGATGATTATAAATGTATCGCCGGTGGAAAGGGGGGAGACGATGGCGCTGTTGGAAGTCCAACAAGTGTCGCTGCGGTTCGGCGGCGTGCAAGTGTTGCACGACGTCAGTTTTACCGTCGAGGAAAAAGAAATATTTTCCTTAATTGGCCCCAATGGCGCGGGCAAAACCAGTATGTTGAACTGTATCAGCGGGCTGTATAAACCGTCGTCGGGGTCGATTCGTTTTGACGGCACCGACATCACGAAAATGAAACCGTATGAACGGACAGCCCTCGGCTTGGCCCGTTCATTTCAAAATATCGAACTGTTTAAACACATGACGGTGTTGGAGAATTTGATGCTCGGCCGTCACGTGCTGATGAAAACGGGCATTCTTTCCGGCGGCTTGTATTGGGGAAAGGCGCAACGGGAAGAAGTGGCCCATCGGGAAGCGGTGGAAGAAGTCATCGACTTCCTCGAAATCGAACACATCCGCAATCAGCCGGTCGGCATGCTGTCCTACGGCTTGCAGAAACGGGTGGAATTGGGGAGAGCGTTGGTGTCCGAACCCAAGTTGTTGCTGTTGGATGAACCGATGGCCGGGATGAACAACGAAGAAAAAGAAGACATGGCCCGGTTTATCATCGATATGAATGAGGAGCGGGGAATCACGATCTTGCTCATCGAACACGACATGGGCGTGGTGATGGAACTGTCCCACCGCATCGCAGTGCTGGATTTTGGCCGTCGGATTGGCTACGGCAAACCGGAAGAAGTGCAAAACGATCCGAAGGTCATCGAAGCCTACCTAGGCCAAGAAGCGGTCTGAAGACAGGAGGAAGGTGGCATGACGGATTGGACCTTGCCCAAGTTGCTCATGGATAAAGCCCGTACCAGGGGCAAAGAGGTGGCATTGCGCGAAAAAGAGTTCGGCATCTGGCAGCAATACACGTGGGAACAATATTGGCAAAATGTGAAATCGTTTTCATACGGCCTGCTGGAACTCGGTTTCAAACGGGGCGATCGACTGGCCATCATCGGCGACAACCGTCCGGAATGGCTCTTCGGCGCTTTGGCGGCACAAGGGTTGGGCGGCATCTCCGTCGGCATTTATCAAGATTCGCTGGCGAAAGAAATCAGCTATTACTTGAACCACAGCGAAGTCCGCATCGTCTTGGTGGAAGACCAGGAGCAAGTGGACAAGTTGCTGGAGATCCAGGACGAAATTCCCAACGTAGAAGCCATCATTTACTACGATCCGAAAGGGTTGCGCAATTATACGACTGAGCGCTTACTCAGTTTTGAAGCGGTGCAAAAGTTGGGTGAAACGTATCAACAGCGCCCCGATGCCCTCGTGTTTGAGGAAGAGGTAGAAAAAGGCAAGGGCGATGACATCGCCATCTTTTGCTACACCTCCGGCACCACCGGTTTTCCGAAGGCAGCTATGCTTTCGCACCGCAATTTGATCAACATGGGCGAAAGCTTGATGAAGATGGATCCCATGTATCCCGGGGACGAATTCCTTTCCTTTTTGCCCTTGGCTTGGATCGGCGAGCAGATGATGAGCCTTTCGTCGGCGTTGAACGTCGGCTTTATCGTCAATTTTCCCGAAGAAACGAATACGGTGCAGGAAAACTTGCGGGAAATCGGCCCCCACACCATATTTTCGCCGCCGCGGATTTGGGAAGATATGGTTTCCCGGGTGCAAGTGCGCATTCAAGATGCCGGCTGGCTGAAGCGGAAGCTGTACGACATGGCCCTGAAGGCCGGATACAAGCGGGCGGATGCGTTGTTTGCGAAAAAGCCCCTCGGTTTTTGGGATCGGATCTCTTACAAATTTTGGGATTGGCTCGTCTTGAGTGCCGTGCGGGATCATTTGGGGCTGTCGCGCCTACGGCGGGCCTATAACGGCGGAGCGGCGCTGGGTCCGGACGTCACCCGGTTTTTCCACGCCATCGGCGTCAACTTGAAGCAAATTTACGGCCAGACCGAGGTGGCGGGTATTGCCGTCGTCCATCCCGACGGCGATATCAAATTCGACACCGTGGGCGTGCCCATTCCCGGCACGGAAGTGAAGATTTCTGAGAAAGGCGAAATCTTGCTGAAAAGCCCCAGCGTGTTCAAAGGCTATTACAAAAATGAAGCGTCGACCCGCGAGACGGTGGTGGACGGCTGGCTGCACACCGGCGATGCCGGCGCCATCGACGAGAGCGGCCACCTCATCGTCATCGATCGGCTGAAAGACGTCATTCGGTTGCAAAACGGCGACATGTACAGTCCCCAGTACATCGAAAACAAATTGAAATTCAGCCCGTACATCAAAGAAGCCATGGCGGTGGGGACCGACCGGCCGTTCGTGGCGGCCATTTTGAACATCGACATGGAAAACGTCGGGCAATGGGCGGAAAACCACCAAATTGCCTACACGACGTACACCGACTTGACGCAGAAACCGCAAGTGCTGGAGTTGATTCGCCGGGAAGTGGAGCGGGTCAATCGAGAATTGCCGCCCTCGGCCCAAGTCTTGCGCTTTGTGCTCTTATACAAAGAACTGGACGCCGACGACGAGGAACTGACGCGGACCCGTAAAATCCGGCGGCAATTCGTGGCCAAAAAATATGCCGATGTCATCGAGGGATTGTACTCCGATCAGGACATCATCGACGTGAAAGGGACCATCCGTTATCAGGACGGGCGGGAGGTCGTCATCGAGACCCAGATGGCTGTTGTCGATGTGAGGCGGAAAGAGGAGGACGTGGCCTAATGGATTTTTTCCTGCAAATTTTGGTCAGCGGTTTTGTCGTCGGAGGGATTTATTCGCTGGTCGCTTTGGGATTTGTTCTCATTTACAAATCGTCGGACGCCATCAACTTTGCCCAAGGGGAATTTTTGCTCATCGGCGCTTACGTCAGCCTGACGCTCATTGCCACGTATCACATCCCTTTGATTCCGGCTTTGTTGTTGACGCTCATTTTCAGCGCCATTTTAGGTTTTGTCATCGAGCGGTTGGTGCTTCGGCCGTTCATCGGTGAGCCGGTCATCTCCATGATTATGGCGACCATCGGTCTTTCCAGTCTGTTGGCGGGGATTGTGCACATCATTTGGGGCACCCAGACCCGCGTCTTCCCGCCGCTGTTCGGTGCCGATTCGGTCTCCTTGGGGCCGGTGGTCATTTCGCCCATTTACTTGTGGTCACTGTTCGTCATCTTCCTGCTGCTGATCGTGTTCAGTCTGTTTTTCAAATATTCCAAAATGGGTGTGGCCATGCGGGCTACCGCCGACGATCAGCAGGCGGCCTTGTCCATGGGCATCAGCGTGAAACGGGTGTTTGCCGTCACGTGGGCCATTGCGGCGATCGTGGCCGCGGTGGGCGGGTTTTTGCTCGGCAACATCAACGGAGTCAACGCCTCGCTTTCGGTTATCGGGTTAAAAGTGTTGCCGGTGGCGCTCTTGGGCGGACTGGACAGCATCCCGGGGGCGATCATTGCCGGGTTTTTGATCGGGGTGCTGGAAAGTCTGGCGTCGGGGTATTTGGCGCCGTTGGTGGGCGTCAACTTAAAAGAAGTGGTTCCGTTTATCATTCTCGTGCTCGTGCTCATGTTCAAGCCGTACGGACTGTTCGGCAAGAAAGAGATCGAGAGGGTGTGAAGGCATGCGCAATCCTTTTGCCATGGAATGCGGCAACTTCAAGGTGAATTACCGGGAAGACATGGCCATTTACAAAAATGCCCGGGTCCGTACGAGGGTGCTGCTCGTCATCGCGTTTTTCTTCGTCTACCCGCTTTTGGTCAGCGACTATTACATCAGTCTGGCCACCATGTGTGCCATGGCTTCCATCGGCGCCATTGGATTGAACATCTTGACCGGGTATACGGGCTTGATCTCCATCGGCGTGGGGGCATTCCTCGGTGTCGGCGGTTATTCAACGGCCCTGTTGACGACGAAGGTGGGATTGTCCTTTTGGGTATCTGTTCCCTTAGCCGGTCTCATCACGGCGGCGGTGGGAGCGGTGTTTGGCATTCCGTCCTTGCGTTTGAAAGGGCTTTATTTGGCCATGGCGACCTTGGCGGCGCAAGTGATCATTTCGTTCCTCATCGTCAACTGGGAGAGCTTGACCAACGGGACGGCTGGTCTCATTGTCCAGCGGCCGGAACTGTTCGGCTTCAAGTTTTCCAGTGAAATCAGCTACTACTATTTGGTCCTCGTCGTGTTGATTGCGACGGCGGTCTTCACGATGAACTTGTTCCGAACTCGCGTGGGACGAGCTTTCATTGCCATCCGGGATCGCGATCTGGCGGCGGAAGTGATGGGCATCAATTTGTTCAAGTACAAGATTTATGCCTTTGCCGTCAGCTCCTTTTTCATCGGCATCACCGGCGCGTTGATGGCCCACTATACCCGGGTCATCGGTCCGGAACATTACGACATTCACGTGTCCATTTCGTATTTGGCCATGATTTTGATTGGCGGCCTCGGCAGTGTCATCGGTTCCATTTTTGGCGCTGTGTTCATTACGTTGATGCCGGTGGTGTTAAGGGAGATCATCAACTTCCTTTCGCCGTGGATTCCGGCCCTCTCCAACCATTATGCCGGCATTCGAGAGCTCGTGTTCGGCTTGATGATCATCTTGTTCCTCATTTACGAGCCGGAAGGCCTGTATAAAATTTGGCGGAACATCCGGGACTACTTCCGTCTCTGGCCGTTTTCGTACTCGAAAAAATAAACCGGTTCCCGCCGGTTGTTAAGACTGAGCATTCTCGCAAATCCCTTTTTTGTGAATGACGGGGTGCACGATGCCGCGTGAAAAACGAAAAGAATAAGGGGGTTTTTACATGTTGCGGAAAAAAACACACCAAGGGCGCAAACGTTGGCACGTTTGGGGTATGACGTTGCTGGCGGCCTTGTTGCTGTTGGCGGCCTGTGGCCAGCAAGGGGCGCAACCGACGGCGGGTGAGCAAACGGATGCCGGCGGCGGTGACGGGGCATCACAGGCCGGCGGGCAAGAAATTTTGATCGGCGGCATTTTTGACATCACCGGCGGTACCGGCGACGTGGGGGCGCCGTATGCCGAAGGGGCCAAAGCGTATTTTGAATACGTGAACGCTCAAGGCGGCTTGAACGGCAATCCGGTGCGGCTCATTGACATCGATTACGCCTATCAAGTGCCGCAAGCCATTGAAGCGTATCAAAAGTTGACGCAACAAGACAAGGTCATCGCCATCCTGGGTTGGGGTACGGGCGATACCGAGGCGATGAAAGAACTGATCGCCGAAGATAAAATTCCGTACATTTCCGGTTCTTACTCGGAGAACTTGGCGAATGTGGAAGCCCATCCGTACAACTTCTTGACGGCGGCGACGTATTCCGATCAGGCGAAAATCGCCATCAAGTGGTTTTTGGACAACTGGACCGAAGATCGGCCGCCGCGGATGGCCCTTCTGTATAACGACACGCCGTTCGGCCGTTCGCCGGTCGAAGATGCCAAGGCCTATGCCCAAAGCCTGGGCGTGGAAGTGGTGGATGAACAAGTCATTGAAGTGACGGCCTTGGATGCGTCCAGCCAGCTGTTGAACATGAAGGCGAAAAACCCGGATTTTGCCTTGATTCAACAGACGTGGGGCGCCACGTCGACCATTTTGAAAGACGCCAAACGGCTTGGCATCGAGACCCAGTTCATCGGCCTCAACTGGGCGGCCGGTGAAGGCGTCATCGACTTGGCCGGCGATGCGGCGGAAGGGTATATCGGGGTTATCATCCATGCCTTGCCGTCGGAAGGTGTGGAGAACGTGCCGGGATTGGCCGAAATTGAGGAGTACTTGAAAGGAAAAGGCAAGACGTTGGCTGACATCAACCAGAAGTTCGTTCAAGGTTGGCACAGCGCCAAGGTCATGCTGGAAGGTGTGGCCCGGGCCGATGAGCTCACCGGGGAAGGCGTGAAGCGGGGCTTGGAACAACTGAAAGACTTCGACACCGGTGGGCTGGGAGCGCCCGTGACGTTTACGGAAGAATCCCACCGCGGTACGAAATACGTCCGGTTGGGACAAGTGAAGGACGGCAAATGGGAAATCATCACCGATTACATCACCTATGAATAAGGCTTGTCTAGTCTGAACAAGGTTGATGTGGCCTTCGCAGCGGCGGGGCGAGCTGCGGCTGGCAAGATGCGGCTCGGGGGGGACGGCCGCCGTCCCGCCCCGCCCTGAGCGTTCACAAGGAGGGAATTTTGCGAGAATGTTGAGTCTTAATAACGTGGAAGTGATGTACGACAAAGTCATCCTGGTGTTGAAAGGGATGTCGCTCTTCGTGCCGGAAGGAAAAATTGTCGCCCTCTTGGGGAGCAACGGCGCAGGCAAGTCGACGACATTGAAAGCCATTTCCGGTTTGTTGAAGAGTGAAAACGGGGAGGTGACGGACGGGACCATCCAGTTTCAAGGAGAAACCATCTCCGGGATGGATGCGGAAGAAATCGTCCGCCGGGGGATTTTCCAAGTGATGGAAGGCCGCCGGGTGTTCGTCCATTTGACGGTGGAGGAAAATTTGCTGGCTGGCGCCTACACCCGGAAAGACCGTGGAAACATTCGCTCGGATATGGAACGGGTCTATCATTATTTTCCGAAGCTGAAGATGCTCCGCAACCGCATTTCCGGCTATTTGAGCGGCGGGGAGCAGCAAATGCTGGCCATTGGCCGGGCCATGATGGCCAAACCCCGCCTGATTTTGCTCGATGAGCCGTCGCTGGGTCTGGCGCCGCTGTTGGTGAAAGAAATTTTTTCGATCATCAAGCGGATTAACGTGGAGGAAGGCACGACGTTTTTGGTGGTGGAACAAAATGCCAATATCGCCCTGTCGGTGGCGGATTACGGTTACATTATGGAGAACGGCCGCATCGTGTTTGAAGGCACCAGCGAGCAATTGAAGTCCAACGCCGACGTGCGGGAGTTTTACCTCGGCATGAGCGAACAAGGAAAGAAGAGTTACCGCGATGTCAAACATTACAAGCGGAGAAAGAGGTGGCTGTCCTGATGTGGCGAACCATCGTGGAACAAGCCCGGCAGTGTTCCGGTTGGACCGACTATTACCGCCGTTTCGGCATCGACTTGGCGGCTGTGACAACAGAAGCGGATTTTGCCCGCCTGCCCGTCCTGAAAAAGAGCGACTTGCCCCAGCTGCAAAAAGAGAGGCCGCCCTTCGGTCAGCTGGTTGTCGCCAATCGGGTCATGCGAATTTTTGTCTCTCCCGGGCCCATCTACGATCCGCAAGGGCCCGGCGAGGATTTCTGGCACTTTGCGCCGCTGTTGCGCCGGATCGGGGTCGGTCCGGATGACATTGTTCAAAACACGTTCAGTTACCATCTGTCGCCGGCCGGTTTCATGTTTGACGCGGCGGCTTTGGCCGTCGGGGCCAAAGTCGTGCCGGCGGGAGTGGGCAATACGGCGGTGCAGATTGAAGTGATGCGGGACTTGCAAGTGACGACGTATGCCGGCACTCCCAGTTTTTTGCTCATTTTGCTCAAGGCGGCGGAAGAAAAAGGGTGGCGCGTCGGTCACGAGCTGGCGTTGCAAAAAGCGGTGTTCACGGCTGACAAAGTGACGGACGAAATGGATCGGTTTTTCCGGGAGAGAGGCATTGCCTACATCGACGCCTATGGCACGGCCGAGTTGGGCTGTGTCGCCTACCGGCTGCCGGGTGAGGAAGGGTACACGCTGATGGACGACGTCTACGTGCAGATTTGCAATCCTGAAAGCGGCGAGGAGGTGCCGGATTCCGAGATAGGAGAACTGGTCATCAGCCGCGTCTCGGACGTGTATCCGTTGATTCGGCTCGGCACCGGCGATTTGTCCCGCTGGGTGGAGCGGGGCCGGCGCATCGCCGGCGTGTTGGGACGGGTGGGCGACAGCTATAAAGTGAAAGGCATGTTCGTCTACGCCCACCAGTTGCGGGAAGCCATGGCCCAAATTCCGGAAGTGGCCTATTTTCAGGCGGTCATCACCCATGAACAAGGACAAGATCAGTTGACCGTCCATGTGGAATTGCGGGAACCGGGAACGGTCAGCGACGCCGTGTTGGCCGACTGGACGGAACGGGTCCAAAACGTCATCCGGGTCAAGCCCCTGTGGCGCATTGTTCCTGCGGGCTCCATTTCCCGGGAAGAAAAACAATTGGTCGATGCGCGGGGCGGGGTGTTGTGATCGAAGAAGTCGTCGACCACCACGGCATACCGTCAGTACACCGTCACACGTAAAAAGAAAGTGATTCCGATGAGCTGTTCCGAAAAAGCCGGAACAGCTTTTTCTTTTCAACATCGAAAATTGTTGTCGAAACCGGTTGGCGAAATGGAAAGCCGGTTGTATAATGGGGATATCCAATGACAAGACAACAGTCATTACAAATGTAACGATGTTGTCAACCGTTCGATGCAGAAAGGGGGGATAAGATGAAAACCCGTGAACTGGTTTTGACGGCCATTTTCATCGCTCTATCGTTAATCATTCCCATTTACTTCGGTTTTTTAAAAGTGTACATTCCTCCATTTTCCGCCACCATCGCTTCCCACGTGCCGGTCATGTTGGCCGTCTTTGTCAGTCCCGTGTCGGCCATGTTGGTGGGTGTCGGTTCGACCGTCGGTTTTTGGTTGACCATGGGGCCGGTTATTGCCGCTCGGGCGGCAACGCACATCGTGTTTGGCGGCCTGGGCGCCTGGTTGTTCCGCCGAGGGGTTAAACCGTGGCAGGCGTTGTTGGCCATGTTGCCGGTCCACGCTTTGTTAGAATCGCTTATCGTGTTGCCTTTCGGCTTTTCGCTGTATGAAGGGTTTGTTGTCGTCGGGATTGGCACGGCCCTCCACCATTTGGTCGATATGGCCATCACGTTGGCGTTGCTCAAACCGCTGCGCAGCACGTTGGGCATCAGCCGTTAATGAGGGAAAAAGCGGTCAACAGCGGTCATCTTCTTTCCCGTTTGTCCATACAGATGATAGGGAATGGAGGTGGCTGCTTTGCAACGGTTCGTTTGGGTGTTGGCCGGCTTGCTCGTCATCGCGGCGGTCATGCTGCTTACGGACTATTATCGGATGTCGCCGTCGCTGACCGATTTGGATGTGGTGACGGCGGCCGGCGCGGCGTTGGAAGCCGATGTGCCCGAATCGTTTTTGTTCGACGATTACGTCATTGACCGGCGCAAGGTGCGGGTGGGCGACAACGTGTTTCAGGCGTTGGAGATTCACATGATTTATTTGCATCCAGAGACACAAGAACGGCTGCAATATGTCGTGTATCTCGAGCCGGAAACGGCGGAATTGTTGGGTTACGGCGCCAAGCGCGTCATCGCTCCACCTGCCCAAGAAAGACAATTGTAACACGAAAAAAGTGGAACCCAAAAAAAAACCCTCGGCGCGGCAATCGCCGAGGGTTTTTCATGTCGAAAGCGTGTTGTCAGGGGAGGCAATCGGTCCGTTTTTGGTCCGTTTATTGAAGCGGTTTCCAAGTTTGATTGGCTGCGCCGGCTTGTAACGTGTTTTCGTTGCCGGGTTGATAAACGTTGATCATGGTTTGGGTCGTCTGTTGCATCATGGTCGGCACTTGATAATATCCTTTTTGGTTCATGAACGTCCACGTTTCGTAGGCCATTTCCGCACTGTTTTGCGCCGCTTGCAACAGCATGCTGCGCAGCGTCGGATTGGCGCATTCCAGAGCGGCATGCATGCGCGTCGTGGCGCTGTTTTTCGCGCTGGAAAGCATGCAAGAAGCGATGTCCCGATCGTCCAACTGTTGCGCCGACGCATTGGGCGCTGCCGGTGCCGGCTGCCGCAAGCCGTATTTGGGCGTTCCGCCGGTTTGGGCGCGATAGGGGACGGCTTGGCTCCGGCCATGGGTGTGCAGTGCGTTGACCATGTTGTTATATTCGTTGTTCAAAAAATCCAGTTGCCGGTCCAAGATTTGCCGCAGGCCCGGGTCGACGACGTGTTGTTGGAACAGTTGAAACGTGTTGATGCAATTGATGGTGCCGCACAACACCTCGTGCATTTCCATCGTTTCGTGGGCACCGTAATCCGCTGCTGGTTGTTGATTCAACGCAAGAACCTCCTTTGTCCAACGATGGGTGTTTTCAACCAGCCATAGTTTGCACCGTCTCTTGCGCCAATATGTATGCTCTGGGATAAAACATTCCGTTGGTGCAAGCGGCGGACGGAATGGATAAAATGATAAGGAAAGGGGATCCATGATGAGATTGACGGAAAATGCCAAACGCGTGTTGCGCCATGTTTGGCACGATGAGCGATTGCCCGAAGAGGCGCTGCGCATCCAAGCGGCCTCCGGTTGTTGCGGGCTGCAATTTCGCTGGGTGTTGGATGTGCCGCAACCGAACGATGTGCGCCTTCAAATCGATGAAATGGAATTGTTGATCGATCCGATCACCCGCCCGTATACGGAGCATTTGTTGATCGATTATGCCGAGACGCCCTACGGCGGCCAGTTCATCTTTCGGCAGGACGATGGGCGATCAGAAAAGTTGGAACAGGATGCGGTGGTACCGGATAAAGAGGGGTTAACGTGAAACCGTTGGTCATCGAAATTTGTGGCAACAATGAACTGAGCTGGGAAGAAGAATGGCTGGAGAAAATGCGCAACCTGTGCCGACGATACGGATTTGAGGCCCAGACGATGACCGATGACTGTCACGATCTGTGCACCGAATGTGTCATGTTTCCGTATCTGATCATTGACCGGCACGTCCTGATGGCCGATTCGGTGGAGCAGTTGTACGAGAAACTGGAAGCTTTTTTGCAACAAAGGCGTCCGACAGCAGGAGGGGAAGCGACATGACGGCAGGGGGACGATGGCGCCAACGGTTGGCGGTGTATTTGTGCATGCCCGTCACTGCTGGCAAACAAGGGCGGGATGCGCTGGCCATCGCCCGGGCGGCCATTGCCGGCGGCGTGACCGCCATTCAATTGCGGGACAAGGAAAGCCCGCTGCCCGACGTGCTGGCGGTCGGCCGACAAATCCGTCAACTGTGCCGGGAGGCCGGTGTGTTGTTTTTCGTCAACGATCGGGTGGACGTGGCCCTGTTGCTGGACGCCGATGGCGTCCATGTGGGACAAGAAGATCTGCCGGTGCATGAAGCGCGCCGGTTGCTGGGGCCGGGAAAAGTGATTGGAGCATCGGCCGGATCTTTGGACGAAGCGGAGCGTTCCATCGTCCAAGGGGCCGATTATTTGGGCGTCGGCCCCATTTTTGCCACGGCCAGCAAAGCCGATGCCGGTGAACCCGTCGGGCCCGGTTTGATCCGGGACATGCGGGCGCGCTGGGACATTCCGCTGGTGGGCATCGGCGGCATCAAGGCCGACAACGCTTCCCTTGTCATGGATGCCGGGGCCGACGGCGTAGCGGTGATTTCAGCCATTTTTGACGCCGATGACCCGCAACAGGCGGCTGCCCGCTTGCGGGAGGCGACGGAGAAGTCGGCGCAGGCTGGCTGTTAGCGCACTGTTCGTGGCAGAGAAAGGTCCGGCGTGCTATAATACTTCACGAATTCAACGAATGCGACTGTCGGAAGGCGAAAGAGTAGAAAGAGATGGCTGACCATGAAGGGCGAAAGGAAGGAAAACCGCGTGAAAGCCGTTGAGAAGGAAACAACATGCCCGATTGAGCGCACGTTGAATGTCATCGGCGGGAAATGGGTCATCCTTATCATCCGGGAACTGATCCAAGGGAAAAAACGATTTTCGGAGCTGGAAAATGAACTGGGTGCCAGCTCGAAAATGATCAGTCTTCGCTTGAAAGAGTTGGAGAAAAATGGCATCGTGCGGCGAACGGTCATTCCCGACGTGCCGCCGAAAGTGGAATATACATTGACGGAAAAAGGAGAAAGCCTGAACAAAGTGTTGGATGCCATGGCCGAGTGGGGACGGAAATACGGTTCGGATGAGACGACTTCCTGAAACGACTTCTGGAGACGACGGACTGACCCGACTCCCGAGCACCGAGAAGCCGGTGAGCCGCCTGCACGTGCATGCAGGCGGCATTTTTTTGTCCATTTTTGTCCTTTTTTGTCCATGACTCATAAACATACTTGATAAATTGGTTTAATATGAATAAAATGGGTGACAAACCGAAATGCCGTGCCAAAAGCGTGTCCCCCGCAGAGGTCGAATCAGGAACGCATCGACGGATGGGAGGCGAGGCGATTGAAAGAGAAAACCATCGATCCCGAATGGATCGAGCGGATCATCCGTTCCTTGGAGGGGTTGGAATACGGGTCGGTGCAAATCATCGTCCATGATTCCCGCATCACGCAAATCGAGCGGTTGGAGAAATTCCGATACCCGTTGGAGAAAAAGACGATAAACGGCCGGGAGGTGAATCAAAAAGCCCCTTGAGGGAAAAGGCCATGAGGGAAAATTCCATCATATCGCCGATCGGACCACCGAAGGCTCCTTTGTCCCGTTGCTGAACAACGCGGATAAAGGAGTTTTTTGCATTTGTCGATGGAAAGGGTTGACGCCGATTCCTTCCCCGCATATAATACCAACTAAGAAAATAAGAAATATATGAATGCCGACCATACCAATGGAGGCCCCGATGAACCAGCTGTCGTGCTGGCATCGGGGCTTCCTTGTTTTGAAAGGGGGTGACGGGATGCGGCAGGTGGTGGCCATATCGGGAAGCCCCTCCCGAACGTCGAGAACAGGCCGCGTGTTGGATTATGCCGCCCGTTTGTTGGCCGGTCACCAAATCCACGTGCAACGGTTCGATGTCAGCGATTTGCCGGCGGAAGATCTGTTGTGGGGCCGCGCCGACAGCGAGGCGCTGGCCGAGGCGGCGCGGCACATTCAGGCGGCGGACGGCGTCATCATCGGCACGCCCGTCTACAAGGCGGCGTACACGGGGATTTTAAAAGCCTTTCTCGATTTGTTGGATCGCGAGGCCTTGGCGGAAAAAGTCGTCTTGCCCATTGCCGTAGGCGGGACGCCCCATCACTTTCTCGTGTTGGATTACGCCTTAAAGCCGGTGCTGTACGCCTTGGGTGCCCGGCACATTTTGGGTGGCGTGTACGTGTTGGACTCGCAAGTCCACGCGGCCGAAGGCCAGGGAAGCCTTCTGGACGAGGAGCCCGACAGTCGTTTGCGCAAGGCGCTGTACGAGTTTAGCCTTCAATTGGCGTCCCGCGATGCCGGGATTTTTCATGCAGACTCGGCGGTCTTAGGTTCCCGTTGAGGCAAAAGAGCGGCATATGAGAGCGGGACATGAAAGAAGGAGGGGTGATGCATGAACATTTTTTGGTTCATCCCGACCCATGGAGACGGCCGGTATCTCGGGACGACGGTCGGCGGCCGGCCAACCGACATTACGTATTTTCAACAAATTGCCCAAGCGGTGGATGTGTTAGGGTATGCCGGTGTCCTGGTTCCGACGGGGCGATCGTGCGAAGATGCGTGGATCGTGGCGTCTTCCTTGATTCCTGTGACGAAAAGACTCCGTTTCCTCGTCGCCGTTCGGCCGGGCGTCATGTCGCCGACGGCGGCGGCGCGCATGGCGGCGACGTTCGACCGCATGTCCGAGGGACGGCTGTTGGTCAATGTCGTGACCGGCGGCGATCCGGTGGAGTTGGCCGGCGACGGCATCTTTTATTCCCACGATGAACGGTATGCCGTTACCGACGAATTTCTCACCATCTGGCGGTCGTTGTTGCGGCGCGAAACCGTGGATTTTCACGGCCGTTATTTGCGGGTGGAAGGCGCGCGGCTGCTCTTTCCGCCGGTGCAGGAACCTCATCCGCCCGTTTATTTCGGCGGTTCTTCGGCGGCGGCGCTGCCAGTGGCGGCCAAGCACGCCGATGTGTATTTGACATGGGGCGAGCCGCCGCAACAAGTGGCGGAAAAAATTCAACGGCTGCAGGCGTTGACGCAAGCGGCGGGAAGAACCTT
>PKQY01000049.1 GCA_017577895.1 Bacillota bacterium
ATTGGGAACCGGAAGCCCGGGCGGTGCTGGAAGAGCCCCATGTGCCGACGGTGCTGGAAGCGTTCCGCGAAAAAGTGGCGGCCAGCCTGCAGCTGGATGCGGACTTGGTGAAGCAGTGGCTGAAAGCCGTGCAAAAAGAAACCGGCTATAAGGGCAAGCAGTTGTTCATGCCGGTGCGGGCGGCCGTCACCGGCCGAACCCACGGCCCCGATTTGGCGGCGACGATTGCCCTGTTGGGCCGGGAGCGGGTGTTGGCACGCCTTGCGCAAACCCTTGACAGCTTGCCGCGCCATGCGGGAAAATAATCACAACTTCATCCGATGAAAAGCGAGGAAAGGGAGAGTACAGTTTGCTGCCGCCTCCAGAGAGGGCCGGTTGGTGGAAAGGCCTGGCGGGCACAAACTGGAAGTGCACCCTGGAGCTGCCGGCCTGAACGAGAAAGTAGGGTCGGCCGGACCAACCGTTATGGAAAATGAGGGAACCGCCAGGCCCGAGGAGTGCCCGGCGGTTAAGCAGAGTGGAACCGCGTTGAAAAACGTCTCTGACAGTCATGTCGAGGCGTTTTTTCTTCGTATAGGGGAAATTTATCCAAAGGCCAGTGAAGGGGGGAAGTGAGGGTGTCCTTGTGGAAGACATTGAAGGAAGACATCGAGGCGGTTTTTGAACGGGATCCGGCGGCGCGGAACGTGCTGGAAGTGGTGCTGACGTATTCGGGATTGCACGCCATCTGGTTTCACCGCATTGCACACGCCCTCTGGAAGCGGAAATTTCGCACCTTGGCTCGGATTATTTCCCAAATTTCCCGCTTTCTGACCGGGATTGAAATCCATCCCGGAGCGAAAATTGGCCGCAAGCTGTTCATCGATCACGGTATGGGGGTTGTCATTGGCGAAACGTGTGAAATTGGCGACAATGTCACGCTGTACCAAGGCGTCACGCTGGGCGGGACCGGCAAAGAAAAAGGGAAACGGCACCCGACCATCGGCAACAACGTAT
This sequence comes from Bacillota bacterium, assembly GCA_017577895.1. Taxonomy (GTDB): domain Bacteria; phylum Bacillota; class Bacilli; order ZCTH02-B2; family ZCTH02-B2; genus Bacillus_BB. Next base: position 997 of record PKQY01000049.1, read on the forward strand.
TGATTGCCGCCGGCGCGAAAGTGCTCGGTTCGTTTAAAATCGGGGACAACTCGAAAATTGGCGCCGGTTCGGTGGTGTTGCGGGAAGTGCCGCCCAATTCCACTGTGGTGGGCATCCCGGGACGTATTGTCGTCCAAAATGGGGTGCGGGTATACGATGATTTGGATCACACCAATTTGCCCGACCCGGTGGCCGACACCATTCGGGACATGCAACGGGAAATTGAGCGCCTGCGCAAAGAAGTGGAAGAACTGAAGGCGGCGATGGAACGGAAAGGAGAACCTTGGCCGAATGTCAATTAAGATTTACAATACGCTCACGCGACAAAAAGAACCGTTTGAACCGTTGGAAGACAAAAAAGTGAAAATGTACGTATGCGGGCCGACCGTCTGGAGCACCATCCATATCGGCAACGCCCGGACGTTTCTCTTTTTTGACGTCGTCCGGCGGTATTTGCAGGCCCGCGGTTATGAGGTCCGTTTTGTCGAAAACTTCACCGACGTGGACGACAAGCTCATTCGCAAAGCCCAACAGTTGAACTGGACCGTGCCGCAAGTGGCAGAACATTACATCGAAGCGTTCCGGCAAGATACGGCGGCGTTGGGGATTCGCCCGGCCGACATCCACCCCCGGGTGACGGAACACATTCCCGACATCATTCGCTTCATTGAACAGTTGATGGAGCGCGGGGTGGCCTATGCCGTCGACGGCAATGTGTACTTTCGCGTCAGTGCCTTTCCGAACTACGGGCGACTGTCCCGCCACTCCATGGACGATTTGGTGGCCGGGGCCCGGGTGGAAGTGGACGAGAAAAAGGAAAACCCCCTCGATTTTGCCCTGTGGAAAAAGGCGAAGCCAGGGGAAATCGCTTGGGACAGCCCGTGGGGAGAAGGGCGGCCCGGTTGGCACATCGAATGTTCGGCCATGGCCATCCGCTACTTGGGTGAAACGTTGGACATTCACGCCGGCGGCAGCGATTTGCGCTTTCCGCATCACGAAAATGAAATTGCCCAATCAGAAGCGCTCACCGGCCGGCCCTTTGCCCGCTACTGGATGCATACCGCGCATGTGACCGTGGAGAATGAAAAGATGTCCAAATCCTTGGGCAACGTGTTGGATGTGCGGGATTTGTTGCAGCGCGTCCGGCCGGAAGTGGTGCGGTTTTGGATGTTGTCCACCCATTACCGGACGCCGATGCAGTACAGTGAGGCGGTGTTGGAACAAGCCGCCCGGGGCTGGGAGCGCATCGAGACCATGTGGCGGAACTTAGAATTCCGCATGTCCCAGATGGAAAACGCGGAAGGAGTGGCCAAGAGCGGCGACCGTTCAGCGGCGGATTCGAGCGGAGCATCCGGCGAGCAGCCGCGGGTCTGGGAGACGATTCAAGATCTCAAAGCGCGCTTTGACCGCGAAATGGCCGATGACTTTAACACGGCGGACGCGTTGGCGGTCGTCTTTGAAGCGGTGAAAGAACTGAACCGGTATTTGGAGCAGCCCGATGTGTCGCGGCCGCTGTTGGAGGAATGGAAACGGCTGTTTACCGACTGGGACGACGTGTTGGGCCTGTTGCCCTTTGCGGCGCCGGCAGCGGATGACGACGAGGAAATCCGGGCCCTCATCGAAGAGCGGGAGAAAGCACGGGCGAAAAAAGATTGGGCCACCAGTGACCGCATCCGGGAGGAGCTGCAAAAACGCGGGATCGTCGTTCAAGATACGCCGCAAGGCGTGCGCTGGTATCGCAAAAAATGAATCTCGACGAAAGGCGCGTACAGCCCATGGCAGAGTACCATCGTCATTCAATAGAAGAAGCAACGACGACATATATCGGGGGGCGGAATCCGGTGCTGGAAGCCCTCCGTTCCGGGCGCACCGTGGACACGCTGTATTTGGCGGCAGGGACGCGGGAGTCGGGCGTGCGGGAGTTGCTCCACCTCGCTCGCCAGCGGGGGGTCGTGGTGCAACAAGTCCCCCGCCGCAAATTGGATGACCTAATCGGCAACGCCCGTCACCAAGGGGTCGTGGCCCGGGTCAGTCCATATGGTTACTGGGAATTGGACGACGTGTTGGCCCGGTTGGACGGCCGCCCGACGCCCCCGTTTTTGCTTCTGTTGGACGGCATTGAAGATCCCCACAACTTGGGGGCCATTTTGCGGACCGGTGATGCGGTCGGCGTCGACGCCGTCATTATCCCGAAGCGGCGCTCGGTGGGCTTGACACCGACAGTCGTCAAAGTGTCCACCGGAGCGGTGGAATATGTTCCGGTGGTTCGGGTGAACAACTTGGTCCGGTGCATTGAAACGTTGCAGCAACACGGCATTTGGGTCGTCGGCAGCGACGCGGCGGCGGAGCAGCTGTATACCGAGGTCGCCTACGACGGGCCCATCGCATTGGTCATCGGCGGCGAAGGGAAAGGATTGTCCCGGCTCGTGCGGGAAAAAGTCGATTTTTTGGTCCGCCTGCCGATGGTCGGGCACGTCAATTCGTTGAACGCTTCCGTGGCGGCGGCCGTGCTGATGTACGAAGTATTGCGTCAACGGCGGCAGCAAGAAGGTCGGTAGAGAGAAGAACGGGTGAAATGGAAGAGATTTTGATCATCGACGGGTACAATTGCATCCATTTGTGGCCCCATTTGAACGAGCTGAAGGATGAATCGTTGGAAGAAGCGCGCAACGTCTTGATTGAAGAATTGGCCGATTATCAGGCGAGCCGGGGCATACGGGTCATTCTCGTCTTCGACGCCCACTTGCAGGCCGGGCCCGGCAGCCACGAAGTGCGCGGAAATCTCGAGGTCATGTACACCGCATACGGGGAGACGGCCGATCAGCGGATTGAACGGCTGGCCCGTTCCTTGGCCTCGCTGGGGCGGCTCATTTATGTTGCCACTTCCGACTATACGGAACAGCGGGTGGCCTTCGGTCAAGGGGCCTTGCGTATTTCGGCCCGCGAACTGTATCAGGAGATTCAACAGACGCGGGAACAAGTTCGCCAAACCATGGCCGCCATCCGTCGCCGGACGGCTACGCTGGGCCAGCGCCTGTCCAAGGACGTGGAAGAACAGCTGGAACGGTGGCGGCGGGGCAAAGATTTGGAAGAGAGTTGAGTTTCAGCGGCTGTTCCATTATAATGGAGAGTACTATGATTGTGTGTACGACAAGGACGGTTCGGAGGAGAGGCCAGTGACTCCCGGTGTACAACAGGCCGCACAATCGAGTTCCAGCGTGTACGATTCGCTGACCGATGAAGAAGTGGTGGAACTGGCACACCAAGGAGATGACCGGGCGCTGGAGTATTTGATTGACAAGTATAAATATTTTGTTCGTTCCAAGGCAAAGGCGTATTTCCTTATCGGCGCCGACAAGGAAGACATCATCCAGGAAGGGATGATCGGGCTTTACAAGTCCATCCGCGATTATCGGGAGGACAAGCTCACCTCGTTTCGGGCTTTTGCCGAGTTGTGCGTGACGCGGCAAATTATTACCGCCATCAAGACAGCGACCCGACAGAAACATATCCCGCTCAATTCCTATATATCATTGGACAAGCCCATGTACGAAGAAGAGTCGGAGCGCACGTTGATGGATGTCATCGGCGGGCATAAAGTGACCGATCCGGAGCAGCTGATCATCCATCAAGAAGAGTACGATGCCATTGAATCGAAGATCAGCCGCCTGCTCAGCGAATTGGAGCGGGAAGTGCTGATGCTCTATTTAGACGGGCGCTCATACCAAGAGATTGCGAAAGATTTGAAGCGGCATGTCAAATCCATCGACAATGCCTTGCAACGGGTCAAGCGGAAGCTGGAGAAATATCTGGAAGAAAAACAAAAGCAAGAACGGGAAATGAATTGAATCCGTTCCGGCGGGAACGGATTTTTTGTCGTCGAGGGGCCGTTCTTGGCAGAAAAGTTGACATCTTTATCTGCATGTGATAAATTCTCTTGAGTGTACGTTTTCTACCAAAAACGGCGCATGGCGTTGAAATAACCGCGTAACAATCGGTTTTTTGCATCTTGAGGGCTGGAGGTGGAGGAAGTGAGGGTCATTGTGACGTTGGCCTGTACCGAGTGCCAGCACCGCAATTACACGACGACGAAAAACAAACGGACGCATCCGGACCGCATAGAATTGAAAAAATATTGCCCGACGTGCAATCACCATACGTTGCATCGCGAGACGAAGTAATTATTGGGGGTGCCTTCCGTGGGCTTTATCGCGCGGCTGGGAACCGGCATTAAGCGAGGTTTCTTGTCCACCGGCCGTTATTTTAAAGAAAGCTGGGCGGAACTGAAGAAAGTGCGCTGGCCGACGCCCAAGGAACTGCGAAACTACACGTTGATCGTGTTGGTCACCGTCTTGCTTATGGCCATCTTTTTTGCGATCATCGATCTCGGCATCACCGCCTTGTTGGAATGGATTCTCGGTTGAGCCACCTTCGTCCGGCAAACGTCGTCCGTTGAGGAGGGAAGGACGGGGCGAGCCCCGCGCAATATGGAAAAGCGATGGTACGTCATTCATACGTATTCCGGTCATGAAAACAAAGTCAAGACGAACCTGGAAAAACGCGTGGAGTCCATGGGAATGGGCGACAAGATCTTCCGGGTCATTGTGCCGACCGAAGAGACCGTGGAAATCAAGGGCGGCAAACGGAAGACGGTGCAAAAGCGCGTGTTTCCCGGCTACGTCTTGGTCGAAATGATCATGACCGACGACTCATGGTATCTCGTGCGGAACACGCCGGGAGTGACTGGTTTTGTTGGCTCGACCGGTGCTGGTTCCAAGCCGACGCCCTTAAAAGACCATGAAGTGCGTGCCATCTTGCGACAAATGGGCGAGGTGGAAGCCCGGCCTACCGTCGATTTTCAAGTGAATGAACCGGTCCGGGTCGTGGAAGGGCCGTTTGCCAATTTTGTCGGAACGGTCGACGAAGTGTTGGTGGACAAAAACAAGGTGCGGGTGATGATCAGCATGTTCGGTCGGGAAACGCCGGTCGAACTCAATTTCGATCAAGTCGAAAAACTGAGCTGACCGTCCGGCCCATGAGGACGGCGATATTTGGCCATCCAGTCAGTGTTGTAAGGAGGTGAGGATCATGGCAAAAAAAGTCATCAAAGTGGTGAAACTGCAAATTCCCGCCGGTAAAGCGAACCCTGCACCTCCTGTCGGTCCCGCATTGGGACAGGCCGGTGTGAACATCATGGCTTTTTGTAAGGAGTTTAACGAAAAGACGGCGGATCAAGCGGGATTGATCATCCCGGTGGAAATTTCTGTCTATGAAGACCGTTCCTTCACGTTTGTCACCAAAACGCCGCCGGCGGCCGTGTTGCTGAAAAAAGCGGCCGGCATTGAATCGGGGTCGAGTGAACCGAACAAAACGAAAGTGGCCACCATCAAGCGGGATAAAGTTCGGGAAATCGCTGAACTGAAAATGCCTGACTTGAACGCGGCCACCGTGGAGGCGGCCATGCGGATGGTGGAAGGAACGGCACGCAGCATGGGGATTGAGATCGTCGATTAAATCATCACGAAGAAGGTCATCCTTGCATGCACGGACCGAATGCTCGGCCGTGCGCCTGTGGCAGGGTAACCGCGATGACCACAATGTAAGGAGGAAATGACGTTGGCCAAGCGAGGCAAACGATATCAGGAAGCGTTGAAGCTGTTCGATCGGCAGCAAGCCTATACCCCGGAAGAAGCCATCCGGCTCGTGAAGCAGATGGCCAAGGCCAAGTTTGATGAAACGGTAGAAGTGGCGGTGCGGCTCGGTGTCGATCCGCGGAAAGCAGACCAACAAGTGCGCGGCGCCGTCGTCTTGCCTCACGGTACGGGGAAAACGAAACGGGTGCTCGTTTTCGCCAAAGGGGAAAAGGCGAAAGAAGCCCAAGCTGCCGGTGCCGATGTGGTCGGCGACGACGATTTGGTGCAACGCATCAAAGAAGGCTGGCTCGACTTTGACGTGGCCGTGGCGACGCCGGATATGATGGGCGCCGTCGGACAATTGGGTCGGATCCTCGGCCCGAAAGGCTTGATGCCCAACCCCAAAACCGGCACGGTCACTTTTGAGGTGGCCAAGGCGGTGCAGGAAATCAAAGCCGGTAAAATCGAGTACCGCGTCGACAAAGCGGGCAACGTCCATGCCCCCATCGGCAAAATTTCTTTTGATGAAAAACAGTTGCTGGAAAACTTCTACACCTTGATGGAAGCCCTGATCAAAGCGAAGCCGCCGGCGGCGAAAGGACAATATGTGCGCAACGTCTCCATCTGCTCGACGATGGGACCCGGTGTGCGCATCCATACGGCAAAGCTGATGCCGGGGGCATAACGGCTGATTCTGACAAGTGCATACGGTGAATCCACGTACTTTCCGTAGACAGCAGGTGTGGTTCAACCACTTAATATTCCTGCCGAGGGAAGCGTCAACCGAAGAAAAAGGCGCCAGCCATGGCCAGGCGGTGGGCCGTTTTGCCTGCCCGTGGCTTGCGTCGAACGGGGAATGCGCGCGCTCGGCCGGGAGCGCGCTTTTTGTTGTGATGACAGGAGGTGGACGAGATGGGCGTGAGAGAAGAGAAGGTCCGGTTTGTCGAAGCGCTGAGCGAACGGCTGAAAAACAGCAACTGCGTGTTGCTGACCGACTATCGGGGCCTCACCGTGGCGGAAATGAACGAGCTGCGCAAGCAGTTGCGGGCAGCCGGCGTGGAATTTCAAGTGATTAAAAACACCATGACCCGGCGGGCCGCTGCGGCGGCGGGCATCGAAGGGCTGGACCCGTTTTTGGTCGGTCCGACGGCCATCGCCTTCAGCAAGGACGATGTGGTGGCGCCGGCCAAAATATTGACCAAATTCGCCAAGGAACATGAGGACCTGCAAATCAAGGCCGGCCTGGTGGAAGGCAAAGTGGTCGGCCTCGACGAAATCCAAGCGTTGGCCGACTTGCCCTCCCGCGAAGGCTTGCTGTCCATGTTGCTCAGCGTGTTGCAAGCCCCGATCCGCAACTTTGCTTTGGCGGTCAAAGCGGTGGCCGAAAAACAAGAGCCGCAAGAAGCGTAAAGCATGGGTCATGCATGCATCGCTGTGTTGAAATGAAAAATGTCCTTTGAAGAAAGTGAGGAGGAGTAATATGACGAAAGAAGAAATCATTGCCGCGATTAAACAAATGAGCGTCCTGGAATTGAATGAACTGGTCAAAGCCATTGAAGAAGAATTTGGCGTGACGGCGGCGGCGCCGGTGGCGGTCGTCGGTGCGGCGGCTGGCGGCGGCGAAGCGGCGGCCGAACAAACCGAATTTGACGTCATTTTGGCCAATCCCGGCGCTTCAAAAATCAACGTCATCAAAGTGGTGCGCGAAATTACCGGCCTCGGCTTGAAAGAAGCCAAAGCGTTGGTGGACGAGGCGCCGAAGCCCATCAAAGAAAAAGTGTCCAAAGAAGAAGCGGAACAAATCAAAGCGAAACTGGAAGAAGCCGGCGCGACGGTCGAAATCAAGTAAGGCAACCCCGCGTCCATATGAGGTTCACGGCAGAGACCCGCAAGGCCAATGGCCTGCGGGTCGTTTTATCCACAATGTGAGGTCGGTTGTCCATGTCCGAACATTACTACACCGAACAGCCGCAAACGCCTTCTCGGCTCACGGAAATCACCGCCACCTTGCGGGGGAAAACGTATCGCTTTTATACCGATACCGGCGTGTTTTCCCGCCGCTACGTGGACCGAGGGACGCAAGTGTTGGTGGAAGCCATGGAAGTGCCGCCGGCGGCCACGGTGCTGGATATGGGATGTGGCTACGGCGTCATCGGGATTGTCGCCGCTTCTCTTTCGCCATCCAGCCAAGTTGTCATGGTCGATGTCAACCGTCGGGCCGTGGAGCTGGCGGAAATGAACGTCCGGCGCTACCAACTGCGCAACGTCCAGGTGTTTCAGGGGGATGGATTTGCGCCGGTGCAGGGGATGACCTTTGCCGCCATTTACATGAATCCGCCGTTTCGGGCCGGGAAACAGTTGGTGTTTCAATGGTATGAAGCGGCCCGATCCCATTTGGATCCCGGCGGGACCTTGTGGGTCGTCGTACAAAAAAAACAGGGTGCCCCTTCCACCGAGCGCCGTTTGCAGCAATTGTTCGGTGCGGAACACGTGGTGTGTGTGGCCCGCGAAAAAGGGTACCATGTGTTTTGCAGCAGAAAAGTTTGATCTTCTTTGTATCTCATGGTAAAATTGCATAATGCATACATTTGTGAGTTCCAACCGGCCCAACGATGACCGTTTGAAAATACATCGCTGGTATTGAGGTGTCAGAAGCGTCTTGCCCCGGACTCGTGGTACCGGTCACCTGAGAGGGGTATACTTCGGCCTGTTTATGGCAATTCTTTCTAGGTGGCATCCTTTTTGTCCGGTGGTCAAGTTCGCTTTTTCTTGCTTACAGCGATGGGCTTGAATACATACGGCCTTTAGGGGTGAGAGTGATGGCGGGTAAAATCATTCAACAGGGCAGACGGCAACGGCGGAGTTACGCCCGAATCAACGAGGTCATGGAACTCCCGAATTTGATCGAGATTCAACTGAAGTCGTATCGGTGGTTTTTGGAAGAGGGCTTGCGGGAAGTGTTTCGGGACATTTCCCCCATCGAAGATTTTTCGGGAAACTTGGCGCTGGAGTTTGTGGACTACTCCCTCGGCGAGCCAAAATATTCTGCCGATGAATGCAAAGAACGGGATGCCAATTACGCCGCGCCGCTTCGGGTGAAGGTGCGCCTCATCAACAAAGAGACCGGAGAAGTGAAAGAGCAAGAAGTGTTCATGGGCGATATTCCGCTCATGACCGAAACCGGTACCTTTATCATCAACGGCGCGGAACGGGTCATCGTCAGCCAATTGGTCCGTTCGCCTTCTGTCTATTTTAACCAAAAAGTCGATAAAAACGGCAAAATGATGTACACGGCCACCGTCATCCCAAACCGCGGGGCCTGGTTGGAGCTGGAGACGGACGCGAAAGACATTTTGTACGTGCGCATCGACCGGACGCGCAAAATCCCGGTGACGGTTCTCCTGCGGGCGCTGGGATTCGGCACGGATGCCGAGATTTTGCAGTTGCTCGGCGACGACGAATACGTGAAAAACACGTTGGACAAAGACAACACCGACTCGGTGGAAAAAGCGCTGGTGGAAATTTACGAACGGTTGCGTCCCGGGGAACCGCCGACATTGGAGAATGTCCGGAATTTGCTCATTTCCCGCTTTTTTGATCCGAAGCGGTACGATTTGGCCCATGTCGGCCGGTATAAAATCAACAAAAAATTGCATCTGAAAAACCGCCTGTTCAACCAACGCCTGGCGGAAACGCTGGTGGATCCGGAAACCGGCGAAGTGTTGGCGGAAGAAGGCCAAATTTTGGAACGGCGGCTGTTGGATCGAATTTTGCCGTACTTGGACAAAGGGCTGAACGAAGTGACGTATACGCCCTACGGCGGCATTCTGGGCGATGAGCCCATCAAACTGCAAGTGGTGCATATTTATGCGCCCGGCGACGAAAACAAAGTCATCAAAGTCATCGGCAACGGCAACATCGACAAGAGTGTCCGGCACATTACACCGGCGGACATCATCGCTTCCATCAACTACTTCTTGAATTTGCTCTACGGCATCGGCGACGTGGACGACATCGACCATTTGGGCAACCGCCGCCTGCGTTGTGTCGGCGAACTGTTGCAAAACCAATTCCGGATCGGTTTATCGCGGATGGAACGGGTCGTCCGGGAACGGATGTCGATTCAAGATTTGCAATCAGTGACGCCGCAAGCGCTGATCAACATTCGGCCCGTCATCGCCGCCATCAAAGAGTTTTTCGGTTCCAGCCAGTTGTCCCAGTTCATGGATCAGACCAACCCCTTGGCCGAGCTGACCCACAAGCGTCGCTTGAGCGCTTTGGGTCCCGGCGGGTTGACCCGGGAACGGGCAGGTTTCGAGGTGCGGGACGTGCACCATTCCCACTATGGCCGTATGTGTCCCATTGAGACGCCGGAAGGTCCCAACATCGGGCTCATCAACTCGTTGTCGACGTATGCCCGGGTGAACGAATACGGGTTTATCGAAACGCCGTACCGGCGCGTCGATCCCGAGACGGGCCGGGTGACCGACGAAATTGTGTACATGACGGCCGACGAAGAAGACAATTACATCATCGCGCAAGCCAACGAGCCCCTCAATGAAGACGGCACCTTCAAGGAAGAGATGGTCACCGCCCGCTACCGGAAGGAAGAAATTTTGCGGGTGCCGCGGGATCGCATCGACTTTATGGACGTGTCGCCCAAGCAAGTCGTTTCGGTGGCGACGGCCCTCATTCCGTTCCTGGAAAACGACGACGCCAACCGGGCGCTGATGGGGGCCAACATGCAAAGGCAAGCGGTGCCGCTCATCAAACCGGAAGCGCCGCTCATCGGCACGGGGATGGAATATCGGGCGGCCATCGACTCGGGGGTTTGCGTCATTTCCAAGACCGACGGTGTCGTCGTCCGGGTGACGGCCGACGAAATCTGGGTGCGGCAGGAAGAAGAAGTGGACGGCCGCATCGTACAGGGCGACATCATCAAATACAAGCTGCAAAAGTTCCAACGGTCCAACCAAGGCACGTGCATCAACCAGCACCCCATCGTGAAAAAAGGCGATCGGGTGAAAAAAGGCGATGTGCTCGCCGATGGTCCCTCCACTGACCAAGGGGAGTTGGCCTTGGGTCGCAACGTTCTGGTGGCGTTCATGACGTGGGAAGGGTACAACTACGAAGACGCCATCTTGATTAGCGAAAAACTGGTGCAAGAAGACATCTACACCTCGATCCACATCGAAGAGTACGAGATCGAGGCCCGGGATACGAAGCTCGGTCCGGAAGAAATTACCCGCGACATTCCTAACGTCGGGGAAGATGCGCTGAAAAACTTGGATGAGCGCGGCATCATCCGCGTCGGCGCCGAGGTACGGGACGGCGACATCCTCGTCGGCAAAGTCACGCCGAAAGGTTTGACCGAACTGACAGCGGAAGAGCGGCTGTTACACGCCATTTTCGGAGAAAAGGCGCGGGAAGTGCGGGACACCTCGCTGCGGGCGCCCCACGGCGGATCCGGTATCGTCGTGGACACCAAGGTGTTCTCGCGGGAAAACGGCGACGAACTGCCGCCGGGTGTCAACCAGCTTGTCCGCGTGTACGTGGCGCAGAAGCGGAAAATTTCGCAAGGGGACAAAATGGCGGGTCGGCACGGGAACAAAGGGGTCATTTCCCGCATTTTGCCGGTGGAAGACATGCCCTTCTTGCCGGACGGCACGCCGGTGGAAATCGTCTTGAACCCGTTGGGGGTTCCGTCGCGGATGAACATCGGGCAGGTGTTGGAAACGCACTTGGGCATGGCGGCCAAGGCCTTGGGCATTCATATCGCCACACCGGTGTTCGACGGCGCCAACGAAAACGACGTGTGGGACGCCCTGGAGGAAGCCGGTTTCAGCCGCGACGGCAAAATGGTGCTGTATGACGGTCGGACCGGCGAGCCCTTTGACCGGCCGGTGGCAGTCGGTTACTTGTACATGATGAAACTGCACCACTTGGTGGACGACAAGATTCACGCCCGTTCGACCGGTCCTTATTCCCTCGTCACCCAGCAGCCCCTGGGCGGAAAAGCCCAGTTCGGCGGGCAGCGGTTTGGCGAGATGGAAGTGTGGGCGCTGGAAGCCTACGGTGCTGCCTATACGTTGCAAGAAATTTTGACCGTCAAGTCGGACGACGTGGTCGGCCGGGTGAAGACGTACGAGGCCATCGTCAAGGGCGAGAACATCCCCGAGCCGGGCATTCCGGAGTCGTTTAAAGTGTTGATCAAGGAACTGCAGAGCTTGGGCATGGACGTCAAAATCTTGTCCAATGACGAGCAGGAGATCGAGATCAAAGAGTGGGACGATGACGATGACCATGTCAAACCACCTGAAGTGCGACTCGAGCCGGTTCAAAGAAAAGATTCGTGAAGGAGTCCGCGGAGTCTAGGCATGACCAAGACCGAAGGGGAGGACTGGCTGGCGTGTCTGATGTGAATCATTTCGAGTTTATGAAAATTGGCCTTGCGTCGCCGGAGAAAATTCGCTCCTGGTCGTACGGCGAGGTGAAAAAGCCGGAGACGATCAACTATCGGACGTTGAAGCCGGAAAAAGAAGGGCTGTTTTGCGAGAAGATCTTTGGGCCCACGAAAGACTGGGAATGCCATTGCGGCAAATACAAACGCATCCGGTATAAAGGCGTCATTTGCGACCGGTGCGGCGTGGAAGTGACCCGTTCGAAAGTGCGGCGGGAACGGATGGGCCATATCGAGTTGGCGGCACCGGTCTCCCACATCTGGTATTTCAAAGGCATTCCCAGCCGGATGGGACTGGTGCTGGACATGTCGCCGCGGGCGTTGGAAGAAGTCATTTACTTCGCTTCTTACGTCGTCACCGACCCCGGCGAAACACCGTTGGAGAAAAAACAGCTGCTAACGGAAAAAGAATATCGCAACTACCGGGAAAAATACGGCAACGCCTTCCAGGCCGGCATGGGCGCGGAAGCGTTGAAAAAGCTCTTGCAGGACATTGACCTGGACAAAGAGGTGGAAGCCCTCAAAGAAGAGCTGAAGACGGCCCAGGGACAGCGGCGCAACCGGGCCATCAAGCGCCTGGAGGTGCTGGAGGCGTTCCGCAACTCCGGCAACGATCCGTCTTGGATGATTCTCGAGGTCCTGCCGGTCATTCCGCCGGATTTGCGGCCCATGGTGCAGTTGGACGGGGGCCGATTTGCCACGTCGGATTTAAATGACCTGTATCGTCGGGTTATCAACCGCAACAACCGGCTGAAACGGCTGTTGGAGCTGGGGGCGCCGGACATCATCGTGCAAAACGAAAAACGGATGCTGCAAGAGGCGGTGGACGCCCTCATCGACAACGGCCGCAGAGGCCGTCCCGTCAGCGGTCCCGGCAACCGGCCGCTGAAGTCCATCAGCCATTTGCTCAAAGGAAAACAAGGCCGCTTCCGGCAAAACTTGCTGGGGAAACGGGTGGACTACTCGGGCCGTTCGGTCATCGTCGTCGGGCCGTCGCTGAAAATTTACCAATGCGGCGT
>PKQY01000004.1 GCA_017577895.1 Bacillota bacterium
GGCCACGGCGCCGTTTTACTTGGCCAAAGAACGGGGTTGGAACTTGAAGGTGTTTGCCGGCGAAACGCGGCCGGTGTTGCAAGGCGCCCGCCTGACGGCGTGGGAGCTGCAACAGGCGGGCATCGATGTGACGCTGATTTGCGACAACATGGCGGCGGCGGTCATGGCCAACGGATGGGTGCAGGCGGTCATCGTCGGCACTGACCGGGTGGCCGCCAACGGCGATGTGGCCAACAAGATCGGCACGTACGGCCTCGCCGTGCTGGCCAAGGCCCACGGCATTCCCTTTTATGTGGCCGCGCCTTTGTCTTCCATCGACCTGAACACGGCCACGGGGAAAGAGATCCCCATCGAGGAGCGGCCGCCGGAAGAGGTGACCCACGGTTTTGGCCGCCGGACGGCGCCGGAAGGGGTGCGCGTGTACAACCCGGCGTTTGATGTGACCCCTCATCACTTGGTCACAGCCATCATCACGGAGAAGGGAATTGTTTATCCCGACGCCGACGGAAGCTACCGCCAAGGCTTGCGGCGGCTGTTTGAATCAGCATAAAAAAGTGACAAAAAAGGCCTTGCTGTCGGCGGTTCGTACAGCAAGGCCTTTTTCTTACGGGTCAAATCATGGCGGAACGTATAGGAAGTCTTATTCCTTTTCCGGCACTTCTGTCCCGTTCAAGACGAGCTTCGGGCGGATGGTGGCGTGCAAAGAATGGGCCACCGAGCAATATTTGGACAGGCTCAAGTTGACGGCCCGCCAAGCATGATGAGGCGGGACGTCGCCGTCAATAGACACGGTCAATTGCACGTGCGTGATGGCCTTGGGCGGTTCTTCCTGCCGCCGGGCATCCGCCTCCAACACGACGGCATCGACCTGGTGCCGCATTTTTTCCAAAATCATGACGACATCGATGCCCATGCATCCGGTCAATCCGACCAGCACCAGTTCCAGCGGGGTAGGGGCGGCCCCGTCCCCCCCGGCCGAGGGGCTGGCGTCCATTGGGACGCGATGGCCGGACGGGGTCAGCGCTTCAAATTGCCGTTTTCCTCGCCATTCCGTCCGTACATGCATGTTTATTCCCTCCATGGATGGTTTTCGGCGCCGTGGGACAACTGCCGCAAAAACTTGCGGGCCCGCTCCGATTGCGGCGCGGTGAAAAACTGCTCCGGATCGCTTTCTTCCACGATTTTTCCGTCGCTCATGAAGACGATCCGATCCGCTACGTCGCGGGCAAACCCCATTTCATGGGTGACGATGACCATCGTCATGCCTTCCGAGGCCAGGTGGCGGATGACTTCCAACACTTCGCCGACCAGCTCCGGATCCAACGCCGAGGTGGGCTCGTCAAACAGCATGATGTCCGGCTGCATGGCCAGCGCACGGGCGATGGCCACCCGTTGTTGCTGTCCGCCGGAAAGTCGGGACGGATATTCGTCCCGTTTGTCCAAGAGCCCCACTTTCTGCAACAGTTCTTCGGCGATGGCCACGGCCTCGGGTTTGGGGAGCCGTTTGACGATGAGGGGCGCTTCGATGATGTTTTCCAGAACCGTCTTGTGGGGAAACAAATTGAAGTTTTGGAACACCATCCCCATTTTTTTGCGGATTTCCGCCACCCGGCGTTTCCGTTCTTTGGGCGGCATGTCGGCAGAAATCGTGATGCCGTCGACGGTCAGGCGGCCGGCCGAAATCGTTTCCAGGCCGTTCAAACAGCGCAACAACGTGCTTTTGCCGGAACCGCTGGGGCCGACGATGACGACGATTTCTTGTTTGGCCACCCGCAAGTTGATGCCCTCCAAAACGATCTTGTCCCCGAACGATTTGCCCAGGTGTTCCGTCACAATCAATGCCTATCCCTGCCTCTGTGTTATCTTAGTATGCCCGTGACAATCGTTTCTCCAAGTAACCGAGGATGGCGGAAAACAGCGTACTCATCAGCCAGTACATCAGCGCGATGGCCAAATAAAACGGCATGATGACGTAATATTGGGCGATCAACAGTTGCGCCTGCCGGAGCAGCTCGGTGACGGCGATGACCGAGACTAAGGACGTTTCTTTCAGCATGCCGATAAACGTGTTACCCATGGGCGGAATGGCGACACGCGCCGCTTGCGGCAATACGATGCGGCGCATCGTCTGCCAAGGGGTCATGCCCAGTGCCAGGGCCGCTTCCGTCTGTCCTTTCGGAACAGACAAAATGGCGCCCCGGAACGTTTCCGACAAGTAGGCGCCGATGTTGATGCTGAGGGCAATAATGGCTGCCGGCAGCGGCTCCAGCCGGATGCCGAAGTCCACCAGACCGTAATAAATGATAAAAATTTGCACCAGCAAGGGAGTGCCTCGAATGACCGAGACATATCCCTTTGCCAATGCTTGCAGCAGCCGGTTTCCTTTCAACCGGCACAAAGCGGCGATGAGGCCGATGACGAGGCCAAAGGCCATGGAGACAATGGTGATGAAGAGGGTGTACCAAGCTCCCTTGAGCAAAAACGGGAGATTTTCCAAGACGAGTTGCAACGTCGACAGCCTCCCTTGGCTGCGTTTACTCCTGCGGCGCTTCACCGAACCATTTTTTGAAAATGGCTTCGTAAGTGCCGTCTTCCTTCATGGAAGCCAGGGCTTCGTTGATGGCTTGTTGCAGTTCCGGATTGCCTTTGCGCATGGCGATACCGGCGTAGTCCGACTTCACCGGCTCCCCGACCGCTTTGATCTTGAAGCCGTTTTTCTCCACCAGCGGTTTGATGGCGTACATGTTGTTAATGGTGGCGTCGATCCGGCCGGCGTTGAGGTCCATGAGGGACGTGATGACATCATTATACGTCTTAATTTCAAACGGGCCATATTCGGGCAATACTTTGGTCCGCAAATACGTTTCGTCGTTGGTGCCGAGCCCCACGCCAATCTTTTTGCCTTTAAAATCTTCCAAGGATTGAATATCGTCGCGGGAATCTTGTACGATGATCCGCACCGAGTTTTTAATGTACGGATCGGAAAAATCCATTTCGGCTTTCCGTTCCTCGGTGATGGCCATCTGGCTGATGACGACGTCAAATTTACCTTGTTTCAAACCGGCAATCATCCCGGACCATTCTTGCGGCACAAATTCCACTTCTACGCCCAAGCGTTTGGCGATTTCTTTGGCAATGTCGGCGTCAAAGCCGTCCATTTCCTTGTTTTCGTTGAGAAAGTTGTACGGCGGATAGGTGCCCATGATGCCGACGGTGATTTTCCCGCGGGCTTTGATTTCGTCCAACAGATTGGATGATTCATTGGTGCCCGTGTCGTTTTGGGCCGATGGCTCCTCTTGGGTTTGTTTTGCCGGCGGCGCGCTTTCGCTTTGGTTGCTGCCGCAAGCGGCCAAGATCATGCCGAGGCTGAGGATGAATGTGAAGAGCGTCAACCATGTCTTGAAAGTACGTAATGCTTGATGTCGCATGTCGGTTTCCACTCCTTAATCTATAATCATAGTTAATAGATATGCATTATTATATTTTGTTTATTAGGAATGTGACAAGGGCTCCGACTTTCCAAATGGTGAAAAAAATGGACTGGAAAAAAAATAAACATGCTTGACGAAAGTTGTCCGATTTGCTAATATGTCTCTTGTCGACAGCGATGATACAAGTTACCCTCAACGAGCCGAAGTGGCGGAATTGGCAGACGCGCACGACTCAAAATCGTGTGGTCTTTGACCATGTGGGTTCGACTCCCACCTTCGGCACCATTTTCACTCCTTCCACTTATTGCAAGGGGGATACATACTTTGTTTTTAACGCGGTTTCTCATTGCTCGTTCAATGAGGAGTCGCGTTTTTCATTTGTAACGGCTTTTGCCTGAAACGGTGTTTGGCTGACAGCAAAATTGAAGCGAATCATGGCGGATTTACGGGCTGGAGGGGGGGAGCGGCTTTGGGGGACCGGAAACGGGAGCAGCTGGAGATGTTGCGGCAATATTATTTGCATTGTACCCGCTGCCCGTTGCATCAAGGCCGGACGCAAATGGTGTTCGGTGTCGGCAATCCCGATTCGCCGCTGATGATTGTCGGCGAAGGGCCCGGAGAGCAGGAAGATTTGCAAGGGGAACCGTTTGTTGGAAGGGCTGGCCAGCTGTTGACAAAAATGTTGGCGGCGATTAACTTGCGGCGGGAAGACGTGTACATCACCAACATCGTCAAGTGCCGCCCGCCCAACAACCGAACGCCGTTTGACGAGGAAATGGACGCGTGCATCCCGATTCTCCGTCAACAATTTGCGGTCATCCGCCCCCGGCTGCTGCTCACCCTCGGTGCGGCGGCGACTCGGGCCATCATCGATCGCAACGCCAAAATTACGAAAATCCGCGGCCAGTGGTTTGAGCGCAACGGCGTGCGGATGATGGCCACGTATCATCCGGCCTATTTGTTGCGCAATCCGGCGAAAAAAGTGGAAGCATGGGAAGATTTAAAAGCCGTCCGGGCAGCGTTGGACGCCTTGGAGAACGGCCGGTAAGTTATGCGGCTTTCAGTACCGAATGGATGATGTGCAAGGAATCCCATTCTCCGAATGAAAAGAAGATGATGGGATATTTTTTGGGGAAAAGCTGGCGTCGGATTTCTTCCGGCGTCATGCCTTTTTTGTGCATGCGCAAAATGTTTCCCTGCAAGTCCTCCAGATAGTCCAGTTTCCGTTGCAGCGCCGTCCGGCCGTCGGGCAAATAGCCGGCATGGCAGCAAAACACTTCTTGAAAATCGTAGGTCAGCACTTTTCGCAATGAAGCCATGATGTTGGGAATGCTTTCCTCGCGCAAGATGACTTTCGTTTTTTCATGACAATACAAATCGCCGGTGAACAGTTGCCCCGTTTCCCGGTTCAAAAACGCCAAGTGATCGGCGCTGTGTCCCGGTGTTTCGATGACGTCCCAATTGGCCCGGCGGGACGTAAACGTTTGCCCGATGGGCTGGGCCTGAAACGGGCGCCGCTTCCCCCAAAATATTTTTCGGTACGCGGGATAATCGGCTTCTTTCTGGCAATATGCAATGGTCATTTCGTTCATGTAAATCGGCACTTTTCGTGTCTCTTGCAAATAGGCGGCGCAACCGGTGTGGTCTTCGTGATAGTGGGTAATGACCACCTGGTCGATGTCCTGTTGTTGAAAAAATGGGATGAATGCTTTTTCGAGCGATTGGGAACCGGTGTCGATGAGGACACCGTCGACGACGAAGCAATGGACCGACAACGCGAAGCCGGGTACGCCAATGTTGGCAATGCCCATTTCGACTCCATGGATCGATTCCTGGCGGAACTGTTTTTTGATCCACATCGTTCCTTTCCCCCACATCCTACCCGTTTATGATTTGGATACACGTCTTTCATTTTTTACACGTCTTTCATTTTTTGGCTATATTTTATTTTCTATTTATTAATCTGACAAGTTTGGAAAATGATGACACCCGTCGTCATGCATGACATGCGACGGGCGTTTTTTTAGACGGGCGTTTTTATTTGGAAAAATTGTTGGTTTGCGCTTACCGAGCGAGTTCATAAATGGCATGGGCGTATATGGCAGTCGCTTTCAGCAAGTCGTCCACGTGAATGTATTCATTGACTTGGTGGGCGGTCTCTTCCCGCCCCGGGAAAAGCGGGCCAAAGGCGACACCGGCTTTCAGCGTGCGGGCGTACGTGCCGCCGCCGATGGACATGGGCGTGCTGTCCAGTCCGGTGTGCTCTTCGTAGATCCGCCGCAACGTTTTGACTAAAAAGTGATCCGTGTCCACGTGATGCGGTTCTTTGTTGGTGTACGAGGCGATATCCAGTCCCCAACGGGCCGCGTTGATGCGCAGTTTGTCCAACGTTTCGGCAAACGGTGTGGTTACCGGATAACGGATGGTCAACCCCAGTTGCCCTTCCGGTGCGCCGTCCTCGTGGTGGTAGTCCATTCGCCCGAGATTGACGGTCAGCGGCCCCGTGATCTCGTCCGAGTAGGCAATGCCGAGACTGGCGCCGTGAAAGTCGCCGTAAAACCCTTGGACCAGCGCTTCCAGGAAACCTTTGTCAGCCGCGCGGAACGGTTCGTTCCGCAAGAAATGGGCCAACATCAGCCCGGCGTTGACGCCTTTTTCCGGTTCCATGCCGTGGGCCGCTTTGCCGAAACACGTGATGGTCAACCGCCGGCCTGCTTGTGCCAGTTTGCCCCGGCCGGGACGGACGACGTCCATTTCAAACCGCTTTTTTAACCGGTCCAGTGGTTCCGCATCCCCGGTGATGACGGCCGTCGCTTCTGCCGGCACCATGTTCAGGCGCAGGCCGGCTTCGAAGGACAGCAGTTGCAAGGGAGATGAAGCATTTTCCGGTTCGGGAGCGGGCCGATACGCCATGTGCACGTCGAGAATGCCCTTTTCCGCGGAAATCATCGGAAACACCGCATCGGGCGCAAAGCCGAACGTCGGCATTTCTTCTTCCGCAAAATACCGTTCCATACACTTCCAGCCGCTTTCTTCATCTCCGCCCAAGATCAACCGAACGCGGCGGGATAAAGGCAAATCCAGCTCTTTGATGATTTTGAGCGCGTACAGTGCGGCGATGGTCGGCCCTTTGTCGTCTAGCGCGCCCCGGGCGTACAGTTTGCCGTGCCGGATGGTCGGTTGAAAGGGCGGGGTCGTCCAGCCTTCTCCCGGCGGCACCACGTCCACGTGACAAAGGACGCCCACCAGCTCTTCGCCTTGTCCCATCTCGGCGTGGGCGGCATAGCCGTCCAGCTCGCGAATGGTCAACCCCATTTTTTTACATTCGTTCAACACAAATTGCATCGCCTGTTGAATGCCGGGACCGAAAGGGGCGCCCGGAGCAGCATGGGTTTCGTCCTTGACGCTGGGGATGGCGAGAAACCGCATGGCGGTTTGCAACAGCTCGTCTTTCCGTTTTTCCACTTCCTGTTCCCATTGGATGGACACGGCACTCACCTCAATTCACACTTTTGTCAAATCTACCGCTGTTTGCCCTATTATACCAAAAGACGAAAATCGTCAAGTAATGGGCCGCCAAGGAACACCCAACCATCTCGCGGGTTTCTAGGATTGGCTGTCCGATCGTGGTATACTCGTGGCAAAGTGGATTGCAAACTGGGTTGTGGAAGGAAGCGCGGAGAAGATGCAGCGATTGAGACAACAGCTGTTGCAAATCGACGGCCGCGGGTATAAGGCCTACAAAGCGATTCAAGGCCAATACCGCGACGGCGACATGACGTTGTTTATCGATTATGTTCAGGGCGATCCGTTTGCCAGTCCGTCCCGGATTCGGTTGCGGGTATCCCGCAGCGCATCGGGCATCCCGGCCGAATGGGATGCGACGGACTATCGGCGAGTGGCGTTGGAAGATTTTTTGGCCCGCACCGCTGCCCGGATCATCCGCCGGATGCGCACCCGGCGTGGCAGCGGAAAAAGCGGCTTGATTCACGTCGATGAGCCGGGGCAGGAAATGTTGCCGCGGACGGCGGTGAAAGTGACCGCCGATTACGTCGAATTGCGCTTGAAAGTCGGCTTGCCAGCGGCCGGGCGGAGGGTGCTCGGCCGGGAGGCGGTGGAGATGTTGTGCGGCGACGTTCCCGCCATCGGGCGAGGCACGTTGTATCGGTCGGCGTTGGACGAAGCGGCGCTCCTCGATCAGTTGCAGTTGGCCGACGACCAAGCGGCCATCCGCCGGGCGTTGGAAGAGCGGGGCCTGGTGGCGTTTGTGGCCAACGGCGCTATCCTGCCGCGGGAAAGCGGCGTGAGCAACCGGCCCATGCAAGGCCGTGTGGTACCCTTTGTCTCGCCGCCGTCGCTGGAAGTGACGCTGGACTTGCCCGGCGGACGGCACATTCGCGGAATGGGGATTCCGACCGGCATCACGTTGATCGTCGGCGGCGGCTATCACGGCAAAAGTACGTTGTTGAAAGCCATCGAACGGGGCGTGTACAACCACATTCGGGGGGACGGCCGGGAATACGTCATCACCCGGGAGCGGGCGATGAAAATCCGGGCCGAAGACGGCCGCCGGGTGGAGAAAGTGGACATTTCGCCGTTCATCAACGATTTGCCCTTCGGTCAGGACACCCGGCAGTTTTCCACCGAAGACGCCAGCGGCAGCACGTCGCAGGCGGCCAACATCATGGAGGCGCTGGAGGCCGGTTGCGAAGTGCTCTTGATGGATGAAGACACCAGCGCCACCAACTTCATGATTCGCGACGCCCGTATGCAGGCGTTGGTGGCCAAAGCACAGGAGCCCATCACGCCGTTCATCGACAAGGTGCGACAGTTGTACGAGGAACGGGGCGTCTCGACCATTCTCGTACTGGGGGGTTCGGGCGACTATTTGGACGTCGCCCATCGGGTGATCAAGATGGAGGCGTATCGCCCATACGATGTCACCGAAGAGGCGAAGCAAATCGCGGCCCGTTACCCGACCCAGCGGCGGCCGGAAGGGGGCGAGCGGTTTGGCACGCCCCGGCTGCGAATCGTGCTGCCGGAAAGTTTCAAAGCCCGCCGCGGCCGCAAAGAAAAAGTCGATGCCAAGGGGCTATACACGATTTTGTACGGCGAAGAGCGGCTGGATTTGAGCGGACTGGAACAATTGGTGGATGAAAGCCAGACGCGGGCGTTGGCGGAAGTGCTGCGGATGATGGAAAAAGAGATCGCCGACGGCCGACGGAGCATAGCCGAATGCCTGGACTGGCTAGAAAAGCGGCTGTCCGAAGAAGGATTGGACATCCTGTCTCCGTATGCCGGGCAGCATCCGGGCGATTTAGCCCTGCCGCGGCGGTTGGAAGTGGCGGCGGCCATCAACCGGCTGCGCAGTTTGCGCGTACGGGTGATCGACGCGGAAAGTCCATAAATGACCATGTGGCCGGCATTCGTCCGGCCAAGGAGGTGGCCCATGGCCGAGCAACAAGGAACGGAGAAAGAAGTCATCATTTATACGGACGGGGCTTGTTCCGGCAATCCGGGCCCCGGCGGTTGGGCAGCGATTCTCATGTACGGCGAACACCGGAAAGAAATTTCCGGGGGCGAGGTGTCGACGACCAACAACCGGATGGAATTGACGGCGGCCATTGAGGCATTGCGGCAACTGAAACGGCCCTGCCGGGTGACGTTGTACAGCGACAGTGCGTATTTGGTCAACGCCTTTGAGCAGGGCTGGCTGGAAAAATGGCAGCAAAACGGTTGGCGCAACAGCAAAAAGGAGCCGGTGGAAAATCAAGACTTGTGGCAAGCGCTGTTGGACTTGACGCGCCGACACGACGTCCGTTTCTGCAAAGTAAAGGGCCATCACGACAACCCGTGGAACAACCGCTGTGACGCTTTGGCGGTGGCGGCCATTCCGAACACGAAACCGTGAGGTCCGGGCAGGGACAATGGAAGCGGCGGTGCGCAGGGGGTGAGATGGATGGGCAACGGCGTGGACCGTTGGCAACGGCTGAAAGAAGATGTGCGGGCGTACGCCCGCACCATCGGCATCGACAAAATCGGCTTTGCGACAGCGGAGCCCTTTGCCGAATTGAAAGAACGGTTCCGTCGACAGCAGGAGCTGGGCTACGCGTCGGGCTTTGAGGAGCCCGATTTGGACAAACGGACCGATCCTCGCCGCACGTTGCCGGATGCCCGTTCCATCATTGCCATCGCCCTGGCGTACCCGACCCGGCTGAAAGATGCCCCCCGTTCCCGGCCGGGGGCGTACCGCGGGTTGTTGGCCCGCTCGGCATGGGGGGAAGATTACCATCGGGTGTTGCGGCGGAAGTTGGAAGCATTGGCCGATTACTTGCGGCAACGGGTGGACGGCGTCCAGGTCGCCATCATGGTTGACACCGGCGCCTTGTCCGACCGGGCGGTGGCCGAGCGGGCCGGTTTGGGCTGGATCGGCAAAAACACGATGCTTATCACCCCCGAGTTCGGTTCGTGGGTGTACTTGGGCGAAATGGTGACCAACTTGCCGTTCCCTCCCGACGTGCCGGTGACCGAAGCGTGCGGCGACTGCACCCGATGCCTCGACCATTGCCACACCGGGGCGTTGGTAGCGCCCGGGCAGCTGAACGCCCAGCGGTGCGTCTCCTATTTGACGCAGACGAAAGATTTTCTCCCCGACGAATTCCGGGACGTCATCGGCAACCGGCTGTACGGGTGCGACACGTGCCAACTGGTCTGCCCTTACAACCGCGGCATCAATCCGACCCATCAGGAAGCTTTTGCGCCGGATCCGGACGTGGTGAAGCCGTTGTTGCAGCCGTTGTTGACCATGAGCAACCGGGAGTTTCGGGAGCGGTTTGGCCATTCGGCCGCCAGTTGGCGCGGTAAAAAGCCCTTGCAGCGCAACGCCATTTTGGCGCTGGCCCACTACCGGGACGCCACGGCCGTGCCGTTATTGAAAGAACAGTTGTCGGATCCGCGGCCGGTCATTCGGGGCACTGCCGCTTGGGCGTTGGGAAAAATCGGAGCGCGCCTGTCTGACGACGAGCGGCAAGACATTCGCAAGACGCTCGAAGAACAGTTGAACACGGAAGTCGATCCGCTCGTCCGGCGGGAAATCGAGAAAGGGATTCGGTCCTTGTTGGAAGAAAAAGAAACATAGGAGCACGGACAGGAACATGGGGGAGGGGACGGATGTGGAACTCCGGTTGGTCAACATGATGCAATGGCTGGTCCAACAGGAACTGGACTGCGTGTTGAAACATTATCCGAACCTTTGCCGTTGCGAACGGTGCATGCTCGACATTCAGGCCATTGCGTTGAACAGTTTGTCGCCCCATTACGTCGTCAGCCGGGAAGGAGAATTGCTGGTCAAAGCGGAGCATCTGAGCTTCCAGCGGCAAGCGGATATTCATGTGGCCTTGACGAAAGCGATTGAAATCGTGCAACAACGGCCGCGCCATGGATTCCAGGCGGCCCAAAGTACGGAACAAAGCCCGGAACAAAGATCATGACAACCGGCTCCAAGTTGCGCTATACTCGGTAGGATAGAAACAGAGAATGAAGCATAAGAGTTGGTGCATCAGGGAAAGGAGCCAAACGGAAACATGAAAGATTTGACGAACCGAGGCCGAATGCTCATTTCTTGTCCAGACGGTCCCGGCATTGTTGCGACCGTTTCCCAGTTTCTGTTTCAAAACGGCGCCAATATCGTGCAGTCGGATCAACATTCCACCGATCCGGAAGGCGGCCGTTTTTTTATGCGTATCGAATTTGACTTGCCCAATCTGGCGGAACGGCTGCCCGAGTTGGAGCAGCAGTTTCATGACATCGCGTCCCGCTTTCAAATGGCTTGGCGAATGACCCATGCGGGCGTGAAAAAACGACTGGCCATTTTTGCCTCGAAAGAAGAACATTGCTTGCAAGAATTGCTTTGGCGTTGGCAGTTGGGGGAACTGCCGGCCGAGATTGTCATGGTGGTGAGCAATCACCGGGATTTGGAGCCGTTGGTGAAACCGTTTCAAATCCCGTATTTCTACGTGCCGGTGGACAAGTCGAAGCGGGAAGAAGCGGAGGAAATCCACTTGCAATTGTTGGAAGGCAAAGTGGACACCATCGTGTTGGCCCGCTACATGCAAATTATTCCCCCGCGGATGGTGCAGCGATACCGTAACCAGATCATCAACATTCACCATTCGTTCTTGCCGGCCTTTGTCGGTGGCAGGCCGTACCATCAAGCCTATGAGCGCGGCGTGAAAATCATCGGCGCCACAGCCCATTACGTGACGGAAGAACTGGATCAAGGCCCGATTATCGAGCAAGACGTGCAGCGGGTCGACCATCGGGATCAAGTGGACGATTTGAAACGCATCGGCCGGGATGTGGAACGCATCGTTCTGGCCCGGGCGGTCCGTTGGCATCTGGAAGACCGGGTGCTCGTGTACGGCAATAAAACCATCGTCTTTTCTTGATACGAAACAAGATAATACTGAGTGAGACCATACCATGCGAGATACGCAAAAGCGGAGGTGATGGGATGGGACTTCAGCCCCGCGCTGAAGTGATTCTGGCTTCCGGTTCGCCACGGCGGAAAGAACTGCTGGCCTCAGTGGGCATCCGCTTTGCTGTTTGTGTGCCGGATGTGGACGAAACGATGGCCGCCCATTGGAGCCCGGCAGAAGCGGTGGAACAATTGGCGTACCGGAAAGGGCGGGCGGTGGTGGAGCAGTTGGTACACCGTCGGGCCGAAAGCCCGGTGACCGTGGCTTCGGAGGCACAAGCCCGTTCTCGTGGTTCGGCGTCATGGACGGATGCGGACGCGATGACGGATGGGGCGGAGGTGCCGGTGTTGGTCATCGCCGCCGATACGGTTGTCGTCTTGGACGGGGAAGTGATGGGAAAACCTTCTGATGCGGAAGAGGCGGTCCGGATGTTGCAACGGTTGTCCGGGCGGCAACACGAGGTTTTCAGCGGCTTGGCCCTTTTTTGCCTCGACAGCCGTTCGGAAGCATCTCCGAAGATTGAGCACCGTTTGGGGCATGTGCGGACCGAAGTCCGGTTCCGCCCGTTGTCGGAAGACACCATCCGCCGTTATGTCGCCACCGGGGAACCGCTGGACAAAGCGGGCGCTTACGCCATTCAAGGCCTGGGGGCCACATTGGTGGAAGGCATCACCGGCGATTATTTCAACGTGGTGGGCTTGCCCCTCGCTTTGCTTGGCCAATATTTAGAAGACTGGGGGTATCGGTTGTTTTAGCAGTCCGGGGGTACGTCACAAGATTGTCTTTTTTTGCTTTAGGTGGCCGCCGGCCTTTTCAGGTATAATGGACGTTGAGGCTAGGAGCTCATCAGGACAGGAGGTGCCCTAGTGAACAAAGGTCTGAAGGCGTTGGCGGTCGCCACGACGGTGTTCATGTTTTTGGTCGTTTTCGGTGGAACGATGGTGACGAAAACCGACTCGGGTGACGGTTGCGGTCGTTCCTGGCCGTTGTGTGAAGGCAGTTTTTTGCCGATGGAGACCATCGAATCGTATATTGAGTACAGTCACCGCTTGATCTCCGGCATCGCCGGCCTGCTCATTACGGTCTTGCTCATATGGGCGCAGCGGGCATGCAAAGAGCGGCGGGACGCTATGTTTATGGTCACGGCCAGTTTTGTCTTTACAGTCATTCAGGCGCTGTTGGGGGCCGGTGCCGTCGTCTTCGGCCAGTCGACGCCCATCATGGCGCTGCATTTTGGCGTGTCGTTGGTCGCCTTTGCCACGGTGTTCCTGTTTACCATCATCCTGTATCGATGGGATGCCAAACCGACGCCCATTTCGTTCGGCAAAGGTTACCGCTTTTCTGTGCTGGCTTCCGCCGTATCTACGTACGTTGTGGTGTATACAGGCGGTTATGTGGTGCACAGCGGCGCCAGCGGCGGGTGCGGCCGGTGGTTTCCGCTCTGTGACGGAAAGTGGTTTCCCGGTTTTGAAGGAGCTTCCGGCATCCAGTTCATGCACCGGCTGAGCGGCTTTTTGCTCATGGTGATTGTTTTGACGCTCATGGTGGTGACCATCCGGCGCTATAAAGAGCGGCGGGATATGCTGCTTGCCGGTTGGTGGTCGGGGGCGCTGGTGGTGTTGCAAATTTTGAGCGGCGGCTTGATGATCTGGGCCGGACTCAACTTGTTTACCCGCTTGTTGCACGCCACATTGATCTTGTTCTTGTTCGGGGTACAGACGTACATGTGCATGGAAGTGTTGCGGCAGCACCGCGGACAAGAAGAGACGGTGGAAATGGCCGGTCAGGCGCAAGTGCGGCCCTCAACCGGATGATGACCGGCGGCGGCCCTTGCCATGGCGCAGTCGTTGGGATACAATGAATAGCAAGACAATTGAATCAGCCCGATTTCCACTAGGGGTGCTCCATACGGAGCTGAGAAAGAGGCAACTCTTAACCCTTGGAACCTGATCTGGGTAATACCAGCGTAGGGAAGTGGAACGGGATGCACCGGTCTTCGGCATGACCTAGCGGTCGATGGGTTTGCGGCCGGTGGGTGCGCCACGGCGGAACCTCACGTGTATATGCCGACCGCCAAGGGGACTTTTATGCCGATTCGACCAACGCAACCGCTCCACGGGAGCGGTTTTTTTGTGGCCAAATGGCCCAAACGACCAATCGCGGGGGAGGGATGAACCATGGGGCAAGAGCGATGGCGGCAACGGGTGGAAGCGGCAGGGGAGGAGCTCAAGCGTTTGCTGAAAGATTTGATCGCTTTTCCGACGGTCAGTCCGCCGGCCCGCAACACCCGTCCGGCACAACAGTATATCGCTGATTTTTTGCGACGCCTCGGTCTGGAAGTAGATCAGTGGGAAGTGTATCCTAACGACGATAACGTGGTCGGGCGCTGGCGGGGCAGCGGCGGCGGCCGCAGCCTCATTTTGAACGGGCACGTGGATGTGGCCAGCCTCGAGGAAGGGGAAGCGTGGGAGACGCCGCCCTTTGTGTTGACGCAAAAAAATGGCCGCCTGTACGGCCGGGGCGTGGCCGACATGAAAGGGGGCCTGGCCTGCGGCTTGTGGGCGCTGGCGTTGTTGAAGGAAGCCGGTTTTCAGCCGCGGGGGGACATCTTGTTTCAATCGGTCATCGGCGAAGAAGTGGGGGAAGCCGGCACCCAGGCGTGCCTGGAGCGGGGCTATACGGCCGATTTTGCCATCGTCATGGATTCCAGCGACTTGCACATTCAAGGCCAAGGGGGAGTCATCACCGGCTGGATTGAAATTCAAAGTCCGCAGACGTTTCACGACGGGATGCGCGCCAAATTGATTCACGCAGGCGGAGGCCAATTTGGCGCCAGCGCCATCGAAAAAATGGCCAAAATCATCACCGCGCTGCAGGAGCTGGAACGCCATTGGGCCGTGGTCAAATCGTATCCCGGTTTTCCGCCGGGGATGAACACCATCAACCCGGCGGTCATTGAAGGGGGACGCCATCCGGCTTTTGTGGCCGACCAGTGTCGGCTTTGGATCACAGTCCATTTTTATCCCAATGAAACGTACGAGCAGGTGGCCCGGGAAGTGGAGGACCACGTGTTGCGGACGGCGGCGGCGGACCCGTGGCTGCGGCATCATCCGCCCCGGTTCCGCTGGGGCGGCCGGTCCATGATCGAAGAAAAAGGCGAGATTTTTCCGGCCTTGGAAGTGGACTGGAATCATCCGGGGGTGCGGCTTCTCCGGGAAACGCACGAGTGTGTTTTAGGCGAGCCGGCCGTTTGCGACATGTCCCCGACCGTCACCGACGCCGGGTGGCTCGGCCGGGCCGGCATTCCGACGGTGTTGTACGGCCCCGGTTCTCTTAAAGAAGCCCACGCCGTCAATGAAAGCGTGGCTTGGGAGGACTTGTTGCGGTACACGGAGACGCTGGTGCGGTTTATCGAACGGTGGTGTGGATGACGGGTGGTGTGGGTGACGGGCATGTCGGTTGCGAGCGCCCGGAGGCGCCGGCGTCCGGAAACCGGCAGATCACGGATGAAAATGAACATTTGGAAGGGAGAGGATTTCGATGTCGTTTTCCATGGAATTGCGCCGTTTGGCGGAACCGATTTGGCAAAAAGAAATGGAGCATCCGTTTGTGCGGGGGCTGGTGACGGGAGAGCTTCCTCTGGAGACATTTCAGTATTACTTGTGCCAAGATTACGTGTATTTGATCACTTTCAGCCGGGTGTTTGCCATCGCCGCGGCCAAATCCCACGACTTGCAGACCATGGACGAGTTTGCCCAGCTGCTGCATGCCACGTTGCATGAGGAGATGGAATTGCACCGGAAATACGCTGCGGAATTCGGCATTTCCCGCGAGGAACTGGAAGCGACGGTGCCCTCGCCGACGGCATATGCCTATACGAGCCATTTGGTGCGTACCGCGTATGAAGGAACGCTGGCGGACATTTTGGCGGCGGTGCTGCCGTGCCAGTGGGGTTACCACGAAATCGGCGTCCGTCTGGCTCGGGAACCTGGTTGGGAGAAGTCACCGTATAAGGATTGGATTGCCACGTATTCTTCGGATGATTTTGGCCGCCTGGCGGACATGATGCGGCAGCGGCTGGATGCGCTGGCCGGCGGGTTGGACGAAGGGCACAAGGAACGGTTGCGCCAGTTGTTTTTGACCAGCAGCCGTTACGAGTACCTCTTTTGGGAAAAAGCGTGGCAGCAGGAAACGTGGCCGGTGTGAGGAAAATGTCACCAGGACAGTTCCGGTATTGACGCATCTGGGAAAATCGGTGAACGACGCGAGGGAAAATGTGGGGATGACGTTGCTTTCATTGCGGGATGTGGATTTTGCATTCCGGCATGACGGAAGAATCTTCCCCGTCTTGCGTGGTTTTTCATTGGACGTCCGGGAGGGCGAATTTTTTTCGCTCATCGGAACGAGCGGCTCCGGGAAAAGCACCCTCTTCAAACTGATTACCGGACTTTTGGAGCCGGACGGGGGCGAGATTCTGTATCGCGGGGAGCCGTTCCGGCAACGGCTGGGCCGCGTAGGGTATATGCCCCAGCGGGACAGTCTGTTGCCTTGGCGCACGGTGCGGCAAAACGCCGCTCTCGCGTTGGAGATAAAGGGATGGCGGCGGAAAGCCGCCTTGCGCCGCGCTTCGTCATTTCTGTCGGCTTTTGGTTTGGAGGAAGTAGCCGATCATTATCCGCATCAATTATCCGGCGGGTTGCGACAGCGGGCGGCCTTTTTGCGTACCGTGCTGGGCGAACACGAACTGCTCTTGCTCGATGAGCCGTTTGGGGCTTTGGATGCGCTGACCCGGCTTCGCATGCAGGAATGGTTGTTGGGGTTGTGGCAGCGGTTGGAAAAAACGGTCTTGTTCATTACCCACGATGTGGAAGAGGCGATATTGCTTTCGGACCGCGTCGGTGTGTTGAGGGGCAGCCCCTTGTCGGACGTTTACGTCGTCGATGTGCCCCTTCCCCGGCCGCGGCCGTTGTCCGTGGTAACCAGCGAAGACTTTGTCGCTTTGAAATCCCGTTTGCTGGCGTTGATCGGCGAAGAATTTGGAACTCCCGTTGAAGGCCTGGACGTCGGACGGGAAGGAGGATAAACCATGGGAGAGCGGTGGCGGCAATGGATAAAGACGTATCGGGCGCCGGCGGGATTTTGTTTGGCAATGCTCTTTCTTTGGGAGACGGCGGTTCGGGGATTGGACGTTCCCGCTTTTATTTTGCCGCCGCCTTCGGCCATCGCCGTGGCGTTGTGGGAACATGCCGACGTCCTGTGGACGGTACATCTGCCGGCCACCTTGTCGATTGTCGCGTTAGGGCTGTTGATCTCGGTGATCGTGGGCGTGGCCATGGCGGCGTTGATGACGTTGTTTCCGTTAGCGGAAAGGACTTTTTATCCGTTGCTCATTGTTTCGCAGACGTTGCCCATCATCGCGCTGGCCCCGGTGTTCATTCTTTGGTTTGGCTACTCCGTTTGGGGAAAAGTGGCGGTGACGGTTTTGATCAGTTTCTTTCCCATTGTCGTCAATACGTACGATGGTTTCCGGCGGGCCGACTCTGAATGGATGGATTTGCTCCGGGTGATGGGGGCCAACCGCTGGCAAATTTTTTTGAAGGCACAAGTTCCGGCGGCGTTGCCCATGTTTTTTTCCGGTTTGAAAATGGCCGCCGTCGTCAGCGTAATCGGCGCGACCATCGGAGAATGGCTGGGAGCCAACGAAGGATTGGGGTATTTTAGCCGTCGAATGGCGCACAGCGTGCGGGCGGCGCCATTGTTTGCTGCGATTTTCGTCTTGTCGCTGCTCGGAATCGGGTTGTTTCTGTTGATTCAATGGCTGGAACGCCAAGCGATGCCATGGAAACGGGAAAGCGGGCGGAAAGAAGAAGCGGCGCTCCTCGACAAACCAATGGGGGGATGAATAGTGCGGATAAGATTTTCCGGCCGTTGGCGAACGTTTGCGTTCGTGATGTTGTTTCTCATTGTCTGCACCGGCGTGTTGTCGGCCTGTGGCGGGAGCGGTATGGATATGCCGGCGGATCGGGCCGATGAAACACAAAAGTTGCGCGTGATTTTGGATTGGTATCCGAACGCGGTACATGCGTTTTTGTATGTCGCGAAGGAAAAAGGGTATTTCGCCGATGAAGGACTGGATGTGGAAATTCAAATGCCGTCGGAGACCAACGATCCGCTGCGTCTGGTGGCGGCCAATCAGGCGGATTTGGCATTCAGTTACCAACCGCAGTTGGTCATGGCCGCGGCCGAAGGCGTACCCGGTGTAGCGGTGGCAGCAGTGGTCCGTCATCCGTTGAACGCGTTGATGGTCAGAGCCGACCATCCCATTCGTTCTCCTAAAGATCTGGAAGGGCGAACTGTCGGATACCCCTCCGTTCCGACCAACGAGGCGGTGTTGAAGACGATGGTGAAGGCCGATGGCGGGGATCCGGATCAAGTGCGCGTACAGGATGTCGGTTGGGAAATCATGCAGGCATTGAGCACCCAACGGGTCGATGCGGTATTGGGCGGATATATCAATCATGAAAAACTGTTGCTGGAAAAACACGGTGTTCCCGTTCGGGTCATCGCCCCGGTGCAATACGGTGTTCCGGACTATTACGAGCTCATCGTGGTGACCAGTCCGGACACGTTGGCAGAAAAACGGGAGGCCATTACCGCTTTCTGGCGGGCGGCTCAACGGGGATACACCGACGTCGTGGCCGCACCGGAAGAGGCCCTGGAAGTATTGTTCCGGCAACAAAGCGACGTATTTACGCTGGAAGAAGACATCGAACGGCAAAGCTTGGAGGTGCTGTTGCCGTTGATGGATGCCGGGGACCAACCCTTCGGTTATCAAGACGTGTCGGTGTGGGAACAAGTGATCCAGTGGCTTCATCAGGAAGGCGTCATTGAGCGGAAACCGGATGTGGAGGAGCTCGTCGTGAATTTGGTGGAATAATGAAAAAACCGGCAGGACGGTTGAGCTGCCGGTTTTTTTCGTCTGAGAGCTTTTATTTCTTTTAACCTGTAACCACTCCGTTCGTTTCACGAGTTTTATCTCACGAGTTTTATCCGTGACATGTTTCAGTTTTGGCGACGGGCGGCAATGGGATGGACAACTTCTCGGCGTATAGGAGCACCGTCTCCAACGCTTCTTCCAAAGAAGGGGCCAGCACATTGATGTGGCCCATTTTGCGGCCGGGACGGGCCTCTTTTTTGCCGTACAGGTGCAATTTGGCTTCCGTTGGATAAACCGGCCAGTGTTGGAGTACCTTCTCCGGTTCATCTCCCAGCAAGTTGAGCATGACCACTGGCGACATCAGGCGGGCGGACCCGAGCGGGAGTCCGCAGATGGCCCGGACGTGTTGTTCGAATTGTGACGTGACGCAGGCTTCTTGCGTGTAATGGCCCGAGTTGTGGGGGCGGGGCGCCAGCTCGTTGACCAACAGGCGCTCCTCTTGCGTTACGAACATTTCCACGGCAATGAGCCCGTAGACGTTCATGCCTTCGGCGATGGCCCGGGCCAGTCGTTCCGCTTCTTCCTGCAACGCCGGTGAAATGCGGGCCGGTGCCATGGACAGGCGCAAAATGCCGTTTTGATGGATGTTTTCTGCCGGAGGGAAACAACGTACTTCACCGTTGGTGCCCCGGGCGGCGATGACCGAAATCTCTTTGTCAAAGGGGATCCACTGTTCCAAAATCAGTTCCGGGCATAGCGCCGACAAGCGCTCCCAGGCGGCCGGCGCTTCTTCCGGCGTCCGGATGACGGCCTGTCCTTTGCCGTCATATCCTCCCAAGGCGGTTTTCAGGACTGCCGGCGTTCCCAGCTCGGCCAACGCTTCGTTCAACTGGGACAACGTCTGTACGGGACGGAACGGGGCCACCGGAATGCCTAAAGATGCCAGTGTCGATTTTTCCCGTATGCGATGGCGAGTGATGGCGAGAATGTCTTTGCCTTGGGGGAGATAGTGCTTTTGTTGGAGCGCCTCCACCATGGCGTCGTCCACGTTTTCAAACTCATACGTGATGACATCGCAATGCTGGGCCATTTCAAGGGCCGTCTCGATGTCGTCAAAGGCCCCGGTGTAGGCGAAATCGGCCACCTGGCCGCAAGGGGAATCGGTTTGCGGATCGAGACAGGCGATACGATACCCCATTTCCCGCGCCGCCAGGGCCATCATGCGCCCCAGTTGTCCGCCGCCGAGAATGCCGATGGTGGAACCGGGCTGGATGATCCGGTATTGCGATGTTTGCGCCATGTGGGCGAATTCTCTCCTTCTGTTGGATTCGATTGCGGTTGAATCAATTCGTGCTATTCATTCCTGCGCTGTTCATCTATTCCAATGTGGATTCCAACACTTGTTTTTCGATGGCTTTCCGTCGCTGTATCAGCCGTTCGCGGATAATGGGATATTTGTTGCCCAATATGTGGGCGGCATACAAGCCGGCATTGGTGGCTCCGGCTTGTCCGATGGCCATGGTCCCCACCGGTACGCCGCCGGGCATTTGGACAATGGAAAGCAATGAATCCATGCCGTTCAGCGTCGATGTTTTTACCGGAACGCCGATGACGGGCAACACGGTTTTCGATGCGACCATACCCGGCAAGTGGGCGGCTCCCCCCGCCCCGGCGATGATCACTTCCAGGCCCCGTTCATGGGCCGTCTCGGCATATTGGAACATCCAGTCAGGCGTGCGATGGGCAGAGACGACTTTCTTTTCATACGGAATTCCTAACTCGTCCAAAATGGCGCAGGCGGCCTTCATCGTTTCCCAGTCGGAGGTGCTGCCCATAATGACCCCGACCAGCGGATAGGTTGGCAATGCGTGTTCCAACGGATGTCACCGTTCCTTTCGGCCATACAAAACCCGGTCATATCAAAGATTCGCATGATTGGTGAGAAGTCGTCTGAACATCGCTCATCGGATACATGTGGCTGCCCTTTTGCGGGCGCATCTTGAAAAGGTGTTTATTGGTAGTGGTTTCGCGTCGCTTTTTCCCGTTGATATTCGTTGCGGGCTTCCCATTTTTCGCGAATCACGTCTTCATTCACCGGCACGCGCCGGGACGCTTCCCAACGGGCAATGCCGACGCCGATCAAGGCACCGACAACCAGAGCCAACAAAATGCCTAATACAAACATCGGTCTGCCTCCTTTCTGCTTGTTACCATTTTACCACATAATTTGTCCATGGGCGGCCCCGAACGATGTCGGAACTTGACGGAAGAAATATCAGACAAAAAAAGATAGACATTTAAAAATATTATTTACTTTTGGTCGATTGAATGGTATTTGTGAGCCGGTGGAAGTGTTGAAAACCATCCAGGAAGAAAAGATCAACGACGTGTTTCTCGTCCCGGCCATGTGGAATTTCCTCTTGGCTTCTTACAAGAAGCCGCGGAAAGTGAAATTTGTGGAGGCGCTGCCCCGCAATGCCGCCGGAAAAGTGCTGAAGCGGGTATTGCGCGAAACATATCGCACCGGATAACCAAATATGCATTAGTAAAACCGGGCTGAGACAATTGTGAATCCAAGGAGGATGGAATCATGATCGTCAGCCGACGCGACAAAATCTGGATGATTGTTGCGGTGATTTGGGCCCTTCTCTTTTTGGGGCCGGGACTGTTGTTTTTTAACTTTGACGTCACCGTGTTCGGCATGCCATTGCTCTGGGTGGGAGCCATCCTTGGTTGGTTGATAGGGATCGTTTTGGTCTATGTGGCGGGCTACAAATTGACCTGTACCAATGTGGAGATTCGGGAAGAGGAGTATGCACAACCAATCAAAGCCGATATATCCGATAGCATCCAGGCCTGAAGGCGCTATAGATACGTCCTGCTTCAAGCGGATGCAAACAGAATGATATGAGCGGAAGGTGAAGGCTTATGGATTCCTTTACTACGTGGTTGCTGGTTGGTGTCATTGTATATTGGTTATTTTGCATTCTCGTCGGTGTGTTTAGCTACCGCAAAGGAAGCATCGATCCGGCCGAGTATTTTCTGGCCGGACGAAGCCTGGGGCCGATCATTCTCGGATTGTCCATGCTGGCGACGGCTCAGAGCGCTTGGCTGATGCTCGGTCATCAGGGACAGGCCGCAGCTGTTGGCTTGGCTTATGTGGCGAACTATTCTCATGTGGTCTTCATGGCGATGGTTGCCCTGTTTTTCTTCGGACAGCAGTGGCTGTTCGGAAAAAGGTTCGGTTTTATGACGCCGGGTGAGATGTTTGGAGCCTATTACGGGGATTTGACGCGCATCCTGATGGTCATCCTGGGCGTGCTGTATGTC
This sequence comes from Bacillota bacterium, assembly GCA_017577895.1. Lineage (GTDB taxonomy): Bacteria > Bacillota > Bacilli > ZCTH02-B2 > ZCTH02-B2 > Bacillus_BB. The sequence continues at coordinate 22,176 of PKQY01000004.1, forward strand.
ATCCCCTACAGCGCCATGCAGTTGATTGGTGGGGGGACCGTGTTCGAAGTGTTGACCGGGGGCGCGGTCAATTTCACCCTCGGGACCCTTCTAATGGCTGCCGTAGTGGTGATTTACGTCTTTCTCGGGGGTTTAAGGGCGGCGGCCATTACCGACACGTTTCAGGGTGTGCTCCTTGTCCTCGGGATTTTTATCCTGGCCGGCGTGGTGCTGGCCAATGTTCCGGGCGGTTTTGCCGGGATCTTACAGGGCATTCAGGAGTTGCCGGAAAGCTGGCGCCTGCTCCCCGGTGAAAACGGTGCCTGGGGATGGCCCTTTGTCTTGACGTACGCCATTGCCACGGTGGGAATTTACACCTCGCCGGTTTACACCATGTGGGCGTTCAGTGCCCGGAGTCCTCGGATCTTTCGCTGGCAATTGCTTGTCATCATGTCCATGATCGCCGGTTTTTACTATTTCATCCTTTCGCCGATTATTGGCGGCGGCGGCCGCATTCTTTTTGGCGCGCTGGAAAGAACGGATGCCCTGACGCCTATGATCATGGCGGAGTTGATGCCGACCGGTTTGGCCTTGTTGACGGCGATTGGCATTTTTGCTGCCATGAACTCGACGGCAGACGCCTATCTTGCATCCATCAGCTCGCTCCTGTCGCGGGATGTGTACAAACAATACATCAACAAGGATGCAACTCCCAAGCAGCAGATCCATTTCGGGCGATTCATGGTGGTGTTCGTGGTGGTCATCGGCTTGTTTTTCGCGATGACGACACGGGATGTCATTGCCTTGATTGGCGGTTTGGCCACCGCTTTTGGCTTGCAGACCGTGCCGGCCCTTTTGGGCATGCTCTATTGGCGTCGCCTGACGCCTGCGGGGGTGAATACCGGTCTGGTGGTGGGGATGATCACCGTGTTTTTAACCTATCAGGTGTGGCCGTATCCGCTCGGAATCCATTCGGCAGCTTGGGCGTTGGCAGCCAACCTGCTGGTCGCCTATATCGTCAGCTTGTTCACAAAGCCTGTCCCGGCAGAAAAGCAGCAGCAGTTCCGGGCAGTGTTGCAGGAAGGACAGAAGGTTTATCAGGAGCGGGAGGCGAAAGGCCTGAACAAGCTCCGTGTCTTTGCAAAGTAGTTCGCCGTTTTTGGGGCATGCCTGGTTATCTGACGCCTTTCTGTCGGCACGTGCCGACAGAAAGGCGTTGATTGTTCTGACATTTTGCTTTACCTCCGGCATTCGCGTAGTATTAGCATTAGTGTGGAGCTGAATTTGCCGGAGGTGGAAGGGATGCAAGACGAACAGCTGGCGCTTTTTCAGCGCCTGACGGAAGCGCCGGGGGCGCCGGGCTTTGAAGGACCGGTGCGGGAGATCATGGAAAGCGAATTAAAACGGTACAGTGACCGGTTGGTGGCGGATCGGTTGGGCGGTGTGTTCGGGGTGAAGGAAGCGTCCCCCGATGCGCCCAACGTCATGGTAGCCGGTCACATGGATGAAGTGGCGTTCATGGTGACGCAAATTACGGAAAAAGGATTTATCCGTTTTCAACCGTTGGGCGGCTGGTGGGAGCAGGTGCTCTTGGCCCAACGGGTGAACATTGTGACCGAGCAAGGCGTTGTGCCAGGCGTCATCGGTTCGACCCCGCCCCATTTGTTAGATGAAGACGCACGAAAAAAACCGGTGCAGATCAAAAACATGTTCATCGACATCGGCACCGACAGCAAGGAGGAAGCGGAGGCGTTGGGCGTCAAACCCGGTCAGCCCATTGTGCCGGATACTCCTTTTACAGTGCTGGCCGGTGGCAAAAAGTTGTTGGCCAAAGCGTGGGACAACCGATACGGCTGTGCCCTGGCCATCGAATTGCTGCGGGAACTACATGGAGACACGTTGCCGGTCAATGTGTACAGCGGGGCTACGGTGCAGGAAGAAGTGGGGTTGCGCGGGGCAGCGGTGGCGGCCCAGCTCATTCGGCCCGACTTGTTTTTCGGCCTCGACGCGGGACCGGCGGGCGATACCCCGGGGGTCAAGGACGGCTTCGGCCGGCAAGGAGAAGGCGTGCTCATCCGGATTTACGACCGCACGATGATTTTGTTGCCGGGCTTGCGGGACTTTTTGTTGGACGTGGCCGAGAGCGAAAACATTCCGTATCAGTTTTTTGTTTCACAGGGCGGCACCGACGCCGGCCGGGTACACTTGTGGGGTGAAGGGGTGCCGTCGGCGGTCATCAGTATCCCGGCCCGTTACATTCACAGTCATGCTTCCATCATCAACCGCGACGATTACGAGGCGGCCAAGCGGCTGTTGGTGGCCCTCATCCGCCGCCTGACGCCGGAAATCATTCGGGATCTTCAATATTCCCGTTCCCTTTGAGTGACCCGCTCGTGCAGCAAAATGCCGAGCCGGGCCAGCGCCTCGCACGCTTCGTCAATGCGGGCCTCGCTTTCGGCAGCCACCGTGTGCAAGTGCACGCCGTCGGTTAAGCTCGATAGCAGAGAGGCGCCGGAGCGGCGCATGTTTTTCAGGAAATGTTGCACGTCCCGGCGATTTTTCAGCATCAAGGAACCCCGCAACTCGCCGTAAATGGGGTGTTCCACGATGACGTCCAAGACGTGCAGGCCGTGATCCACCAACGTGTTCAATTCCAATTCCGTCTCTTCCAGGCGGTGTTTGCAGGCGATGACCCGCGAGCAAGGCGCGTCTTGATGAGAACCGGGATTTTCATAATACACATACCCTTGCGGTGTGGCCAAAATCGGAGCCTGTGCCGCCCGCAAGAGGGCGATATCTTGAACGATGACTTGTCGGCTGACGTTGGCGCGTTTGGCCAGTTCCGTTCCGGTGACGGGACTGGCCGCATTTTTTAACGTCTCCAAAATCCATTGACGGCGTTGCGGACCGGAAAATCGCAGGTTTTCTGCCATGGCCACCCTCCTGTCCATCACCGTATTCCTGTTTATTGTAACAAAGCCGAACCGTTTTAGGCTGGGAACAGTCGACAAAAATTTGTCAAGGGGATTTTTGTCTTTTGTCGAGCTTTGTCATAAAGTGTTCAAACATTACGGCAACAATCGACATAATTTTTGTTATAATGAAAGTGAAATCGGTTAAAAGAATGAAAACTGGAGATAATAGATAAAAACGAGAGGTGGAAGAACCATGCTGAACGAGATGCAGCGATACGCAATGCAACGGGAACAACTGTTGTCCGAATTTGAAACAGCCAGTGAAGAAGAAAAGCGCCAAATTGTCCTAAAGATTATGGAAATTGACGAAATCATGGAAGAACTGAAGCGGGAACAGAAAAAAGCCAACTGAGGAAAGTCGGCTTTGATGTGGCAAGTCCGTTGTCGTTTTTTTCGTAAAAAGGCTGCTTGCGAACCAACTCCGCAAGCAGCCTTTGTTTTTTGGGACATACGGGAAAGATCAGTTTTCGCTGGCAGCCCACTTTTCCAGTTTTTTGTCCGTCGGCAGCAACAGGGAGACAATGCCCAATACCGGCAAAAAGCTGCAGAGAATCATGACCGTTTTTACTCCTAACAAGTCCACCAATCCCCCCAGGGCCACCGAGCCCAATGCCCCCATGCCGAAGGCGAACCCGATGATTAAGCCCGACACGGTACCGACTTTACCCGGCATCAAATCTTGGGCGTAGACGACGGTGACGGAAAAGCTGGATAAAATGATGAAGCCGATGACCAGCGACAGCGCGTATGCCCAGGCGGCATTGACATGAGGCAACAAGAGGGACAGAGGGGCTGAGCCCAACATCGAAAACAGGATGACGTTCCGCTTGCCGAACCGGTCGGCCAGCGGTCCGCCTAAAAAAGTGCCTAATGCGCCGGCTGCCAGGAAGAGAAAAATGTACAGTTGGGCGCCCTTCACCGTCACACCGTATTGTTCCATCAAGTAGAACGGATAAAAGTTGGTGATGCCGGCATGGTACCACGACCGGACAAAGACGAATCCGACCAACAACACCAGGACCAGCCGCAGCCGGCGCTGATGCTGGGCCGATACCGCACCGGTCGCCGCGCGTTTTGCCGACCGTTTTTTCATTTCCTGCAGCCGGGGAAGCTGGGTCGTGTACCATGAGGCGATGTACATCATGACGAGAATGGCCAGGCCAGCCGGGATGGCAAACCAGGCGGCACCCCTTTGTCCCAAATTGACAAAGACCAGCGCCGTCATGATCGGAGCCAGCGATTGGCCGCTGTTGCCGCCGACTTGGAAAATGGATTGGCCCAGTCCGCGTCGGTTGCCGCTGCTGAGGTAGGCGACGCGGGAGCCTTCGGGGTGGAAAATGGCGGAGCCCAAGCCCACCAACATCACCGAAAGCAGCACGAATCCGTAGTTGGGTGCAAAGGCCAGTCCCAACATGCCGCACAAGGTGAGGCACATACCGATGGGCAACATGTACGGCATCGGGCGTTTGTCGGTGTACCAGCCTACCACCGGTTGCATCACCGATGCCGTCATGTTGAGGGCAAAGGCCACCAGACCCAGCTGAAAGTAGCTCAGTTGCATCGATTCCCGCAAGATAGGAAAGATGGCGGGGATGACGGCCTGAATGGTATCATTAAACAAGTGGACGAGACTGATGGAGAACAAAATGTTGTAAAGCGTCCGGGTGGCCGGTTGAGAAGACTTGAGCGCCGCTTCCATTCCGTGGCATCTCCTCTCCCATGCTCAACATTTCAAACATAAATTTATTTTATCACGAGTTGTCGAGATGCGAATCATCGCATCGTTAGGATTGCCGAGAGGCCTGAGGTGATAAGTGATGACAAAGGATAGGGCGCAACAGCGCAAGGGACAAGGACATTCGTCCTATGGGCGCCTGCCGGAAGCGTTCGTGCAACGGATGCGCCATCAGTTGGAAGATGAAGCAGAACCGTTTTTGGCTGCGCTCCGCCAGGAGCGGGTGTACGGTTTACGAATCAATCCGTTGAAAACTGAGCCAGAAGAATGGTTCACCCGTTGTCCGTTTCCACTGGAACCGGTGCCGTGGTGCCCGACGGGCTTTTACTATTCACCGGAAAGCCGCCCGGGGAAACATCCCTATCATGCAGCTGGCCTGTACTACATTCAAGAGCCGAGCGCCATGGCGGCGGTGGAGATGTTGGACGTGCAGCCCGGCGAGACGGTGTTGGATTTGTCCGCGGCTCCCGGCGGCAAGGCGACACAGATCGGAGCGGCTTTGCGGGGGGAAGGGTTGCTGGTGGCCAACGAAATCCAACCGAGCCGTGCGTCGATTTTGGTGGAAAACATCGAGCGGTTCGGCATCCGCAATGCGGTGGTGACCGTGGAGCGTCCCGACCGGCTGGCGGAACACTTCCCGGCGTTTTTTGACAAAATCTTGGTGGATGCGCCGTGTTCCGGCGAAGGGATGTTTCGCAAAGATCCGCAGATGATGTTGGTGTGGTCGTTGGACAACGTCCGCCGTTTTGCCAAAAGCCAGGATAACATTTTGGATGCCGCGGCGACCATGTTGAAGCCGGGTGGAACGTTGGTGTACTCCACGTGCACGTTTTCGCCGGAGGAAAACGAAGGGACGGTGGCCCGTTTTTTGGTGCGCCATCCAGACTTTCAACTGGTCCGGCACCCTTTAGCCGTCCATTTTGATCCCGGCAGGCCCCAGTGGGGCGATGGCCGGCCCCAGTTGTCCAACTGTGTCCGCATTTGGCCCCATCGGGTGCGGGGGGAAGGCCATTTTGTCGCCGTGATGGTGAAGGCAGCCGATGCGACCGACGCCAAAGCTTCATCTGACAGCCGTCGGGGACAGGCAAGAGCAGGAACATCCCGGTCGGCCGCCGGCAAACTGCTGCGGAAGACGGCTTCCGACAGCCAATGGCGGGACGCTTGGAGCCGGTGGACGGCGTTTGCTCAACAGTTTTTGCAAGGGGCAGCGGAGAAGGTGGTGCCGTTGGCGTCGGTGGCACCGGAACGGCTGATCATTCGGCATGAACAGCTGTTTTTGCTTCCCGAAGCCGTAGAGGAAAGCGTGCGACAGCGTTTGGCGGGCTTGCGGGTGCTTCGGCCGGGGTTGCATTTAGGCACGCTGAAAAAAGACCGATTGGAACCGGCCCACGCTTTGGCGATGACGTTGCCAGCGGAGGCGGTCGTCCAAACCGTGGAGTTGTCACTGGATGCGGATGGACCTCAGGCGGCGGTGCGGTATTTGCGGGGCGAAAGTTTTCCGTTGTCCGAGGAGGCTGGACGAGCCGGATGGGTGTTGGTCACCGTCGACGGTTTTCCTTTGGGCTGGGGGAAAGCCAGCGGTGGGCAACTCAAGAACCATTACCCGAAAGGGTTGCGCTTGCTTTGAATCGGCGAGTCGCAGCTTGAAAGTTGACACTGAATCTGGGGTCGTTTTATTGTAGTAGTGGTGGAAAGCCGGGAAAGGATGGAACGGGATGGCGCTTTGCATTACCAGGCTCGGTCGGCAACAAATTGAGACGGCGTGGCAAAAAGGCAAGGAAATGGCCATGCAACGGGCGGCAGTGGTCTTGGTTAGCGTGACGGTTCCGGTGGCTGCGGCGGATCCAGTCGATCTGTTTGAACGTGGCTTGCGATTGCGGGAACAGGTGATGCTGTGGGCGAATCCGGGAAGCCGTTATGTCCTGGTCGGGTTAGGCCGGGCGGCGGAATTGACGGATGGGGAACCATCATTGGAGCGTTGGCAACAATGGCTGTCGGCGGGACTGCGGGAAGGTCCGGTGGAGCCGGGCTTGGGGCCAGTCCTGTTTGGCGGCTTTTCGTTTGATCAAGAGAAGCAACCCACGGCGCTATGGCAGGACTTCCCTCGGGTGAGTTTCGTGTTGCCCGAGTTTCAATTTGTATTGCGGGACGGCGACGATCAAGGGTGGCTCACGGTAAACCGGTTCATTTCACCTCAAGATGCGGATGAGACCGGGCTCCAATGGTGGGAGAAAGCTTCAGATTGGCTTGAGTCGGCCCGAACGGGGCAACGAGGAGAGCAGGTGTCTCCAGAAGCGTCGCCGGCCACGGGCGATTGGTTGACACGGCTGAAACAAAACGGGGTGGACGTGTGGGAAGATGATCCCGAGACGTGGATGCATGCGGTCCGTCAGGGTGCGCAGGAAATTCGGGACGGGCATTTGAAAAAAATCGTGCTGGCCCGAAGGCTCTTTCTCCGCGTGTCCCGCGACTGGCCGACGGCCGACGTATTGCGGGCGTTGCGCCGGCAACAAGGAAACAACTGTTATTTGTTTGCCATCCGCCGGGGGGCGGGCTGTTTTCTCGGAGCCACGCCCGAACGGCTGGTGGAAGTGGCGCAGCAGGAGGTGCGGGTCGCCGCTTTGGCCGGGTCCATGGCCCGGGGCCGGACGCCGGAAGAAGATGAGCGGCTTGGAGAGCGGCTGTTGGCGGACCGCAAAAACCGGGCCGAGCACGCCGTTGTGCGGGAGATGATTCGCGAAGCCCTGGCGCCCTATTGTGAAATGTTGCACATTCCGGAAGAACCGGTACTGATGAAGTTGCGGGATATCCAACATTTGTATACCCCGGTGAGGGGCCGTCTGAAGCCGGGGCGGCAACTGTTGCAGTTGGTGCAGGCGTTGCATCCGACGCCGGCCGTCGGCGGGTATCCGCGGGAGGCGGCCATGGCACGGGTTCGGGCGTTAGAGCAGATGGATCGGGGCTGGTATGCAGGAGCCATCGGCTGGATGGACAGCGACGGCAACGGGGAGTTTGCAGTGGCCTTGCGTTCGGCTTTGTTCCAAGGACGGGAGGCGGTGTTGTTTGCCGGCTGCGGAATCATGGGGGATTCCGACCCGCAGACCGAATGGGAGGAGACGCGGGTGAAAATGACGCCGATGTTGTCGGCAATAGGAAGTGTGATAGGATGAATCGGCCTCAGGCGGTGTACGTTTATATAAATGCATTTATCGAAGAATTGGCCCGCAGCGGCGTGCGGCACGTTGTGTATTGTCCTGGGTCCCGTTCCACGCCGCTGGCCATGCGGATGGCGGAACACCCCCGTTTGCGTTGTTGGATGCACTTGGACGAGCGTTCCGCCGCCTTTTTTGCTTTAGGGATGGCAAAACGGTTGCGGGAGCCGGTAGCCGTCCTCTGCACGTCGGGCACGGCGGCGGCCAATTTCGCTCCGGCGGTCGTGGAGGCCCATTACGCCCGCGTTCCGCTGTTGCTGTTGACGGCGGACCGGCCGCCGGAGCTGCGGGATGCCGGCGCGCCGCAGACGATTGACCAACTGCATCTGTTTGGCCGACACGTGCGTTGGTTTTTGGAAATGGCTTTGCCGGAAAACGAGCCGGAACTGTTGCGCTACGTGCGGACGGTGGCGGCCAAGGCGGTGGCGGCGGCGACGGGACCTTTTGCAGGTCCCGTTCATCTGAATTTTCCTTTTCGTGAGCCGTTAATTCCTGTCGCGCCGTCGGAAGAAGACGCCCTGGCACCGTGGAAGAGCGGCCGCGAGAACGAGGAGGGGACAGCGCCCTTTGTCCAGGTGACGGCCGGCCGGCCCGCTATCGGCGATGAGGCGTTGCAGCAGCTGGCGGCGCAGTTGTCTTCCGCAGAGCGGGGCCTCATCGTCTGCGGTCCGCAGACCGATCCCCGCTTTGCCGCGGCGGTGGGACAACTGGCGGAGCGGCTGCAGTTTCCGATTTTGGCCGATCCGCTTTCGCAAGTCCGGTGTGGTCGTCATCCGTTGACGACAGTCATCGATGCGTACGACGCGCTGTTGCGGGTGCCGGCCTTTGTCGAACAGGCCAAACCCGATGTCGTTTTGCGCTTCGGCGGCTTGCCGGTATCCAAACCTTTAGTCCAATATTTGAACCGCTTTGCCGACGTGCGGCAATGGGTGGTGGACGTCACGCCCGTCTGGTCCGATCCGACATTTGCCGCGGCGGAGGTGCTGTTGGCCGATTCGACCGACCTTTGCATCCGGCTGGCGCAGTACATACCGGACACGCCGCCGGTCATGACCAATGAAGTATCGGCCCTGTCGCCGGCAACGGCCACGACGGCAAGGAACGGGGCCGGGGCTGCCGGTAGGTCGGCAGTGCATGGTCATGAAGCAAGGCGGGCCTGGCTGGCCTTGTGGCAGACGGCCAACCGACAAGCCCGCGAAGTGATGGAACGGGAGATGGCCGCCTTGGAGAGCGAGCCGGACGGCGAAGGGGCCGGATGGTTGTTTGAAGGGCGCATTTTTCACGAATTGTTCCGTCTGTTGCCGGATGGAAGCCTGTTGTTTGCCGGAAACAGCATGCCGGTGCGCGATTTGGACAGCTTTTTCCCGTCCGTGGACAAGGCAGTGGAATTTTATGCCAACCGGGGTGCCAACGGCATCGACGGTGTCGTTTCCAGTGCCTTGGGAGCCAGCGCCGCGGGGGATGGCCCGGCGCTGTTGGTCATCGGCGATTTGTCGTTTTATCACGATTTGAACGGACTGCTGGCGGCCAAGTTGCACCGGTTGAATTTGACCGTCGTGCTGGTCAACAACGACGGCGGCGGCATTTTTTCCTTTTTGCCGCAGGCGGACCATCCGCGCCATTTTGAGGCGCTGTTCGGCACGCCCCATGGTCTTTCTTTTGAGCCGGCGGTGGCCATGTACGGCGGCCGCTACTGCCGCGTGGAAAATTGGGATCAGTTTGCCCAGGCGGTGCGCACGGGGTTGACCGAGGGCGGGTTGCACGTGATTGAGGTGCGCAGCCGGCGGGATGTCAACGTCCGCCAACACCGCCGTATCTGGGAGCGGGTGGCAGAAGCCGTCGCGCAGCTGGCCGGCCCCGTTGTGAGGTGAACCGGCGTGGACCAATTGTCGCAGCAAAACGGCCAACCGCATCCGAAGGAACAGGCCATATCCGTCAACGGCAAGACGTACCGGGTGCTGACCGACGGTGACGGTGTGCCGCTTGTTCTGCTGCACGGCTTCACTGGCAGCAGTGAGACGTGGCTGCCCTTTTTCCCTGTCTTTCGCCGCGCTTTTCGACTGGTGGCCGTCGATTTGCCGGGCCACGGGCAGACGGTTTGTCCCGACGATCCCCAACTGTACCGGATGGAGCAGGTGTGCGACGATTTGCTCGCCTTGTTGGACCGCTTGGGCATTGACACGTTCCACCTCCTGGGGTATTCCATGGGCGGGCGCGTGGCCCTCCATGTGGCGTTGGCCGCTCCCGATCAGGTGCGGACGCTGACGATGGAAAGTGCTTCTCCCGGCATTGCCGACGCTGGGGAACGGGCTGCTCGACGGCGGCAAGACGAACGGTTGGCGCAACAGTTGGAGGAAAACGGTATCCAATGGTTCGTCTCCTACTGGGAAGAACTGCCGTTGTTTGCCAGTCAAAAACGGTTGCCGGAGTCCGTGCGCCAACAAATTCGGCGGCAACGGCTCCGGCAACGGCCGCAAGGATTGGCCTGCAGCTTGCGGGGAATGGGGGCGGGCGTGCAAGAGGCGCTGCACGAACGCCTGCCGGAGTTGACGATGCCGGTGTTGTTGTTGACGGGGCAACTTGATGAAAAGTACCATCGTCTGGCAGAATGGATGCAAACCCGAATTTCCCGTTGCCGCTGGGTGTCGGTTCCGGATACAGGACATACGGTGCACGTGGAAAAGCCGGACGCATTCGTCGAAGTGGTGTGGTCGTTCCTCCAGGCATGGACGTGAAGGGACGTTAGTGAATTTTGAAGGAAAGGCAGGTCGACGCAATGGCAGCAGTAGAATGGAAAACGGCACGGACGTACCAAGACATTTTGTATGAGACGTACGAAGGCATTGCGAAAATCACCATCAACCGTCCTGAAGTGCGCAACGCCTTCCGGCCGGAGACGGTGATGGAATTGATCGACGCGTTCACAGCGGCCCGGGACGATCGGGACATCGGCGTGATCATTTTGACCGGTGCAGGGACCGAAGCGTTTTGTTCTGGCGGCGATCAGCGGGTGCGCGGCGACGGCGGCTACGTGGGTGCTGACCAGATCCCCCGGCTGAACGTGCTGGATTTGCAACGGCTCATCCGCATCATTCCGAAGCCGGTCATCGCCATGGTGGCGGGCTATGCCATCGGCGGAGGCCATGTGTTGCATCTCGTCTGCGACTTGACCATCGCGGCAGACAACGCCATTTTTGGACAGACGGGCCCGAAAGTGGGCAGCTTTGACGCCGGTTACGGCGCTACGCTTCTCGCCCGGATTGTCGGACATAAGAAAGCGCGGGAAATTTGGTATTTGTGCCGTCAGTACACGGCGCAAGAAGCGCTGGAAATGGGCTTGGTCAACGCCGTCGTGCCGCTGGAACGGCTGGAGGAAGAGACGATTCAGTGGGCGAAGGAGATTCTCGAGAAAAGCCCGACGGCCATCCGGTTTTTGAAAGCCGCCTTCAACGCAGATACCGACGGGTTGGCCGGCATTCAACAATTGGCGGGCGACGCCACGCTCTTGTACTATTTGACGGAAGAAGCAAAAGAAGGAAGGAACGCGTTCCTGGAAAAACGCAAGCCCGACTTCTCCCGTTTTCCTCGTTTTCCGTGATGTTTGGCGTGAGGGTTGGGGAACGGAAGCCGTGAAAGGAGGGACGGAACGTGGAAGTGAGCCGCATGCCCAACTGGCTGGCGCGCCAGGCCCATCTGGCCCCGGAAAAGTTGGCCTTGATCGCCGATGGGGTGCGCTGGACCTTTGCCGACTTGGAAGCGCTGGCCCTGCAGGGTGCCGCCTTGCTGGCTGATTGGGGCGTGGAGCGGGGCATGCGGGTGGCGGTGTTGGCGCAAAACAACCCCCGCTTGGTCGTCCTCATCCATGCCTTGATGAAACGGGGGGCCGTCCTCGTTCCGTTGAACATCCGGCTGACGGCGCATGAGCTGGCGTGGCAGGTGCGGGACGTCCAACCGCACCTGTTTCTTTATGATCAAGCGCATGAAGTGAAAGCGGCCGAAGTGTTGGAAGAAGTGGCGGTGCCTGCCCGGGCGTTGGAAGAATTGCCCTTGGCAACGCCACCGGCCGGTGAACCGGCGAACCGGCGGGAAGGCACTCCCCCGCAGGGGGCAGGCCAGTCCGGCGGCGGGGAAGATGTGGACGAATCGCCGGCGACGTCACCAATCGCCTTGCCCTATCTGGATCGGAACGATGTCCATTGCATCATCTATACGTCCGGTACCACCGGCCATCCGAAGGGTGCCATGCTCACGTACGGCAACCATTGGTGGAGCGCCATCGGCTCGGCGCTGAATCTCGGTAATTTGCCCGACGATCGGTGGCTGGCCTGTGTTCCGCTGTTTCACGTCAGCGGCTTGTCCATCCTGATGCGCAGCGTCATTTTGGGCATTCCGGTGGTGCTCATGCCCGGTTTTGACCCGGCAGCGGTCAACCGGCTCATCGAACAAGAACGGGTGACGATCATTTCAGTGGTCGCCAACATGTTGCAGCGGATGTTGGATGCCCAGGGCGACCGGCCTTATCCGGAGCACTTGCGGTGCGTCTTGCTGGGCGGCGGCCCGGCCCCGCGGCCGCTGTTGGAGGCGTGTGCCGAGCGGGGAATTCCGGTGGTGCAGACGTACGGTATGACCGAAACGGCCTCGCAAGTGGTTACCTTGCCGCCCCACGAAGCGTTGCGCAAGCTCGGTTCGGCCGGAAAACCCTTGTTCCCGGTCGAGTTGCGCATTGTGCCGCTGGCCGACGAGACCGGAGCAGCGGACGGGAAAGAGCGGGTGCCGTCCGGGGCGGCGACGGCGGTGGGCGAGATCGTGATCCGCGGTCCCAATGTGACGGCCGGGTATTTCAACCGGCCGGAGGAAACGGCCCGCGCCATCCGGGACGGGTGGCTCCATACCGGCGATTTGGGCTATCTCGATGACGAAGGATTTTTGTACGTGTTGGACCGGCGGAAAGACTTGATCATTTCCGGCGGCGAAAACGTCTACCCGGCTGAAGTGGAAGCGGTGCTCTTGTCTCACCCGTCAGTGGCGGAAGCGGGCGTCATTGGCCGAGCCGATCCCCGTTGGGGACAGGTGCCCGTCGCTTTCATTCGCGTTAAAGACGGCGAGACGTGGGATGAAGAAGCATTGAAACAGCATTGCCGGAAACAGTTGGCGGCGTACAAAGTGCCGGTCCGCATTTACGCCGTGCCAGCGTTGCCGTATAACGCGTCCGGAAAGCTGATGCGGCGCGAACTGCGTCGGTGGTTGCCGAAGGATGAATCGGAAATTGAAATCTAAGCCGAGCGTCGATGCATGTTCGAGCGTCGGGCATCCCCGTTTTGGGGGATTTTCGGCCGAGATGTCGAATCATTTCGATGATATCGATGATATTGAAGTATCGTCAGTATAGGAGTGACGGACGCCATGGGTGGACGGTGGGTGCCGGCCGACTCGCTGGCCGGCCTTCAATGGCTGTTGTTTCAGTTTACGAACATCGTCGTCATTCCCATTACCGTAGGAGCCGCCTTCGGTTTGGAACAGGAGAAAACGTTGGCCCTGCTCCAGCTATCCTTCGTGGTCACTGGGTTGGCTTGTGTGGCCCAGGCGGTGTTCGGGCACGGCCGGGCCATCATGGAAGGGCAGTCGGGTTTGTGGTGGGGCGTCGTGTTGGCCCTGTTTATCTCGGCAGCGGCGCAAGGGGTGCCGGCGGCGACGGCCGGAGGCAGTCTGGCGGTCGGGGTGATGGCCTCCGGCTTGCTGTTGGCGCTCATTGGGCTCAGCGGTCTCGGCGAACGGCTGGCGCGCCTGTTCAATCCGGCCGTGATGGGCGTGTTTACGTTTTTGCTGGGATGTCAGTTATCCGGCATCTTTCTCAAAGGCATGATGGGGATTCCTTTTGGCATGACAGAAACACCAGCGGCGATTCAACTGCCGGTGGCGCTCTGTTCCATCGGCGTCGTGGTGGCGGTGCTCGTTTTTTCCTTCAAAGCCCCCCCGGCGTGGCGGCGGTACGGGCTGTTGTTCGGCATCGCCGTCGGTTGGCCCGTGTATGCGCTGTTGTTTCCGAGCGAGCCGGCCGGCGAACTTTCCGCTTTTCAAATATACTGGTTTCCATTTGGTCCCCCCGCTTGGGATGTCGGCATCATCTTGACCGCCGTGATGGCCGGATTGTTGAACATGGCCAATACGTTCGGCGCGTTAAAAGGAACGGAACCGTTGTATGGACAGCCGACGACCAAGTCTCAGTACCGCCGTTCCTTTGCCGTCACCGGCGCGGTGAACGTGCTTTCGGGCATGTTGGGCCTCGTGCCGTATGCGCCGTACGTGTCCACCATCGGATTTTTGCGCCAAACCGGAGTGTTGCACCGGCGGCCGTTTGTGCTGGGTAGCCTCATGTTTACCGCCATGGGGCTCATCCCGTGGTTTGGGCGCCTGTTTCTCCATTTGCCGTTGAGTGTCGGCAGTGCCGTGTTGTTTGTGGCCTATTTGCCCCTCGTGTTGTCGGCTTTGGATTTTTTCCGGCAGTTGCCATGGGATGCGACCAACATTTATCGTATTGCCATTCCGCTGTTTGCGGGCATCGTCATCATGACGTTGCCGGCAGAAGCTTTTGCGTCGTTTCCGTCGTGGATTCGGCCTCTGGTCAGCAACGGCCTGTTGATGGGCATCTTGCTGTCGCTGTTGTTGGAGAACGGTCGGCGTTTTTTCTTGACAACATTTCGTGAGAATGATTATCATTAATAAATGAAGGTGAAAATCATTCTTGAACGGATTCCGATGGGGCGTAGGTCAGGCATTACCGGCATTTTTGATAAGGTGGGACGGACATGTTCGTGTTTGAAAATGAACTGAACGTGCGGCAGGGGTACGGAGAGCACGTTTGCAACCGGTTGCAGGCGCAGCGGCCGACCGCCGTTCCGGGCATGCTTGATTACGAAGTGTTTGTGCGAGGGGCCACGGCTGACTGCGAACAAATTTGCATCCGCTCGGTCTGGACGTCACAAAAAGAATTTCAAGCCTTTATGCAACGCAAAGATTTTCAGTTGACCCATTGCGGCAAATGTTTGCCTTATTTGAAGCAATATCGCATTCGCTTTTATACAGACGAGGAAGCACCAACCACTCACTGACGGGTCATTGCCATGGGACCGGTTGTGAAATTCCGCCGTCCGCCGGCCGCAGTGTTTTGGTGAGATTTCGGCAAGAACATGACTGACAAACGTTCCCTTGTTGGTAAGGGCATCCAACAAGGGATTTCTCTTTTTCACGGGTTTTCAATGGGGACGAGAAAAGTTTACTTTTGATAAGATGGTATGGATACGTTTGCAGGGAAGTGCTGACAGGAGTGAGATGGCCATGGGGAGAAGCCGGGAGGGCACGCGCTTTCGACTGATGGGCGAGCATTTGCGGCGACATCCTTTCCGATATGCCGTCGGCTTTGCATTGCTGCTTGCAGCAGTGTCGGCACAACTGTTCATTCCTCAACTGTTGCAAGCATTTGCCGACACGTACGCAGCCGGCACGTTGACGACGGAAGGGGCGATGGTTTACGGCGGCGGGGTGTTGCTGGTGGCCCTCATCATGGCGGCGGCGCGAATCGGCGCCCGCATCGTGTTGTTTCACTCGGGAAGGGCCTATGATCGGAACATCCGCAGCCGCCTGTTTGCCCAATGGCTGCGGTTGCCGACTGAGTATTACCAACGTCGGCGCATCGGCGATTTGATGGCCCACGCCACCAACGACATTAATTTGGCGCGGGAAAAATTGAACCACGGCCTCATCATGTTCGTGGAAACGGTATTTTTGGTGGGGCTGTCGCTGTACTTGATGGCGACGACGGTGCACCCGTGGCTCACGGTGGCCGCCTTCGTGCCCTTGCCTTTTTTGACCGTGACGGCTTATGTCTTCCGCCGACGTACCCAACGGCAATCCCACCAGGTGCAGGAGGCCTTTGGCGACTTGAACGTCCAAGTGCAGCAGTTTGCCGCCGGCATCCACGTCATCAAAGGGTTCGTGCAAGAAGCGGCGGAAAGGGAACGGTTTGCGGCCGTCAACCGGGCCAACATGGAGGCCAACCGGCAGCTGTTCCAGACGAATGCCTTGTTTTTAGCCGCCAGCAGTTTCATTATCGGGATGAGTTTTCTCATCGCCCTGACGTACGGCGGCTGGCTGGCCATGCAAGGGTGGATCACGTTGGGCCAGTTCATCGCCTTTTACACGTACTTGGGACAACTCATTTTCCCGATTGAAAGTTTGGGACGGGTCATCAATTTGTTTCAACGGGCGAAAGCCGCCGAAGAGCGCATTGGCGGCATTCTCAGCTTGGAGCCGTCCATCCGGGACCGCGACGATTGCGTGTCCTTGCCGGCCATGAAGGGGCATGTGGCGGTGCGGAATCTGACGTTTACGTATCCGGGGGCCCGGCGTCCGGCGTTGCGGGACGTCAGTTTGGACATCCCGGCGGGTAGCATGTTAGGGATTATCGGCAAGGTGGGCAGCGGCAAAACGACGTTGGTGCAACTGTTGTTGCGCCTGTTCGATCCGCCGCCGGGCACCATCTGGATCGATGGGGTTCCCATTGAGCGGATTGCTTTGGAGGATTTGCGGCGGAACATCGGGTATGTACCGCAGGACAGTTTCTTGTTTTCTTCGCCCATCCGGGACAACATCGATTTTCATCCCGTGGCCCATCCGGAAGGCGAAATTCAACAAGCGGCGGCCCGGGCTCACATTCATGGAAACATCATGCAATTTCCCCGGAAATACGACACGGAATTGGGAGAACGGGGTATCCGACTCTCCGGGGGACAGCGGCAACGGGTGGCCATCGCCCGGGCGCTGTTGAAAGATGCCCCGATGATCATTTTAGACGACAGCTTTTCGGCGGTGGATGCCGACACCGAAAGCCGCATATTGGCCGATTTGCGCCAATATGCCCAAGGAAGGACGACGATTATCGTCAGCCACCGGGTGGCGTCGGTCCAACATGCAGATCAGATTATTGTGTTAGATGACGGACGAATTGTGGAACAGGGTACCCATGAGCAATTGATGCAGGCGGGAAAACTGTACGCCCGCTTGGCGGTCCAACAAATGCAAGCGGATGACCGCACAGGGGTGGAGAGCCGATGAAACAAGCACCGACATCGGGCCGGCCAGACGTCGCCGACCGCCGCCTGTTCCGCTGGCTGCTGGGCTATGCCCGCCCCTTTTGGCCGGCCATGGGTTTGGCGTTGTTGTTGTCGCTGTTGTTGATGGGGACGGATGTGGCCCGCCCGTATCTCGTCAAAGTGGCCATCGACAATTATTTGTTGGTGCCTGAACCCGACAGCGGCGGGCTGTTGGGGCTCGGCGCGCTCTTTTTTGCTCTCGTCGGGGCCGGCGCGTTGTTGCAGTATGGACAACATTATTTGTTGCAGGTGACCGGGCAACGGATTATTTATCAGTTGCGCCAGGACGTCTTTTCCCATCTCACCCGCTTGCCCATGGCCTTTTTCGACCGACATTCCTCGGGCAGCGTGGTGACCCGGGTGTGCAACGACACCGAGACGCTGCACCAGTTGTTTGCGCAAGTCATCGTCAACTTGGTCAAAGAACTGTTGCTGTTGGCGGGCATTTTGGCCGTCATGTGGCACATGAGCCCCCGCTTGACAATGGTCTGTCTGGCCCTTATTCCCGTCTTGTTGCTGCTGACCGAAGGGTATCGGCGGCTGGTGCGGGAAGCCCGGCGTTGGCAGCGCTACTGGCTGTCCCGGCTCAACGCCAGCTTGGCGGAATATTTGTCGGGGATGCAAGTCATCCAAGCGTTTGGCCGGGAAAAGCAGCAACAGGCCGCCTTTGAAGAAGTCAACGAAGCGTATTACCGGGCGGGGAAGCGGGTAGTTACGGTCAACTCGGTGTTCCAACCGCTCATCATGTTCGTCGGCAATTTGGCGCTGGCACTCTTGGTGTGGCGCGGCGGCGTGACGGCGTTGGACGGGAGCGTCAGTTTCGGCGTCGTCTTTGCGTTTACCCAGTATGTGCGCCAATTTTTCCGCCCTTTGGCTTCATTGGCCGATCGGTTTACGGAAATTCAAAGCGCCCTGGCTTCGGCGGAGCGGCTGTACGACTTTTTCCAAGAGTCGACCGAGGCAGCGGTGCCGGCGGTGCGGACAACGGTGTCATCAGACGATCGGCCCCTATCCGACGGCGCAAAACATGCGGGTGAATCAAAAGGTGCAAAACATGCGGGCGGTTCAAAAACCGTCCAGGGTGACATTCGCTTCGAACACGTGTGGTTTGCCTATGAGGGCGAAAACTGGGTGCTGAAAGACATTCACTTCCACATTCGGCCCGGACAAACCATCGCACTGGTAGGGGAGACGGGAGCCGGCAAGTCGTCCATTACCCGGCTGCTGTTGCGGTATTATGAATGGCAAAAAGGGGCGGTGCTTCTCGACGGCACCGACATCCGGCACATCCCGCTGCAACAGCTGCGCAGCGCCATCGGTTTGGTGCCGCAAGAGGTGTTTTTGTTTGCCGGCACCATCCGTGACAATATCGTCTTACGGAGAGACGTCGACGAGGCACAATTGCAACAGGTCGTTCGCCTGGCCGGTCTCGAGCCGCTCATCCACCGATTGCCGGAAGGGTTGGAGACGCCCATCGGCGAGCGGGGAGTGACCCTCTCCATGGGGCAACGCCAACTGTTGGCTTTTGCCCGGGCGCTCGTCGAGAATCCGCCCATCTTGATTTTGGATGAAGCGACGGCCCACATCGACACGGCGTCGGAACGGGCCATACAGGCGGCGTTGGAACGCATTTCCACCAGGCGGACCACGATCATCGTCGCCCACCGTTTGTCCACCATCCGGCATGCGGATCAAATTCTCGTCTTGGAGCATGGACGCATTGTTGAATCCGGCACCCATCAAGAATTGATGGCCCGCGGCGGGCGTTACCAAAAACTGTATACGACACAACATGCGTTCTAATCGGAGCTTGCTTTTGATAAAATAATAGCCGCGCAAATCCTTGTCACAAAAATCCGGTCGGAAAGGAAACCGCCGATGATGACCTGGTTGAATGAATGGCTGGTGATCCAGGCCGTTTATTTGGGCATATGGAGCAAGCCGTTGATGTCGGTACTTATCTTTCTGTTCTTTTTATTCGTGCGCAAGGTTTTCACCCGCTTGGTGTTCAACCGGCTGTTGAAATGGCTGGGAAATACAAAAGCGGAGTGGATTCATTCGCTGTTGCAGGCGTATGAGCGGCCGCTATGGACGTTTTGGATCGTGTTGGGGCTGTATTTGGGGTTAAAGGTGTTGTCCGTTCCTGGTTGGGAAACGTGGCTTGACAAACTGTTCCGCTCGGCCCTCATCGTGTTGGCTGCCTGGGGACTGTTCCATTTTACCAGCACTTCTTCCTCCTGGATGGTTCGCCTCGGCCAACGGTTCGACGTGCACGTGGATCGCATTTTTATTCCGTTTTTGTCCCGAGCGTTGCGGGTGTTCATTGTCGTTTTGACCTTTACCGTTTTGGCCCAAGAGTGGGGGTATCGGATTGAAGGGTTCATCGCCGGCTTGGGGCTCGGCGGGTTGGCCGTGTCGCTGGCGGCCAAAGACTTATTGGCCAATTTGTTCGGCGGTCTGGCCATCATCACTGAAAAACATTTCACCATCGGCGACTGGATTCAGACGCCCACCGTGGAAGGGACGGTGGAAGGGATCACGTTTCGCAGCACGTTGATTCGCACCTTCGATCAGGCGCTGGTGACGGTGCCCAATTCCATCTTGGCCAACGAAGCCATCAAAAACTGGAGCAAGATGGGCAAACGGCGCGTCACGTTCCATCTCGGCCTCAGTTATTTCACGCCGAGAGAAAAAATTCAACGGGTCGTCCAACGCATTCGGGAGATGCTGCAACAACATCCCGACGTTCACCCGGAAACGATTCTCGTTTATTTTGAACAGTTCGGCGAAAGCAGCCTCGATCTATTCGTGTACTTTTTCACGAAAACGACGATCTGGAGCGAATACTTGCAGGTGCGGGAAGACTGCAACTTTAAAATTTTGGAGATCTTGGAAGAAGAAGGGGTCGAACTGGCTTTCCCCAGCCGGACATTGTATGTGGAAACGCAACAAGAAAATACCCCATCACGACGGGTCCGCCAACCGTTTCCGTCGGATGGAGCATAACCACATCGACGCCGTGTCTTGCGTGGACACGGCGTTGTTTCATGGGACGGCGGCTTGCCGATTGTGATACAAGTACCGGGCATATTCCAACGGGTTGATGAAGGCCCGGCGGACGGTGTCTTCGTCGTACGCTTTGTAGAGGGACACTTTGGCCGATTTGGCGTTGCATTCGATGAACCAAATGTTTTCATCTTCGTCGATGCCGAAGTCAATCCCCAGCTCCCCAAACGGGCCGTAGTTGGATTCGATGGCCCGGTAAATGGTGAGCAAAAATTGTTGCACATCCGCCCGCAGTCGCCGAATTTGCAATGGGGTGAGCCCTTTTAGCTGCCAAAACTGCTCGAAGGGCAAGGCGTCGGCATGGATGGTGATGGGAGAACGGGCCTGGCCGATGCGGGCGCAAATACCGACGATGTCCAGTTGTCCCTGGCCGTTTCGTTGTACTTCGGCGCGGAAATCGACGGTGTGATCGGATAGGCGGATGAGGGGGATGGCTTTTTGGATTATGACTTTCCTTTCTGATTTGAACAGCGCCCGGATAATCTTATACACGTCGTGAAAGCGGGCACGGGTGCCGACGACGACGGCTTTGTGAAAAAAGCTGTACTCGTAACCGCCGTCGGGCAAAACGGCCAAACGTAACACTTTTCGGCTGCGGCTTTTGTCGACGGCCTTGACATACACTTGCTGATAGCGCAGGAGAAAAGCCAGCAGGTCCTCCGGCCGGCGATAGAGGATGGTCCGTGGCAAGTAAGGCCAGATTTGTGCGTCGTTCAACAGTTTCATATAAACGTCCCATTTGTCGAAGTGGTGTTGCGCGTTGAGGGGAATGATCCCCCATTGGGTAAACCGGCGGCGGATGGTTTTGGCCCGGGGACTGGTGGATGCGCACCGGTCGTACAGGATGTCCGGCAACGGAAACCGTTTCCGTTCCCACCGCATGCGCGCGTGGTTGTAATACGTGCCCAGCACTTGGCGCTTGCGCAAATGGACGTCCCGGGGCGAAAAAAAATAGAGCGGTACACCGGTCATTTCACTGGCGCGGGCCAATTCATAAAACCGGAAATACCCGTTCATGCGTTGGCCGTGGCGGTGCAAGCCGACAACGGTGGAGCTGACGACAAACACGCCTACTAACGGGTTGGTTTTGGCTGCGGTGATGATCCTCCCTCCTTTGCCGGAGGTTTTCCGATGGGCTGCCGGGCACGACGGAGCGGCGCTACGGTTGTTGGTGTTTCGTCAAAAAAGTGGCATATTGAAAGACCGCTAAAAACTGTGGTGAGACCCCTCGGGTGTCTTCCAGGCCGGGAATCGGCAGTTTTTCCGGACGGGTATTGGCTTCGATGAACCAAATTTTTCCTTGGCGGTCCACCGCCATGTCCATGCCCAACTCGCCTTGAGGACCAAAGGCTTTGTCGATGTACCGGGCGATGCGGATGGTTTCACGGCGAATGGTGTCATCGGTCGGCAGTCGGGCAGGCTTGCCGATGCGACGAAACAGCCGGTATACGTCGGTATAGTTTTTGAAGTTCCGTCCGATGGTGGTGATGGTCGAGCCGGGGAGCGACACGTTGGCCTGGTTGTAAATGGCTTTCCATTGACCGGTTCCGTCTTTGCAGAGGAGCACCCGCAAGTCGATGCGGCGGCCTTTGTATGTGAGCAGGTCAATGCCTCTTTGCAAGACCAACGGTTTGTTCCCGAAAAAGCGACGAATCCAAGTTTCGATCTGCGACAATGAAACGGCCCGCCACCGTTGGATGCCGTTGTGATAAAATTTGACCCGGTATCCTTTTGTAACTTTGGCGACCGACATCACTTCTTTTCCCTGGCTGCCGTAAAACGACTTGATGTAGACGAGCGGATGGTTTTGCAACATGGTCTCGAGATCGCGGATCGATTCGTAACGGCGGGTTTCCGGCAAGTAGGGGCGCATCTCCGGATATTGGCTCAAACGGGTATACAGTTCCCATTTGCCCAAGTAGTCGCTGTTGTTGATGAATTGAATGTGCGGGTCGGCGCGAAATCGTGCCCGGGCGGCTTTCACTTTTGGCTTGAGCGATGGCGGATAATGTACGCCGCGGTCATAAATGACGTCGGGAAAAGGAAACCAGCGGGAAATCCACCGTTTGTGGGCCGGCGAGTACGTCCATCCCCGAATGGTTTGTTCTTCCCAGCGGATGCCGTCGACAGAAAAAAAGGTAATGAGGCATTTGGCGACTGCATTGGCTTGGACGTCCTTTTTCGCCGTCAAGGGCACACGCCCTTGGGCGATGGCGGTCAAATAGTCGGGCCTGACGAAGATGCCGACAACCGGGCCTAAGCGAAGGGCGGAACCGCTCTTCCACAAGTTCAGCGGCATGCCCGGCAGCAAGTGCAATTGTTCCAGCACGGGGCCGGGGAGCCGCAGTTCGGAGCGGCGGCTGTTGGCCAACGGGTGCAGAACGACTTCGGCGGACGAATGTCCTACCCGGATGGTCGTTGGCTCCGACGGACGTAAATACAGTGACCGATAGACATCTGCTGATAAAAAACCGTCGCTGCCTTCCGTCACGGTGATGTTGACGTGGTTGTCCATCTTTCTCCTCCTGTACGTTTGATCTATTCTATGGCGACATGGCACGGGAGGATTATGTGGAAGGCTCGATACGGCAAGAACGGGCGAATGACCCGGTTCATTCGTACAGACTATTGACATCGGTGGGCACAAGACCTACTATAAATAGAGAGATGAAAAAGTGACGAAGATGTGAACGTTCACAGCTTGTGTCCATTGATCCCACCGCCGATCAAGGAGCCACAGGCGTGAGCCGGAATGACGGAGTGAAGTGAAGTCAGCCTTTGTGCCTTGGCTTCACGGTCACTTCGGATTCCGGCTTTTTTGATCTCATCCATTCTATTTTGCTGTTCCCCACACGAAACACCATACAAAAGGAGGAATGGGCGATGATGAATTTTGCTCTTACTGAAGAGCAACTGGCCGTCAAGAAAATGGTTCGCCAGTTTGTGGACAAGGAAATCATGCCGTACATCCAAGAGTGGGACGCGAAACAACATTTTGAGCGAAGCATCATCGACAAACTGGCCGACTTGGGCTTGATGGGCGTCTGCATTCCGGAGAAATACGGCGGACAAGGCATGGACTACAACACGTTGGCCATCGTCTGCCAAGAGCTGGAGCGGGGTGATACCGCTTTCCGGACGGCCGTCTCGGTGCATATCGGGCTGAACAGCTTGACGTTGCTCCAATGGGGCAATGAATATCAAAAGGAAAAATATTTGATTCCGCAGGCGAAAGGCGAAAAGATCGGCGCCTTCGGCTTGACAGAACCGAACGCCGGTTCCGATGTGGCGGCCATGCAGACGCGGGCAGTCAGAGACGGCGATTACTACATCCTCAACGGCAGCAAGACGTGGATTTCTCTTTGCGACATTGCGGACCATTTCCTGATTTTCGCCAAAACCGATCCAGACAAGAAACACCACGGCATTTCCGCCTTTATCGTGGAACGGAACTTCCCGGGCGTGACGACCCGTGGATTCAAGGACAAGTTGGGGATTCGGGCCGGCAACACCGGTGAAATTTTCCTGGAAGACGTCCGGGTGCCGAAAGAAAACTTGCTGGGTGAGGAAGGCGAAGGCTTCAAAATCGCCATGTCGGCGCTGGACAACGGACGCTTCACGGTGGCGGCTGGTGCGGTCGGCTTGATCGATGCGTGCATTGAAGCCAGCGTCAAATACGCCAACGAACGTTACACCTTCGGTCAGCCTATCGGTAGACATCAGTTGGTGCAACAAATGATCGCCAGAATGGTGGCCGGGTATGAAGCGTCCCAGTTGCTGGTGTACCGGGTCGGTTGGATGAAAAACGAAGGCATGCGCTGCACGCGGGAGACGTCGCTCGCCAAATGGTTCGCCTGCGACGCGGCCTTCCAAGCGGCGGTGGACGCGGTGCAGATTCACGGCGCCAACGGTTACTCCCACGAGTTTCCGGTGGAGCGGTATTTGCGCAACGCCAAAGCGCCGGTCATTTACGAAGGAACCCGGGAAATCCACACCATCATGCAAGCCGAATACGCGTTGGGTTACCGGAAAGACAAACCGTTGCGGAAAACGTTGCCGAAATGGCCGTTTGAAGAATAATCCAGGGAAAAAAGTGGGCAGGGGAGTTACCCTTGCCCATTTTCATCAATATGGGACCGATTTGATTACGCCATACTGTTGAGCAATGTCCAGTTGATTGTCATTTGTTGCATCGCACGTTCGACCACGTTTCCGATGTACGCCCGAAAAGTTCCTTAAAGGCCGGGTCTTTCAACGCCCCTCCTCCATGGGAAGGAAGTTGTTTGAACAGTCTGGATATGGTGTTGCCTTTAGTTTATCGGATTGGCTTGCCTGTTCCGACCGTTTCACGCTATGCTTGTGATAAATGGAGACGGCGCAAATCAACAACGTAAAGGGGAACGCAAGATGGGTCGAACGGTCATGTTGGCAGGCCACGCCAAATTGCCGCAAGGCATGGCGGCTCAAAGCGTGTATGAAATGTTGACCATCACGGTGGAAGTGGAGTTGAAATACGGGGTCATCGTCGACGCGTCGTGTACGCTGGCGACCCAACACGCGCAACAGTTTATTAGCCGGTTGTTGAGAGGGTACAGTTTGCAAGACGGCATTGAGCCGATTTTGGAAGCCATTCGCGGGGCATATCAAGGGAAGGCGCAACAGGCACTGTTGGCGGCTGCCAAGGACATGTACCATCAATATCAGTTGTTCAAGGAACGGCAACGAGAGACCGAAAACGCAGAATGAAGCCGGTGGACTGGCCTGTTCCCAAGTGACGTGATGATTGAAAGCGTAAACATATCTTGTTGGAGGCGATTTCGATGGCGTACAGCACCTTGCTATTTGAAGTGAAAGACCACGTGGCGACCATCACCATCCATCGGCCGGATGCGGCCAACGCGTTGAACGATCAAATGGGGAAGGAACTGTTTGACGCCATATTGCGGTGCGACACCGATCCCGAGATTCGGGCGGTCATTTTGACCGGGAGCGGGAAGATGTTTTGTGCCGGCGGCGATTTGAAAAGTTTCAACCAAATCGAATTGTCGCAAGTGGAATACCGATTGAAGGAAATTACCACGTATTTGCATGCGGCGGTGGCCCGGATGAACCGGATGGATGCGCCGGTCATTGCCGCCGTAAACGGGGTGGCGGCTGGAGCGGGGTTGAGCCTGGTCTGCGCCTGTGACTTGGCTTTGGCCGCCGAATCGGCTCGTTTCACCATGGCGTATACCCGAGCCGGGCTGACCCCCGACGGTTCCGGTTCGTATTTTCTCACTCGCTTGGTCGGATTGCGCCGGGCTATGGAACTGACGTTGACGAACCGGGTGTTGTCCGCGGCGGAAGCGTTGGAATGGGGGCTCATCAATCGGGTCGTTCCGGATGGAGATTTGATGGAAGAAGCTCGGCAGCTGGCGGTTCAGCTGGCCAACGGCCCGACGGCGGCGCTCGGTGCGGCGAAACGGCTGTTGTACGAAGGCTGGCATGACACGCTGGAAACGCAAATGGAAAAGGAAAGCCAGAGCATCGCGAAACTGGCCGCATCCCCGGTGGGACAAGAAGGCATCAGTGCCTTCGTTGAGAAGCGGCCGCCCCGTTTTCACGGATAAGGGCTGGCGAGCTGCTGATTTGTTTTGCCTGCAGCTGTCCTTGGACGGTTGCAGGTTTTATTTTTTGATTTTCAAAGCATGACTTACCGGATTTTTCCGTGATTGACAAAAATCATAGAAAATAAAAATAATCTTTTCAATAAAAAGAAAGGGGGGTGAGCCATGCCCGTTGTGCAAGCGAATGGCATTCACATGTATTACGAAATTCACGGCCAAGGCGAGCCGTTGGTCATGATCATGGGATTGTCGGCCAACGTTGATTGGTGGGATCCGGTGATTGTTGAGCGGCTTTCAAAGCGTTATCAGTTGTTGTTGTTTGACAACCGGGGGGCCGGTCGGACCGAAAAACCGCAAATGACGTACACGATTGCGCTGATGGCGCAAGATACGGTGGAGTTGATGACCCAAGTGGGGATTGAGAAGGCCCACATCCTCGGCGTGTCCATGGGCGGGATGATCGCGCAAGAATTGGCGCTCCATTATCCGGAACGGGTGAACAAGCTGATTCTGGCGTGTACCAACTGTGGCGGTACGCAGTCCATTGTTGCGCCGCCGGACGTGATCGGCCTGTTCACGAATCGTACCGGGACGCCGGATGAGATCAAACAACGGATGTTTAAGGTCTTGTTTCCCGATGAGTACATCGCAAACCACGCCGACCAATTGGAACAACTTTGGTTGCGGGCCATCCGGGCGCCCATTCCGACGGACGCCCTGTTGCGGCAATTGGAAGCCATTCAAACGTTTTCCACGTACGACCGGCTCGATCAAATTCAGGCGCCGACGTTGGTGATGACGGGCGACCAAGACATTCTCGTGCCGCCGAAAAACGCGGAGATTATCGCCGGACGAATTCCCGGTGCCCGCCTGGAAATTTTCGAAGGCGGCGGACACGGCTTTACCGGCCAGTTCCCCGATAAGTTTTGCCAAGTGGTGGAAGAGTTTTTGGGTTGATCCTGTTCATGCCTCACTGCCGTACGTCAGTGAGGCGTTTTTCTTCCATTGTGACGTTGTCATGGTTTCTTCCAATTGTTCTAATGTGACATCTCTTTGAACTCCCCTATTTTTGTGATGTCCGTCACATTGGGACGACTGAAGTAGATGTATACTGGTCGTGCACATCACGACCAGGGGGAGTGGAAAGATGTTTTGTCATCAGTGCGAACAAACGGCCATTGGCGGTTGCAGGATCATCGGCGTTTGCGGCAAAGATGAGACCATTGCCAGTTTGCAAGATACGATTGTCTTCGGGCTCAAAGGCATTGCGGCGTACCGCACCCACGCTGCCCAGCTGGGATACACGGATCCGTTTGTCGACGCCACGACCCATGAGGCGCTGTATCTAACGCTGACCAACGTCAATTTCAACGTGGAAGAACATCTGGAGATGCTTATGAAAGTGGGCCAGGCGGCCATCCGCGTCATGGAGCTGTTGGACGAAGCCCATACGAGCCGGTTTGGCGTGCCGCAGCCGGTGCGGGTGACGCAGAACAAAGTGGAAGGGAAGGCGATTTTGGTCACCGGCCACAATTTGTTGGCGCTGGAAGAGCTGTTGAAGCAGACGGAAGGCACGGGCATCAACGTATACACCCATTCTGAAATGTTGCCGGCCCACGGGTATCCCCAATTGCGCAAATACCCACATTTGAAAGGCAACATCGGCAAATCATGGCACGATCAGCGGCGCTTGTTTGAACAGTTCCCGGGCGCAATTTTGGCGACCACCAACTGTGTGATGCCCATCAAAGGCACGTATGCCGACCGGATGTTTTCCTACGACGTGGCGGGACTGGAAGGGGTGCAAAAAATCGAAAACGACGACTTTACACCGCTCATCGAAAAAGCGTTGTCCCTGCCGGATGCCCACATGGATTCGGAGGCCACGTTGGTCACCGGGTTTCACCACAAGACGGTGATTGGCCTTGCGCCGGAAATCATCCAGGCGGTGAAGGAAGGGAAGATTCGCCGCTTCTTTGTCATCGCCGGCTGCGACGCGCCGGGCCGGGGCGGCGAGTATTACCGGGAACTGGCCACATCCTTGCCGCCGGAGACGGTGATTTTGACCACTTCCTGCGGCAAGTTCCGCTTCAACGACGTCGATTACGGGACCGTCCCGGGCACCGACATTCCCCGATACATCGACTTGGGCCAGTGTAACAATTCCATCTCGACGGTGAAGATCGCCAAGGCTTTGGCGGAAGCGCTGGAGTGCGACATTCACGATTTGCCCCTCAGCATTGTCCTTTCCTGGTTTGAGCAAAAGGCGGTGGCGATTCTGCTCGGATTGTTCAGTCTCGGCATTCGGGACATCCGCATTGGTCCGAAACCGCCGGCATTCATCTCCGAAGGGGTCATGGCCGTACTCCAAGAGAAATTCAACGTTCGCTTGATCGGAACGGCCCAGGAAGACTTAAAGGAAATGTTGCAACCGTAAAATGCTGCAACAAAATGCTGTGACCAAAAGGGTCGCGCGGCATCGGATCGGCAATCATCGCGGGCAAGAGTAATGGAGCGGCGAAAATTTTGGAAGAATTTTGGTGGACAAAGGTCGGGAATAGTTGATAAGATGAACTTATGAGGAGAAACAAAGGAGTTGAGAAGAGTTGAGCAAAGAAGAAAACAAGATTTTGCTGAGCGAGGCGGAGATTCCGACCCATTGGTACAACATTCAAGCCGATTTGAAAAATGTGCAACCGCCGCTCCATCCGGCCACCAAAAAGCCGCTGGAGCCGGCCGATTTGCAGGCCATTTTCCCCATGGCCCTCATTGAGCAAGAGGCGAGCTGTGAGCGTTGGATCGAAATTCCCGACGAAGTGCGGGAGTTGTACCGCATGTGGCGGCCAAGCCCGCTGTATCGGGCCCGCCGTTTGGAAAAGCTGCTGGATACGCCGGCCAAAATTTACTACAAGTATGAAGGGACGAACCCGTCCGGCAGCCACAAGTTGAACACGGCCATTGCGCAAGTGTACTACAACCGCGAAGCCGGCATCCGGCGTATCGCCACGGAAACCGGGGCCGGTCAGTGGGGCAGTGCCTTGAGCATGGCGTGCAAATTTTTCGGCTTGGAATGCACCGTGTACATGGTCAAAATCAGCTATCAACAAAAACCGTACCGCCGCATCTTGATGAACACCTTTGGTGCGGAGGTCGTCGCCAGTCCCAGCAACAGGACGCAAGCCGGCCGGGCCGTGTTGGCCGTCGATCCCGATTCGCTGGGCAGCTTGGGCATCGCCATCAGCGAAGCGGTGGAAGACGCGGCGACCCACGACGATACGAATTACGCCTTGGGCAGCGTCTTGAACCACGTCTGTCTCCACCAGACGGTGATTGGGCTGGAGGCGAAAAAGCAGCTGGAAAAAGTGGACGCCTATCCCGACGTGGTCATCGGCTGTTCCGGAGGCGGCAGCAACTTGGCGGGACTGAGTTTTCCGTTCCTGTATGACAAAATCGTCGAAGGCAAAAACGTGCGCGTCATCGCCGTTGAACCGGCGGCTTGTCCGAGCCTCACCCGCGGGAAGTTCGCCTACGATTTCGGCGACGTGGCGGGCTTAACACCGTTGTTGCCCATGTACACGTTGGGGAAAGATTTCATGCCGCCCGGCATTCACGCCGGCGGATTGCGGTATCACGGGATGGCGCCGCTGGTGAGCCACCTGTATAAAGAAGGGCTCATCGAAGCGCGGGCGTACACGCAAAACGACGTGTTCAGCGCCGCGGTGCAGTTTGCCCAAACGGAAGGCATTTTGCCGGCGCCCGAGTCGAGTCACGCCGTTCGGGCTGCCATCGACGAAGCCCTCCGTTGCAAGGAAGCCGGTGAAGCCAAGACGATCTTGTTCGGCTTGAGTGGGCACGGCCACTTTGATTTGGCGGCGTACGAGGATTATTTGAGCGGCCGTCTGCAAGACATCACCTATCCGGAAGAAGATTTGCAAAAAAGCTTGCAGGCCTTACCGCAAGTGTAAGACAAAACCCCTGGCACCATTTCCGTTGTGGAAGTGTTGCCGGGGGGTTTTTTATCATACCGTTTCGTTTTATTCTGAAAAAAAGTCATTTTCGCCATCAACCCCATCGTGCAATGGATGTATGGGAAAACAGTGAAACCTTTTTTTCCTTGGTTTCGTCTACATGAACAAAATAGACCAACATCACCAACATTTGCCACAACTTCGGATGAAGAAGGAAGGGGATGAGAAGGATGAAAAAGTGGGTGCCACGGCGAAGCATCCTGATCGGCGGTTTCTTGGCACTGCTGTTGGTCGCCGCTTCGATCGTTGGGTTTGTGCAAGGGACACAAAACAACGTGCAGGCGGCGGCAGAGACCCTGAATCAGCCCTATGTCCGGGTGGTCGGTACGGGTACGGTGACGGCGGTTCCCGACGAGGCAGTCGTGACGGTGGGCGTGCAGACCCGGGCCGCCACGGCGGAACAAGCTGTCAAAGACAACGGGCCGAAAATGCAGTCCGTCATGGCGGCGTTGAAAAAACAAGGGATTGCCGATGCCGACATGCAGACGCAAGGATTTCACGTGCAAGAGGAATACGATGATTCCCGAGAAGGTCAGGCGAAGCCGAGGGGCTATGTGGTGACTCACCAGCTGAAGGTGACGGTCCAACAAGTCGACCGGGTGGGTGCCGTCTTGGATGCAGCGGTCAAAGCCGGAGCCAATCAAGTGCATGGCGTGATGTTCCGGTTGAGCAAAGAAAAAGAGCTGCAAGTGGCGCAACAGGCCTTGCAAGCCGCGTTCAAACAAGCGGGTGCCAAAGCCCGGACGTTGGCGGAGCAGGCGGGCGGCCAATTGGGCCGCGTGTTGGCGGTGGATGAACAGATGGGACAACCGCCGGTCATCGTTCAGGATGCCAGCCTTCGCATGGCGGAACATGCCGTCAGCGATGCCACGCCGGCTGTTTCCGTTGGCCAAATGGAATACGAAGTGCAGGTCAGTGTCACGTACCAATTGCGCTGAACAAACAACCCCGGGCCATGGCGGCCAGGGGTTTTCTTGTTCATTTAGGGTTGGCGGATTTGCCGGGCGCGAATCGGTTCGGGACGAGGGCGGTGCGGCGGTGGAGGCGTCGGTCCTTCGGCGGCTTTCGACGATGCGTCGTTTTTTTGTTGCTGAACTGGGGAAGAAGGGGAGGGGTCGGTTTCCGAAGACAAAGTGTTTTGCGAAGACAAGGTGTTTTGGCGTTGTTCGGACGACGGTTCGATGGCGTTCCGGGCGGCGTTGTTGGCCGCGGATGTTTTCCAGCGGACGGTCAGACCTTCGGAATTGAGTCCCAAGGCAAAAAGCATGGGACAAAAGCGGGTGATGCCTTCTGCGACTTTCATGGCGCTCAGCCAAAGGACGGAACGGGTCCAAAAGCTCGTGCGGTACGGCCAACGGGCCATGCGGCTGATGGCCCACGATACGCCGACCAGGCCAACGGTGATGCGCATCAGGGCGTCCCAGGTGCCGACGTTCTTTTTCATAGCCGTTCACCTCCACAATTTGAAGCTGGCGCTCAATGAGCGGTACGGACTGGATGGAGTGGACTGGATTTAGTATGTCCCGGTTCCTGCTTTCCCATCACACCTGCTCATCCGGGACTGCTCCTGGGACAGCTGAAGATTGTCTATGCGTGAGCGGAACGGGTGTGTTAAGATGATGGCAACGATGACCAAGCCGTGCCATGGAGAGGAGGAGCACGTTTGCGACGACAAGTGCGACCGATGAGCGCCGATGAGATGCGGCGGCTGATGGCCGTGGCCAAGCGGGAGGAGCCCGGCGATGTGGTCATTCAACATGCGACCATCATCAATGTGTATACCCAAGAGCTGATGGAAGCCCATGTGGCCATCAGCGGCAAACGGATTGCCTATGTGGGAAACGACTTGCCGCCGCTGGGGGATGAGACGGACGTCATCGACGGCCGGGGATATGTGCTCAGTCCCGGTTATTTTGAACCCCATGCCCATTCGACGCTCTTTTTCAACCCGGCCACGTTTGCCGAAAAAGCGTTGTATCACGGGACGACGGCCATCGTTCATGACAATTTGGCTTTATTTTTAAGCCTGGAGCCGGACCGGTTTTTAGAAGCTTTAGACCGTTTTGCCTCCTATCCGGTAAAAATGTTTTGGAGTGCGCGTTTGGATGGTCAGACGGCCGATGCGAGTATCGTCGGCAAGTTTTCGACGGAGGCTATCCGGCAGTTGCTGGCCCATCCTTTTGTACTGCAAGTGGGCGAGTTGACCGATTGGCCCCGGCTGTTTGGCGGCGACGAACAAATGGTGCAAAATGTGCTGTCTTCCTTGCATGTCGGTAAACGGGTGGAAGGCCATTTTCCCGGCGCCTCTTGGAAGACGCTGAATACGGCCGCAGCGGCGGGTGTAGGAGCCTGTCACGAAAGCATGACCGGCGAAGACGTGTTGATGCGGCTGCGGTTGGGTATGTATGCGACGCTGCGGCTCAGCCCCATCCGGCCCGATTTGCCGGACATCATTCGGCAGCTGACCGCAGAAAACATGTTCTGGAGCAACCGCTTGATGTTGACCACCGACGGACCGACGCCGGCCTTGATGGAAAAAGGATTGACCGATTACTTGTTGCAGACGGCGATGGAAGCCGGCCTGGAGCCGCTGGTGGCTTACCGATTGGCGACCTTGAATCCCGCCACGTATTACGGATTGGACGGGGAGTTGGGCGGCATCGCGCCGGGGCGCCTGGCTGACATTTTGTTTTTGCGGGACGAGCGCCAGCCGCGACCGGTCCAAGTGATGGCCGAGGGGAAAATGGTGTATCAAGCAGAACAGCTGCAAGTGACCATGCCCTTGCCGGAAGTCATCCGCTTGGCGGCGGAAGAAGCCGTTGGGGACAAGGCACCGATGTCCGATGAGTGGCTGGTGCCGGAACTGTTTACACTGCCGGTGCCGCCTTCGGAGACCGCCGACGGAGCGGACACGGAAGCCGTTTTCCCGGTCATCCAATTGCGGGATGCGGTTATTACCGTGGGACAGCTGGAGACGTTTGTAGTGCGGGAAGGCCAGTTGGATTGGACCGGTCAAGAGGGCTTGTTGATGGCCAGCCTGCTGGATCGGAACGGCCACTGGATCACCAACGGGCTGCTGAGGGGATTTGCCCGCCGATTAGACGCTTTGGCCGTTTCCTTCGGCGTCAGCGGCGACTTGTTGGTGCTGGGCCGTGAGCCGTCGGCCATGGCCGAGGCGGCCCGGCGGCTGATTCATTTGGGCGGTGGCGCGGTGTTACTGGACGGACAAGGGGATGCGTTGGAAATTCAGCTCCCGATTTTCCAGTCCATGAGCGATAAACCGTATGCCGCCATCGCCGAACAAGCCATCCGACTAGATCGGCGTTTGCGCGCGGCGGGATATCCCCATCTCGAGCCGATTTACACGTTGATGTTTTTGCCGGCGACCCATCTTCCCTATATTCGTCTCACGTCCCAAGGGATTTATTCCGTCAAGGACCGCCGTGTGTTGCATCCGGCTCGGGAGTTGCAACCCGACAAGGTAAAACGGTAAAGGAGTCGAGGAACATGGGAATGAGGAGAAAGCCGTGGCGTATATTTGGCCCCCGGGGACGGTGGTGGCCGCTCGTGTTGGTGGCCGTCCTGTTGGCCGGCTGCGGGGCCAATTTGCCCGACACCGAACAGCAACCGGAGCCGACGCCGCCGGAGGTGGAAGAGCCGCCGGCGTCCCAATATACGGCGCCGTTGACCGGCATGCCCTCGGACGAGCCGGTGGATGAGCGGGTGGTGGCCGTCATGATCGAAAACAGCAGCAAAGCCCGGCCGCAGTCGGGACTGGATAAGGCCGACTGGGTCGTGGAAGTGCTGGCCGAAGGTTGGATCACCCGCTTTGTGGCCTTTTATCAAAGTCAGGAACCCCAGCGGCTCGGCCCGGTCCGCAGTGTCCGCCCGTACTATATCGACTTGGCGGAAGGTATGGATGCGGTGTTGGTGCACGCCGGCGGATCGCCGGAAGCGTTGGCGCGGCTGAAGCGGACCGGATACGAACATCTGGATGAGATTTACGGTGCGGGCAAATATTTTTGGCGGGAGTCGTTCCGGAAGATGCCTCACAATTTGTATACCGACATGAGTCACCTGCGGACGGCTATCGCCGATCGGGGTTGGCGTGAGAAAGCGGCCGATTTGCCTGTATTTTCGTTTTACGGGGAAGGCGAAACACCCGTCGGAACGACGGCCAATGAGTTCGAAATCCGTTACCAACCTTCGTATCGGGTGGCGTATACTTATGATGCGGCCATTGGGCAATACGTGCGATCCGTCAACGGTCAGCCGCACGTGGATTTGGAGACGGATGAACCGCTTCGTGTCACCAACGTCATCGTGTTGGAAGCCTCCCACCGGATTGTGGACAATGCCGGGCGGCGGGAAGTGAATCTGAGCGGTGAAGGCGACGGGTTGTTGTTTCAAAACGGGGTGATGACCCCCATCCGTTGGCAGCGGAAGGACGGCGCATTTTTCCAATTTTATGATCCGTTGGGACTACCGGTCCGGCTCGTGCCGGGCAACACGTGGGTGAATGTCATTCCCGACAAGCCGGGCTTGGCGGAAGCGGTGACGGTGTCCGACAGCGGCGAAAACGACTCCCAGTGATGCTATAATGGAGAAAGCATTCAATCACTCCGTCGAGGAGGGATGCCGCATGCCAATGGACAAGTTGAAAGATCCGTTGATCGATCAGTTGTTCGAGTCGATTTTGACATTGAGGAATCTGGAAGAATGCTATATCTTCTTTGATGACCTGTGCACGGTCAACGAATTGCGGTCGTTGGCCCAGCGGCTGGAAGTCGCCCGGATGTTGCGGCAGGGACGGACGTATCAACAAATTGAGCAGGAAACGGGGGCCAGCACCGCGACTATTTCACGGGTCAAGCGGTGTCTCAACTACGGTAACGACGGTTACAAACTCGTGTTGGAACGCATCGGAAAATAAGGCTGTGCAAGGGCGTTGTGGGGTGTCAGAAGACATTGAAGGAAATGATCGCCAGCTGGCGGCACGTATTCAAACTCGATCCGGACCGTTTTTTGTCCGATGAGGCATTGGATGCCATCTGCACGTCGGGCACCGATGCCGTGATCGTCGGCGGAACGCAAAACGTGACCTATGACAATACGGTGGAACTGTTGGCCCGCATCCGCCGATACGAGGTGCCTTGCGCGTTGGAAATCTCCAACGCCGATGCGGTGGTGCCGGGCTTTGATTTGTATTTGTTGCCAGTGGTGCTCAACGCCGGTCATCGCCGCTGGATCATTGACGCGCAGCTGGAAGGCGTGAAAAAGTACGGCCAACTCATCCCGTGGGAACAAGTGGTGGTGGAAGGGTACCTCATCGGCCACGCCGAGTCGGCGGTAGGCCGCCTGACGGCCAGCGACGCGAACCTTTCGCCGGAGGATGTGAAGGCGTACGCCGTGGTGGTGGAGCAGATGTTTCGGCTGCCGGTCTTTTATGTGGAATTCAGCGGCAAACTGGGCGATCCGGAATGGTTGAAAGCGGCCCGTTCCGGTTTGCGCCACAGTCGGCTCTTTTACGGCGGCGGCATCCGGGATGGAGAAACGGCGGCGCGTATGGCGCAATGGGCCGACACCATCGTGGTGGGCAATATCATATACGAAGATTTGTCGGCGGCGCTGGCGACGGTGCCGCCGGTTCGGGCCGATGGTTGAACGATGCGCTGAACGGAACCGCGCTTGGCCACCGAACAGTACACTGGACAGTATAATCCGTTATAAATCATCAGATGATGGAGCATTGGATGCGGAAAGCGCTGTTGGCGGAAAGGAAGAACGCGTATGCGGCAATCGACGACGCCGGAAAACACGACGTCGGAGCGAACCATGTTAGAGGATACGAATCGTTTGCTGGCGGGACTGAACGAGGCGCAGCGGCAGGCGGTGATGACCACGGAAGGGCCGCTTTTGGTGCTGGCCGGTGCCGGCAGCGGCAAGACCCGGGTACTGACGTACCGGGTAGCGTATTTAATCCAAGTGAAACACGTCCCGCCCTGGAACATTTTGGCCGTCACCTTCACCAACAAGGCGGCCCGGGAAATGCAGGAGCGGATCGGGCAGTTGGTGGGGGCCGTTTCGGACGACATGTGGATCGGGACGTTTCACCGCCTCTGTGTGCGCATTTTGCGCCGGGAAAGCCCGCGCATCGGGTATGACACGTCGTTTACCATCCTCGATGCGCCGGATCAGATGGCGGTGGTGAAGCAGGCACTCCGGGAGCTGAATCTCGATCCGAACCGCTTTGATCCCCGCACCGTCTTGTCGGCCATCAGCAACGCGAAAAATGCGTTGCTGTCGCCCCAACAGTATGAGGCGCAAGCGGAAAACTTCTTGCAACAGACCATTGCCAAAGTGTACCGGTTGTACCAACAGCGGTTGGTGGCCAACCAGGCCATGGATTTCGACGATTTGATCTTTCAGACGGTGCGCCTGTTTCAGGAACATCCCGACGTGTTGGAAGCGTATCAGCGCCGGTTTCAGTACATCCACATCGACGAGTACCAGGACACGAACCGGGCTCAATATTTGTTGGTGCGCCAGTTGGCCGAGCGGCATCAAAACTTGTGCGTCGTCGGCGACGCCGACCAGTCCATTTACCGCTGGCGGGGCGCCGATATGGGAAACATTTTGCGTTTTCAGGAAGACTATCCTCAGGCGACAGTCATCAAGCTGGAGCAAAATTACCGCTCCACCCAGCGCATTTTGGATGCCGCCAACCACGTCATCGTCCACAACCGGCAGCGCTATGACAAACGGCTGTGGACGGCCAACGGGGAAGGGGATCCCATTCATCGGTTCATCGCCGAAGACGAGCATGAAGAAGCGTTTTTCATCGTCGATGAAATTCGGCGGCTGGTGCGGGAAGGACGCCGTTATGCCGATGTGGCTGTCTTGTACCGGACCAACGCCCAATCCCGGGTGTTGGAAGAGACGTTGATGAAGGCCAACATCCCGTACCGGATGGTCGGGGGCATGCGGTTTTATGAACGGATGGAAATTAAAGATGTCATTGCCTATTTGCGCCTCGTCATCAATCCCCACGATGAGTTGAGCTTGGAGCGGGTCATCAACGTTCCGAAACGGGGCATCGGGGAGACGAGTCTGGAGAAGCTGAAAAACTACGCCGACGCCCGGCAAATTCCGCTGTTCGAGGCGTTGAAACAGCCGGAAGAAGCCGGTCTCGGCGGCAAGGCGGCCCGCGCGGCAAAACAGTTTGCGGGATTGATTCTGGAATTGGGGCGGATGAGCGAATATTTGAGCGCCTCCGAGATGATCGAAGAGGTGTTAACCCGCAGCGGGTATCGGGACAGCCTCGTTCAGCAAAACACGCTGGAAGCCGAAGGGCGCCTGGAGAACATTAACGAATTCGTGAACGTGGCGGTGGAATTTGAAAACCGCAGCGAAACAACCTCACTGTTGGACTTTTTGACCGATCTGGCGCTGTTGACCGATTTGGACACCGAGCCGACGGATGAGGCCGAAGACGCCGTCGTGCTGATGACCTTGCACAGCGCCAAAGGGTTGGAATTTCCGGTCGTGTTTCTCTGCGGGATGGAAGAAGGCGTTTTTCCCCACAAGCGGGCGCTGGATGACGAGGAAGAATTGGAAGAAGAACGGCGGCTGGCTTACGTCGGGATTACACGGGCGGAAGAACGCCTGTATTTGACGGCAGCCCGCCGCCGAATGGTGTACGGGCAGACGTTGCAACATTTGCCGTCCCGTTTCTTGGATGAAATTCCGGACCATTTGGTCTTGGACCGCAGCGATGAGCGGAAGGAAACCCGTTTCGTCCGTCCGGCGGCGCCGACGGCCGGACGCTTTGGGATGCGGGTTGCGCCCAAAGGGGTGCAGTCGGATGGGCATGCCGGTGAATGGCGCGCCGGAGAAAAAGTGGTTCATCAAAAATGGGGGGAAGGGCTCATCGTTTCGGTGCACGGGGAAGGCGACGATACGGAGCTGGTTGTCGTCTTCGGCGACACGGTGGGCATGAAACGGCTGATGGCCCGTTTTGCCCCTTTGCAAAAGTTGAACTCTTGAAGCAGGAGCGAGACATCCATGAATCGACAAACGGCGGCAGAGCGGATTCGTGAGTTGCGGGAACAAATCCATCGGCACAACATTCAATACTACGTGTATGACAATCCGCTGATCAGCGATCAGGCCTACGACGCGTTGATGGCCGAACTGATGGAACTGGAAGCGAAATATCCGGATCTCGTGACGCCCGACTCGCCGACGCAGCGGGTCGGTGCAGCGCCGTTGGAAGCGTTCAACAAAGTGACGCACCGGACGCCCATGCTCAGCTTAAACAACGCCTTCCAGGAAGGGGAGTTGCGGGATTTTGACCGCCGGGTGCGCCAAGCGTTGCAAGAGGATGTCATCGATTACGTCGTGGAGTTGAAAGTGGACGGGCTGGCCATCTCCTTGCGTTATGAAAACGGCGTGTTCGTGGAAGGGGCGACGCGGGGAGACGGCACTGTGGGAGAAGACATCACGCAAAACTTGCGGACGATCCGGGCGATTCCCCTCCGGTTGACCGAACCGGTCAACGTGGAAGTGCGGGGAGAAGTGTACATGCCCAAACAAGAATTTGCCCGACTCAACCAAGAGCGGGAAGAGCAAGGCGAGCCGTTGTTTGCCAATCCCCGCAATGCGGCGGCCGGCTCGGTGCGGCAACTGGACCCGCAGATTACGGCTCAACGGGCGTTGTCCTGTTTTGTGTACGGCGTCGGTGAGTGGTCAGAGTCGTCCATCTCGCGCCACAGCGAGGCGTTGGTGCGGCTGCAACAGCTCGGCTTTCGCGTCAACCCGGAACGGCGGTTGTGTCGCGGCATCGACGAAGTGTGGCACTACGTGCAGGAATGGACCGAAAAGCGCCACCAACTGCCTTACGAGATCGACGGCATGGTGGTGAAAGTGGACCGCTTCGACTGGCAGGAACGGCTCGGCGCGACGGCCCGCAGTCCCCGCTGGGCCATCGCTTATAAGTTTCCGGAAGAAGAAGCGGTGACGCGGCTGGTCGACATTGAGCTGAGCGTCGGTCGGACCGGTGTGGTGACGCCCACGGCGATTCTGGAGCCGGTGAAGTTGGCGGGCACCACCGTCCGGCGGGCCAGTCTGCACAACGAAGATTTAATCCGTGAAAAAGACATCCGCATCGGCGATCAAGTGGTGGTCAAAAAGGCCGGCGACATCATCCCGGAAGTGGTGCGTCCGGTACCGGAGGCGAGAACCGGCGAAGAGAAACCGTTTCGCATGCCGGAGCGGTGCCCCGAGTGCGACAGCCCTTTGGTCAAACTGGACGGGGAAGTGGCGTGGCGGTGCATCAATCCCGAGTGTCGCGCCCATTTGCGGGAAGGGCTCATCCACTTCGTCTCCCGCAACGCCATGGACATCACCGGCCTGGGGGAAAAAGTGATCACCCAACTGTTTGAAGCGGGGTTGGTGCGCTCGCCGGCCGATTTGTACTTCTTGAAAAAAGAAGACTTGCTCCTATTGGAGCGGATGGGTGAAAAGTCGGCGGCCAACTTGCTGGCGGCTATCGAGCGGAGCAAGTCCAATCCGCTGTCCCGTCTGGTGTTTGCCCTGGGCATTCGCCACGTGGGGGAAAAAGCGGCCCGTATCTTGGCGGAACGGTTCGAAACGATGGACCGTCTCATGGCGGCTACGGAGGAAGAATTGTTGGCCATCGACGAAATCGGGCCCAAAATCGCCCAGAGCATCCGCGCCTATTTTGCCCAGCCGGCCGTACAGGACATGTTGGACCGGCTGCGCCAGGCCGGGGTGAACATGCGGCAGCCGAAAAAAGCGCCGTCGGCATCTGCGGAAGACCATCCCTTCCGAGGGAAGACGATCGTTTTGACCGGGACGCTGGCGTCCATGACCCGCCAGGAAGCGTCGGCCCTCATTGAACAGTTCGGCGGCAAGGTCACGAGCTCCGTCAGCCGCAAGACCGATTGGGTCATTTACGGCGAAAACCCGGGTTCCAAACTGCAACGGGCCCAAGAACTGGGCGTTGCCTTGATGGACGAAGAGACGTTTCTCAAAACCGTCGGTTACACGGCCGAAGGCAAGAGGGAAACATCATGAAAAAGCATGGGCGAAAAATGTGGACGGTGAGCCTGGCCGGCCTGTTGTTGTTGAGCGCCTGTCAGACGGGACTGTTGCCCCAGAACCAGGAAGAGGCGGAAGAAGTGATGCCCCGGATCATTTCCCCCGCCGCCGATGTGAGCGAAATCGATTATCGGGGCGTGCTGCCCTACCAACCGGCCGCCTTTTCCGGGCTGTCCAAGCTGAACGATTTGCAGCGGGGACACATGGAACGGGCCATGTTTGAGGCGGCAGTGACCCGTTTTGATCCGGAAAAGCATTTGTTTCAGGAAGGGCAGTGGATAAGCCGGGAAGAAGGCAACGAATGGCTCGAAAGTTTGAACACGGCGCTGGAGCATCCGTTTGTTTTAGGCTTTTTGGAGCACGACTACTTGACCGAACAAGGCGAGCTGGCGGGTATGGTGGTGGGCGTGGCGGTGACGACCGGATATACTCCGACGGCGGAGGGGGCGCCTTCCTCACCGGTCCGGTTTTCCGAAGAAGACATCCGCCGCATGGCCCAGACCGTGGCCGACGATTTGACCGGCAGACTGCGTCAGAAGACCGATGTGCCGTTGGTGTTTCTTCTGGTGACCCACGACATGGACGAACAATTTGTGCCTGGCGGCGTGTTCCTGCAAGGGGAGGCGGCGGCCGGTGAGCAGACGGTGGAACGGTGGACGGAAGTGGACGAGGAATGGATCTTGCTGCCCAACCCCCGGGGCGGGCAAGGAGCGTACCAAGTCGAAGTACACCGCAATTTTCAGAAACTGCAAGAAAAGATCGAGACGTATTTTCCCAAGTTTGCCGGTGTTTCCGGAATGGCCCGTTTCCAAAAGCAGCAGCTGGTGGAATTGATCGTGGAGATCAACGCCGAATATGACTCGGAGGCGCAGATCACCCAGCTCGCCCAGTACGTGATTGCCATGTTGCCCGAATGGGTTTCCCAACACGTGCGGATCAATTTGTATATCCGTTCGTTGAATATGCCCCAAGCAGTCTACGTGCGGCAAAGCGACGGCCAGGAATTTTTCCACTTGTACCGGCAATAAAATGCGGGGAAAAACCTTCTTGCTTGATCCCGGCCGCTGCATGGCATATGATGGAGGTAGCCGACCGATGACATGACGCAAATGTAAAAAGTACCGTAATGGGTATATTTCGGTAAGAAGTCCATATTAAGGAAAACGGAAATCGAAAGCACGTGCTATGTTGGAGGAGGTCAAGTATGTTAAAAGAACTCACTTCACAGACATTTGACGAAACGATTCGCCAAGGGAAAGTGCTGGTCGATTTTTGGGCGCCTTGGTGCGGACCTTGCCGGATGCAAGCCCCGATTTTGGAAGAACTGGCCAAAGAAGTGCAAGGCGTGACCATCGCCAAAGTGAACGTGGACGATGAGCCGGAATTGGCGGGCCGCTACGGGGTGATGAGCATCCCGACCCTCATCTTGTTCGAAAACGGCACCGAAAAAGAACGGTACGTCGGTGTACAACCGAAAGAAAAATTGGCCCAAGTGCTGGCCTAACGACATCGCAGACAATTTTGCAATATCATTGGTTGGACCTCGCTGGAGGAATGGCACGAATGCTATTACCGACGGCGAGGTTTTTGTTTGCATAGGAGGTGGACGATGCCGGGGGTCATCAAACAAGACCGAAAAATCGTTCTTCCAAGCAATACCTCAGACGAGGAATTGGGGCGTTTATTGCAGGAAGCCGTTGACAGCCTCAACGTCGGCATTGTCATCGTGAACAAGGATGGCGTCATCCGTTATTTGAATAAGCCGTACTGCGCAGGTGGCCGACGGCGGGACTATCTTTTTGGACGAAATTGGCGACTTGCCCTTTAAGATGCAGGTGAAACTGTTGCGGGTGTTGCAAGAAAAAGAGATCGAACCGGTGGGGAGTACCCGGTCGATACCGGTGGATGTGAGAGTGATTGCCGCCACGAACCGTCCGTTGGAGAAAATGGTGGAAGAAGGTACATTTCGGGTAGATTTGTTTTATCGGATTCATGTGATTCAACTGCAAACGCCTGCGTTGAGAGAACGGATGGAAGATTTGGAGATGCTGGTCCACTTTTTTCTGTCCCGCATTTCCCAGCGGACCGGCAAACGGATCACGGGAATTGATCGGGAAGTGCTCGAGTTGTTTTACCGGCATTCGTGGCCCGGCAATATCCGAGAGTTGGAAAACGTCATCGAGGCGGCCATTCATTTGACTTGCAGCGAAATCATCACATTGGAGGATTTGCCGGACTACTGGCGGGAAATGCCTTGCTGGTCCATCGGTCAAAAAACGCTGAAACAAATGGTGGAAGAAACGGAAAAGCGCGCTATTGCGTTGGCACTGCAAAAATACGGGAACGACCGGCTGCAAGCAGCCAAAGCTTTGGGGATCAGTAAGACGACCATGTACGAAAAGATCAACAAATACGGACTGGGATCGAAATAAATTCCGGAAAGGCGGAAAGTACGTCCGCTTTTCCGGAAATTTTTTTGCCATGGAAGTCCTGCCAATTCCGGTGGTTGTGGCGCCCATTGAGAATCTGGTCTTGCCGGTTGATCGACCATGAACGGATGATGTTTTTGGTATTATTTTTGCAAATATTCTACGATGTCGCTGCTTTCATAAAAATCATGGATGAAAAGGAGGGGATTCAGATGTTGAGCATGATAGGGTTGCTGGGCGGCTTGGCACTGCTCATTTATTGGACCATGCGTGGGATGAACCTCCTGGTGGCAGCCCCGATCTGCGCGTTGGTTGTCGCGGTATTCAGCGGCCTGCCGCTTTTTCCCCAGCTCGTGCCGGAAGGGGAAGCCAATCTGGTGGGAAATTACATGAGTGGTTTTACCGGCTTTGTTTCGTCCTGGTTTTTGATGTTTTTGCTGGGAGCGATATTTGGAAAAGTGATGGAAGACAGCGGTGCCGCCGACAGCGTGTCCCGTTGGGTCGTCGAAAAATTTGGTGTGAAGAGGGCGGTGATGGCTGTTGTGGCCGCCTGCGCCGTGTTGACGTACGGGGGCGTGAGCTTGTTTGTCGTGGCTTTTTCCGTGTATCCGATGGCGGTGTCGCTCTTCAAGCAGGCCAATCTCCCCCGGCGGTTCATTCCGGCGGCACTGGCTTTTGGTTCGGTGACATTTACGATGACGTCGGCCGGCTCACCCGAAATTCAAAACTGGATTCCCATTGAGTACTTGGGCACCAGTCCGTATGCGGGTTGGGAAGTGAGCATCATCGTGGCTTTATTCATGATCGTTTTTGGCTTTTGGTGGTTGCAACGCATGATTGCCCGGGCCGTGGCCGCCGGCGAACATTTTCAACCTCGAGATACGGATCCGGTGGTCACCGATAAACCATTGCCCCGCCCGGTGACCGGTCTTATTCCGCTACTTGTCGTCTTGATTTTGTCGTTTGTTTTCCACCATTCCTTAAAGCAGTCGGCCCTCATCGTCGCCTTGTTGGGGGGCGTCATTGCTGCATACGTGTTGAACTTCAAGTATTTTAGAGATTTTTGGAAAGCGGTTTCAGATGGGACTGTCGGCTCGCTGATCGCCATTGGCAATACGGCGGCGGTGGTTGGTTTCGGTGGGGTGGCGAAAGCGGTGCCG